>DATEOT010000061.1:0-5557 GCA_035273795.1 Solirubrobacterales bacterium | reverse complement strand
CCCGGTCGGGGCGCTGACCAACTACACCTACCGCTTCCGCGCCCGGCCCTGGGACATCGAGCACGCCGGCTCGGTCTGCACGATCTGCCCGAGCCAGTGCAACGTCAGCTTCACCGTCCGCGACGAGAAGGTGAAACGGGTGCTCACCCGCGACAACCACGAGGTCGACGACGGCTGGCTCTGCGACCGCGGCCGCTACGGGTTCGAGATGTTCGAGGCCGAGGAGCGGATCGACGGGCCGCAGCTGAAGGGCGGCGCCGAGGCCGGCTGGGAGCAGGCGGTCGCGGCGGTTGCCGAGGGGCTGCTGCGCGCCGGCGGCAAGGTCGCCGCGATCGTAGGCGACGCCTCCAACGAGGAGGGCTTCCTGGTCCAGCGGATCGTCCGCGACGCGCTCGGCTCCCCGCACGTCGACTCGCGCCCCTCGCGCGGTCCGCAGGCCGGAGTGCTGCGGCGGCTGGCCGAGCCGGCGATCTCGGCCAAGGTCAGCGACATCGACGACGCCGACGCGATCCTCGTGCTGGGTACCGACCCGCTGCACAGCTCGCCGATCCTCGACCTGCGGGTCCGCAAGGCGATCCGCCGCAACGGCGCCAAGCTGGTCGTCGCGACCGAGCGGCCGACGGCGCTCGACGGTGGCGCCGAGGCGATCGCCCGCTACGCGCCTGGCCAGGGGGCGCACTTCGTCTCCGAGCTGGCGGGCGCGATCGGCGGCGCCGAGAACGTCGCCACCCCGGTTGCCGACACGCTGCGCGAGGCCACCAAGGTCGTCGTCATCTGGGGCGAGCGGATCGCCCGCGAGGACGGCGCGGCCGAGGCGCTGCTCGAGGTCGCCTCCGCGGCCGGGATGGCCGGCAGCGAGGGCTCCGGCCTGCTGGAAATTCCCGACACCACCAACGCCCGCGGCCTGCGCGAGGCCGGCTGCCTCCCCGACGCCGGCCCCGGCCTCTCGGAGACGACGGCCGGGATGTCGACCGAGGAGATCCGCGCGGCGCTGATCTCCGGCGAGCTGACCGGCCTGATCCTCTTCGGCGCCGACCCGATCCGCGACTTCCCCGACACCCCCGCCTGGGAAGAGGCGCTGACCGCCGCCGACTTCGTCGTTTCCTTCTCGATGCACGAGAACGCGACCACCGCCAAGGCCGACGTCGTCCTCCCGCTCGAGACCCACGCCGAGAAAGACGGCACCGTCACCCACCCCGACGGCCGCCTCCAGCGAGTAAGGCCTTCGGCTTCGCGGCCCCGCTACGTCCAGCCCAACATCGTCGTCCTCGCCGAACTCGCCAAAGCCCTCGGCCTCGACACCGGCATCAACTCCCAGCCGACCGCCTTCGCCGCCCTCACCGAGGCCGTCTCCTTCTACGCCGGCATCAACGACAGCGATATCGGCGGCCGCGGCCTCCGCTGGCAGGACCGTGAGGGGTCGACCAGCGACCAGAGCGACAGCAACTCCGAGCACGACGGCCCCGAAGGGGCAACCGATTCTCCCGAGCAAGGCCCGACCGAGACCGGCGCAACCTCTCAACCCGGCTACGTCGAAGCCGGAGATGCTCCCGCGCACCACGCAGGGGAGGGAGACGCTTCCGAATCTGAGGAGACGGTCGGCGAGGGGTCTCCGGACACTGAGCGCGACGCCCCAATAAGCATGGTCCAACCGGAGCCGACCCCTGGCGGAGTCGCGTCCGGAGACCCTGACGCGACGGTCCCCCCCTCCCAAGGTGGCGGCACCCTCCTCCTCGGCACCTACCGCGACTTGTGGGCCGGCCCGATCACCGAGCTGAACCCCCCGCTGAAGTTCCTGACCCCGCAGCAGCGCCTCGAGATCTCCCGCGAGGACGCAGCCCGCCTCAACCTCAAGTCCGGCGACAAGGTCCGCGTCAGCCAGAACGGCTCCAGCGTCGAAGCCGAGGCCCAGGTCAAGGAACGCGTCAGCGAGGGCGTCGTCTTCATGGCCGAGGGCGTCCTCGACGGCAACGCGAACGCCTTGCTGAACGGCGGCCCCGTCCAGGTCAAGGTCGAGAAGCTCGGCGAGGCGAAGGCCTGATGCTGCCGCTCGCCGACACCACGCTTGCCGAAGCGACCTGGATCATGGTCGCCAAGAGCGTGATCATCTTCGCCGTGATCTTCGGCATCCTGCCGCTGCTCACCGTTCTGGAGCGCAAGCTGATCGGCCGCTTCCAGCATCGCTACGGACCGAACCGCGTCGGCCCCTTCGGCCTCCTGCAGCCGCTTGCCGACGTCGGCAAGCTGATCTCCAAGGAGTCGTTCCGGCCCGCCAACGCGGTCTCGACCCTGTTCGTCCTCGGGCCGCTGCTGCCGGTCCTCTCCGGTGTCCTCGCTCTGGCGATCATCCCCTGGGGCGACGTCCAGGACGGGGTCGGCCTCTACGGGATCGACGTCCCGATCGGCATCCTCTACTTCTTCGCCGTCGGCTCGATCGCCTTTTACGGCCTCGTCCTCGGCGGCTGGTCCTCGGGCTCGAAATACAGCCTGCTGGGGGCGATGCGCTCGGCCGCGCAGCTGATCTCCTACGAGGTCGCGATGGGCCTCGCTCTCCTCGGCGTGATCATGATGAGCGGCTCCCTCTCGCTGGTCGACGCGGTCCACGCCCAGGGCGACATGTGGTTCATCGTCCCGCAGTTCGTCGGCTTCCTGATCTTCATGATGGCCGGCTTCGCCGAGACCAATCGCACCCCGTTCGACATGCCCGAGGCCGACGCCGAGCTGGTCCAGGGCTTCATGACCGAGTACGGCGGCATGCGCTTCGGCTCCTTCCTCCTAGTCGAATACATGGAGATCCTGGTCGTCTCCGGGATCGCCGCGGCGATGTTCCTCGGCGGCTGGATGGGCCCCGGGCCGAGCTTCCTCGACCCGATCTGGATGCTGGCGAAGATGCTCGTCCTCGTCCTCTTCTTCATCTGGGTGAGGGCGACCCTCCCCCGTCTGCGATATGACCAGCTGATGAGCCTCGGCTGGAAAGTGCTGCTGCCGCTCGCCACCCTCAACGTCCTCGTCACCGCCGTCCTGGTGGTGGTCCTGTGAGCGCGGCTTCGAACGGCAACGACTTCGACCCGAAGTCCGCCTCCTACCTCGACTCGATCGACGTCGTCGAGGTGCAACGCGGCCCCGAGCCGGGCGGGCTCGGTGGCACCTGGCGCGCCTTCGGGGAGACCCTGCGCGGACTGAAGACGACGATGGCGCGGCTGGTCGAGGGGCCGATGACGATCGAGTACCCCGAGGAGAAGACGCCGGTCTACCCGCGCTTCCGCGGCCGCCACAAACTCCACAAGTTCGAGGACACGGGCCTGGAGAAATGCGTCGGCTGCTCGCTCTGCGCCGCCGCCTGCCCCGCCGACTGCATCCGCGTCGTCGCGGCGGAGAACATCCCCGGCGAGCGGGTCTCCGCCGGCGAGCGCTACGCCGCCGTCTACGAGATCAACCTCTCCCGCTGCATCTTCTGCGGCTACTGCGAGATCGCCTGCCCCTTCGACGCGATCACGATGGGCCACGACTACGAGATGGCCGACTACGACCGCCGCGACCTGATCTTCACCAAGGAGATGCTGCTGGCGGAGCCGATCGAACGGACGCCGCTGAAAAGCGAGGGGGAATAGTGGAAGAGGTCCTGTTCTTCGGCTCCGCGATCGGAGCGCTCGGCGGCGCCGTCGGCGTGATCGCACTGCGCAACCCGTTCTACTCGGTGCTGGCGCTGATCGTCCACCTCTTCTCCCTGGCGGCGCTGTTCCTGCTCCTCACCTCGGCCTTCGTCGCCGCCGCCCAGGTGGTCGTCTACGCGGGCGCGGTGATGGTCCTCTACGTCTTCGTCGTCGCCTACGTCGGCGGCGGCGGTGAGTCGGCCTGGGAGCCGATCCCCGGCCAACGCTTCCTCGCCCCCCTCCTCGGCATAGCCCTCTTCGTCGAGCTCTCGGTAGCCGTCCTCTCCTCATCTCTCCTCGCGCTTGGAACGGAGGGACCTGACGTCAAACCCGGCTTCGGCGACCCGGCAGCCATAGGAACGCTGATGCTGGAGAAGTTCCTGCTGCCTTTCGAGGCCTCCTCCCTCCTCCTCCTCCTAGCAGCGGTCGGCGCCATCGTCCTTGCCCACCGCCGCCGCGAGGACAACGCACCTGACGCGGCTCGGTCAGGGGAGGGGGACACCCCCTCCAAACACTCCACTTCTCGTTTGGAGGGGGTGTCCCCCTCCCCCAGGGCAACCCCATGAGCATCGAGTGGTACATCGTCTTGTCCGCCCTCCTGTTCTCCACCGGAGCGGTAGGCATCCTCATCCGGCGCAGCCCGCTGGTCATCCTGCTCTGCCTGGAGCTGATGCTGAACGCCGGCAACCTCGCCCTCGTCGCCTTCAGCCGCATGGTCGGCAACGAGGAGGGGCAGGTCTTCGCGGTGATCGTGATGGTCGTCGCCGCCTGCGAGGTCGTCGTCGGCCTCGGCCTGATCGTCGCCATCTTCCGCCGTCGCCTGCCGCTCAACGTCGACGACCTGCGGGAGCTGCGCGGATGAGCGCCACCGCCTGGGCCTGGCTGGTCCTGCTCTTCCCCCTGCTCGGCTCGATCGTGATCGCGCTCGGCTACCGGGTGCTGCCGCGGAAGGCGGCGGGTGCGATCGGCACCCTCTCGATCGCCCTCGCCTTCGCCTGCGGCATCGCCGCCACGGTCAGCCTGCTCGGCGACGACCCCCACTCTCGCCACCACGCCTCCTCGCTCTGGGACTACGCCAGCGTCGCCGGCCTCGACATCAAGCTCGGCATCTTCGTCGACCCGCTCTCGCTCTTCATGGTCCTCGTCGTCACCGGCGTCTCGACCCTGATCCACCTCTACTCCTACGGCTACATGCAGTCCGACGAGGGCTACCACCGCTTCTTCAGCTACCTCAACTTCTTCGTCTTCTCGATGCTGCTGCTGGTCCTCGCCGGCAACTTCGTCCTCCTCATCGTCGGCTGGGCCTTCGTCGGCTTCGCCTCCTACGCGCTGATCAGCTTCTGGTACCGCCGCGAGACGGCGACCAAGGCGGGGATGAAGGCCTTCGTGATCAACGTCGTCGGCGACATCGGCCTCGTGCTCGCCGCCTTCCTCATCTTCCGCGAGCTCGGCAGCTTCGACTACGGCGAGGTCTTCGAGAAAGCGCCCGAGGTCTTCGCCACGAACGAGTGGACGATCGTCGCGATCTGCCTGCTCCTGCTCGTCGGCG
Source organism: Solirubrobacterales bacterium (assembly GCA_035273795.1). Classification (GTDB taxonomy): domain Bacteria; phylum Actinomycetota; class Thermoleophilia; order Solirubrobacterales; family 70-9; genus VAYN01. The sequence goes on along the minus strand of DATEOT010000061.1, from coordinate 355 downwards.
CCTTCGCCAAGTCCGCGCAGCTGCCGCTCCACACCTGGCTGCCGGACGCGATGGAGGGCCCGACCCCGGTCTCCTCGCTGATCCACGCGGCGACGATGGTCACCGCCGGCGTCTACCTGATCGCCCGCACCCACGTCCTCTTCGAGCTGGCGCCCACCGCCGCGGACGTCGCCGCCTTCGTCGGCCTGGCGACGCTGCTGGTCGCGGCGACGATGGCGCTGGTGATGACCGACCTGAAGCGGGCGATCGCCTACTCGACGATGAGCCAGATCGGCTACATGGTGATGGGCGTCTCGATCGGCGCCTACAGCGCCGGGATGTTCCACCTGATGACCCACGCCTTCTTCAAGGCGCT
>DATEOT010000060.1:0-2195 GCA_035273795.1 Solirubrobacterales bacterium | reverse complement strand
CTCCCAGACGTTCTGCTTGATGTTCACGCACTCGTAGAAGCCGAACTTGGAGTGCGAGCGGCCGAGGCCGGAGTCCTTGACGCCGCCCCAGGCGCACTGGCAGGTGCCGTGGCTGAAGGAGTGGTCGTTGACCCAGACCATCCCGGACTCGATCCGGCGGGCGATGCGGGCGCCGCGCTGGCGGTCCTTGGTCCAGACCGAGGCGCCGAGGCCGAACTCGGAGTCGTTGGCGAGGTCGATCGCCTCCTGCTCGGAGTCGACGACGACGATCGGCAGCACCGGGCCGAAGATCTCCTCGTTCATGATCCGCATCTGGTGGGTGACGCCGGTGAGGACGGTGGGGGCGACGAACGTGCCGGGCATGCCGGGCAGGTCGACGGGACCGCCGCAGCGCTTCGTCGCGCCGGAGGCGACCGCGTCCTCGATCAGCTCGCAGACGATCTCGTACTGCTCCTCGGAGGTCATCGCCCCGATCGCGGTGTCCCAGTCGAGCTGGTTGCCGACCTGGAGCTTTTCGGTCTCGCGGACGACGCCCTCGACGAAGCGGTCGGCGACGTCGCGCATCACGTAGACGCGCTCGATCCCCGAGCAGGTCTGGCCGGCATTGGCGAAGCCGCCCCAGACGGCGCCGGAGATGGCGTTGCCCATGTCGGCGTCGGAACAGACGATCATCGGGTCCTTGCCGCCGAGCTCCAGCACCGAGCCCTTGAGTTCGGAGGCGCAGACCTGGCCGACCTTGCGACCGACCTCGACCGAGCCGGTGAAGAAGATCTTGCCGGCGCTGGAGCGGCAGAGGGCGTCGCCGATGCGGCCGCCGCCGTGGACGACCCGGACCAGGCCCTCCGGCAGGCCGCCCTTCTCGAAGACGTCGCGGATCCGCTCGCCCAGCAGCGGCGTCAGGCTCGCCGGCTTGAGGACGACGCCGTTGCCGGCCATCAGCGCGATCGCGACCTCGCCGAAGGGGATCGACCAGGGGTAGTTCCAGGGTGCGATCACGCCGACGACGCCGATCGGCTCGTAGGAGAAGCGCGCTTTCTTCGAGAAGGCGAAGGCCTGCGTCATCGCCACCTTCTCGTCGGCGAGGATCTTCGGCCCCGCCTTCGCGCACCAGTGCAGCGCGTCGACGGTCGGCAGCAGCTCCATCGTGTAGGCCTCGGTCAGCGGCTTGCCCTGCTCTTCGCTGAGCAGCTTGGCGATGTCGTCGATGTCGTCGAGCAACGCGTCGGCGGCCCGCTTCATGTACGCCGCGCGCGTCTTCGCCGGCAGCTCCGCCCAGGCGGGCTGGATCCGCGCCACGTCGTCGACCACGCCCTGCACTTCCTCGGGCACGATCGTCGGCACCGAGCCGACCAGCTCGCCGGTGGCCGGGTTGAACGACTCGAGGGTCGAGGTGGACAGGGCTGCGGGTTTCTGCTCGGTCGTCGCCATTTGGCGATTGTACGGGGGGTGGGGGGACCGGGTGGAGGGCACGGGCGTGTGGGAGGGGTCGGCGGACAACAGCGGGGAGGGTCCGGCGACCCCTCCCCCGCACCCCTCATACTCCGCGGTGGTGGACGGCCAGCTGTTCGACACGGGTGGGGAAACCGCCAGCGGAAGGGAAGAGCTGGCAAGGGACGCACCTTTGGCAGTGAGGATGCGGCCGCGCTCGCTTGATGAGGTGATTGGGCAGGGGCATGTGTTGGGGGAGGGGTCGGCGTTGCGGACGGCGATCGAGAGTGGGAAGCCGCACAGCGCGATCCTCTACGGGCCGCCGGGGGCGGGGAAGACGACGCTGGCGCGGATTGCCGCTTCGGGGGCTCAGGGGGCCTTCGAGGAGCAGTCGGCTGTGAACGCGGGCAAAGCGGAGATCCGCGCCGTGATCGAGCGGGCGCGGGAGCGCAGGAAGGGGAGCGGGCGGCCGACGATCCTCTTCCTCGACGAGATCCACCGCTTCAACAAGGCCCAGCAGGACGCGCTGCTGCCGGCGGTAGAGGAAGGGCTGCTGACGCTGATCGGGGCGACGACCGAGAACCCATACTTCGAGGTCAATTCGGCGCTGCTCTCGCGGGCGCAGATCTACGAGCTGCGGCCCCTCGAGCCGGGGCAGGTGGAAGAGCTGCTGCGGCGGGCACTGGGCGACCCGGAGCGGGGGATAGCCGGCCCGCCGGCGGTCAGCGACGCGGCGCTGGAGATGCTGGCGCGGCGCAGCGGCGGCG
>DATEOT010000059.1:0-4763 GCA_035273795.1 Solirubrobacterales bacterium | reverse complement strand
ACCCGTTTCACCTTCTCGTCGCGGACGGTGAAGCTGACGTTGCACTGGCTCGGGCAGATCGTGCAGACCGAGCCGGCGTGCTCGATGTCCCAGGGCCGGGCGCGGAAGCGGTAGGTGTAGTTGGTCAGCGCCCCGACCGGGCAGATGTCGGTGATGTTGCCGTGGAAGGGGGCGACGTAGGGGCGCTCGTCGAAGGTGCCGACGAAGGTGCGGTCGCCGCGGTCTATCAGCTGCAGCTGGGCGTCTTCGGAGACCTCCTGGCTGAAGCGGACGCAGCGGTAGCAGAGGATGCAGCGCTCGCGGTCGATCGCGACCAGCGGCGAGAGTTCGATCGGCTTCTCGAAGTGGCGCTTTTCGTCGATCACGCGGCTCTTGCCGGGCCCCCAGCCGTAGGAGATGTCCTGCAGCGGGCATTCGCCGCCTTTGTCGCAGACGGGGCAGTCGAGCGGGTGGTTGACGAGGAGGAACTCGACGACCGCGTTCTGGGCGTCTTTGACCTCTTCGGTGCGGGTGTGGACGACCATCCCCTCGCGCACCGGCGTCGAGCAGGAGGTCTGCAGTTTCGGGATCCCCTCGATCTCGACCAGGCACATCCGGCAGGCGCCGACCGGGTCGCCGAGTTTCGGTTCGTAACAGAAGTAGGGGATCTCGACGTCGCCCTTGCGGGCGGCGTCGTGGAGCATCTCGCCCTCGACCGCCGGCACCTCGCGGCCGTCGATCGTGATCGTCACCTCGCGGCCTTTGGGACTCACGTCTGCGCCCCCAAAGTCTCCGGGGCGCCGCGGACGACGGCGTGCGGGTCGAGCACCAGCTCGGGGTTGGCCATCACTTCTTCGAACTCCTCCCGGAACTTGCGGACCATCGCCCCGACCGGCATCGCCATCGAGTCGCCGAGCACGCAGAGGCAGTGGCCGATGATGTTCTTCTGGACCGAGCTGACGACGTCGAGGTCCATCGGAGTGGCTTCGCCGCGAACCATCCGCTCCAGCATCTTCACGGTCCAGTTGGTGCCCTCGCGGCACGGAACGCACTTGCCGCAGGACTCGTGGTGGTAGAAGCGCGCCGTGCGCAGCGCCAGGTGCGGGATCGAGACGCGGTCGTCGCAGACGATGATCGAGCCGGAGCCCAGCATCGAGCCCGCCTCGGCCATCGCCTCGAAGCTGTAGGGCAAATCCAAGCCCTCCGCGGCGGTCAGCACCGGGGAGGAGGAGCCGCCGGGGAAGAAGGCCTTGATCTCGTGGCCGTCCTCGGGGCCGCCGGCGAGGTCGCAGATCAGCTCGCGGGTGGAGATCCCCAGCTCGACCTCGTAGTTGCCGGGGCGCTTGACGCCGCCGGAGATCGAGACGACCTTGGTCCCCGGCGACTGCTCGGTGCCGAAGCCCTTGAACCACTCGGCGCCGTGGCGGACGATGTGGGGGACGTTGGAGAGGGTCTCGACGTTGTTGATCAGGGTCGGCCCGCCGTAGAGGCCCTGGACCGCCGGGAACGGCGGCTTCAGGCGCGGGTTGCCGCGCTTGCCCTCGAGCGCGTCGAGCAGGGCGGTCTCCTCGCCGCAGATGTAGGCGCCGGCGCCGCGGTGGACGACCAGCTCGAGGTCGCGGTGGCAGCCGAGGATGTTCTTCCCGAGATAGCCGGCCTCATACGCTTCGGCGACCGCGGCGTCGAGGATGTCGGCCTGCTCGTCGTACTCGCCGCGGATGAAGATGAAGGCGTGGCCGGCGTCGGCGGCAAGCGCCGCGATCGCGATCCCCTCGATCAGCTGGTGCGGGTTGCGCTGCATCAGCTCCCGGTCCTTGAAGGCGCCGGGCTCGGACTCGTCGGCGTTGCAGCAGAGGTACTTGGCCATGTCGCCGCGGGGAAGGAAGGAGGCCTTTTTGCCCATCGAGAAGCCGGCGCCGCCGCGGCCGCGCAGGCCCGAGTCTTCGAGCTGCTGGAGCACCTCGTCCTGCTCCATCTCCTTGTAGGCGCGCTCGAGCGTCGCGTAGCCGCCGGCCAGCCGCCGGTAGCCGTCGAGGGTGCGCAGCGCCGGCTCGGAGGCGTGCTCGAGCAGGACGCGCTTCTCCAGCCGGTGCGCCATCAGGCGTCTCCCGCCAGTCCGCGCTTGGCCAGCGCCTTCTCCGGCAGCACCTCGTCGCCGGCCCGCAGTTGGTCGATCGCGACCCCCGCCTCGGCCGCCTCCAGCGGGCCGTAGTAGCGCTGGTCGATTGAGGCCATAGGGGCGATGTCGCAGGCGCCGAGGCACTCGAAGCCGGTCACGTAGAAGTTCTGGTCGTCGTCGCCCGCGGCCTCCTCGAAGGCCTCCAGCAGGCGGTCGGCGCCGCGCATCCAGCAGCTGATGTTGGTGCAGACCTCGATCCGGTGGGTCCCCACCGGGGAGGTGTGGAGGAGGTCGTAGAAGCTCGCCACCGACTCCAGGTAGGCGGGGGTGACCCGCATCACCGCGGCGGCCTGGCGGATCCCCTCCGGCGTGCACCAGCCATAGCGCTCCTGCACCGCCCACAGCGCCGGGATCGAGGCCGAGCGGCGGTCGGGGTAGCGGCCCATCAGCGCCTCGATCCGCTCCTGAAGCTCCGGCGGGCAGTCGACCTCGTGCAGCTCGGGAATCTCCTCCTCGGCGCGACCGGGGACGCGGCCGTCGCGGACCGCCGGATCGACGGGGAGGTTCGGGTTGCTGATGCCGGGACCGTCGACGGGGCTCATCGGTCGACGCCTCCGAGGATCGGGTCGAGCATCCCGAGGCTGGCGATCATGTCGGCGACGTAGGTGCCGACGGCCATGTCGCGGAAGGCCTGCAGGTTGACGAAGGAAGGATCGCGGTAGTGCACCCGCGCCGGCTTCGCCGAGCCGTCGGCGACGACGAAGCAGCCGAGCTCCCCGCGCGGGTTCTCGATCGCGTAGTAGACCTCGCCGGGCTCGACGCGGAAGCCCTCGGTGACGAGCTTGAAGTGGTGGATCAGCGACTCCATCGAGGTCGAGAGCTCCGAGCGCGGCGGCAGCACGTACTTGCGGTCGTCGGCGATGTGGGGCCCGTCGGGGAGCGCGTCGAGGCACTGGGCGACGATCCGCGAGGACTCGACCATCTCCGCCACCCGCACCCGGTAGCGGTCGTAGTTGTCGCCGACGGTGCCGACCGGGATCTTGAACTCGACCTCGGGGTAGGCAAGGTAGGGGTTGGCCTTGCGCAGGTCCCAGGGCTCGCCGGCGGCGCGCAGCAGTGGTCCGGTCACGCCCAGCTCCAGCAGCCGCTCGCGGGAGACGATCCCGACTCCTTTGGTCCGCGAGAGGAAGACCTCGTTGCGGTCGAGCAGGTCTTCGTACTGGCCGACCCGGATCGGCATTTCCTCGGCGAAGGCGCGGCACTTTGCCTCGAAGCCGACCGGGATGTCCTCGATCACGCCGCCGACCTGAAAGTAGCGCGTGTGCATCCGCTGCCCGGTCGCCATTTCGAACAGGTCGAGGATCTTGTCGCGCTCGCGGAAGCAGTACCAGAGCATCGAGATCGCGCCGAGGTCGAGCGCGGTGGTGCCGAGCCAGACGAGATGGGAGTGGATGCGGTTCAGCTCGAGGAAGATCGTCCGCAGGTATTTGGCGCGGGGCGGGATCTCGAGGTCGACCAAGCGCTCGACCGCGCCGCAGAAGGCCTCCATCTGGAAGAAGTAGGAGACGTAGTCCATCCGCTCGACGAACGGGATGACCTTCCAGTAGGCCTGGGTCTCGCAGGACTTTTCGATCCCGGTGTGGACGTAGCCGATCACCGGCCGCAGCTCGCGCACCATCTCGCCTTCGAGGTCGACGACGAGGCGCAGGACGCCGTGGGTCGCCGGGTGGTGGGGCCCGACGTTGACGGTCATGATCTCGCGGTCGCGATCCAGCGTCTGCTCAGTCATAGCGGGCTTCCGAGTGGGTAAAGGTCACCGGCTCGCCGCCGACGGGGAAGTCGCGGCGCTGCGGCCAGCCCACGTAGTCGTCGGGCATCAGGATTCGGGTCAAATTCGGGTGCCCCCGGAAGACGATCCCGAAGAAGTCGAAGGCTTCGCGCTCCTGGGCGTTGGCGGTGGGGAAGAGCTCGACGCAGGAGTCGATCTCCGGCAGCTCCTCGCCGGCGTCGGCCAGCATTGCTTTGACCCGGAGCCGCTCCACCCGGTCGCGGTTGATCAGCTCGTAGTGGACGGCGAAGCGCGGTTCCGCCGGCAGGTAGTCCGCCGCGTGCAGGCTGGAGAGGAAGTCGTAGCGCTGGCCGGGCTGCTCCTTCAGCCAGCGCAGCACGTCGAGCACCTGCTCGGGGTCGATGATCAACGCCGGCTGGTTGCGGTCGAAGGAGGTGGCGAGAACGGCACCGGGGCAGTCGCGCTCGATTTCCCCCCGGATCAGCTCGAGTCCGGGGGCGTCAGGCAAGGGAGGGCTCCCCGGTTTCTTCGCGCAGGTTTTCCACCGACTGTTTCGCTTCCTTGTAGGCCTGGGCGGCCTCGGGGCTCGGTTCGCTGCGCGGTCCGCCGCGAGCCCACTCCTCGGTGCCGTAGGCGTCGTAGCGCCGGCGCCACCCCTGGTCGGCGTTGCCCATGATCTTGCGCTGCAGCTTGGTGAACCCGTAGAGGACCGCCTCCGGCCGCGGCGGGCAGCCGGGCACGTAGATGTCGACCGGCATGAACTTGTCGGCGCCCTGGACGACGGCGTAGTTGGAGAACATCCCCGCCGAGGAGGAGCAGGCGCCCATCGCCATCACCCACTTCGGCTCCAGCATCTGGTCGTAGAGGCGGCGGACG
>DATEOT010000058.1:0-5059 GCA_035273795.1 Solirubrobacterales bacterium | reverse complement strand
GCGCTCGGCGGCGGCTACCTCGCCTCCGGCGGCGGCGACGCGGCGCGCCTGCCGGCGCCCTGGCTGCCGCAGGGGCTCGAGCTGGACGAGGACGAGGGCGCGGGCGAGGTGCAAACGCCGCTGCTGGGAGCGGCAGCGGCCGGGCTCGAGGTCGGCGACCGCGCCTACTTCCGCCACGCCAAGGCCGGCGAGCTCTGCGAGCGCTTCGACACCCTCTACCTGGTCGAGGGGGACGCGATCGTCGACGAGGTCCCCACCTATCGCGGCGAGGGCAAGACCTTCCTCTAAGCGCCCAGTACCCGCTCGGTGTACTCGTTCGTGAAGGTGCGGCCGGGGTCGAGCGTGTCGCGAGCGGTCTGGAACTCCTCCCAGGCCGGGTAGCGCGGCGCCAGCGTCGCGGCGGTCTGGAAGTGGCGCTTGCCCCAGTGGGGGCGGCCGCCGTAGTCGTCCATGATCTCCTCCACCGCCTCGAAGTAGGGGCGCCACTCCATCCCCCGGTACTGGTGGACGGCGACGTATGCGGTGTCGCGTTCGTGCGAGGGGCTGAGGAAGGCGTCGTCGCCCGCGGCCACGCGCATCTCGATCGGGAAGAAGACCGGGTATTCGTAGCGCCGCACCCACTCGATCACCCGCCGCACCGCCTCCGGCCCGTGCTCGCGCGGCACCCCGTACTCCATCTCGGTGAAGCGGACGCGGCGCTCGTTGACGAAGACGCGGTCGCTGCGATCGCTGGTGCGGCTGCCGGAAGCGAGCCGGCCGGCCAGTCGCGCCAGCGAGGGGATCGCGCGCGGCGCCGCCCTGCCCGTCGCGGCCAGCAGCTCCAGCGCCCAGTTCTCCAGCACGACGTCGTTGAGGAAGGCGGCGCGTCGGCTGCGCGGCTGCGCCGGCCCCTCCAGGCGGTTGCGCTCCAGCACCAACGCCGCGTCGGAGTAGGGAAAGGTGAAGAGCTCGAAGTGCTCGTGCTCCTGCGCCCGTTCCTGGAAGGCGTCGAGCACCTCCTCGCGGGGTTGGGGCGAGTCGACCCGCAGCAGGTCGAAGGCGGGGACGCAGCGCAGGGTCACCGCCGAGATCGCCCCCAGGGCCCCCACCCCCACCCGCGCCGCCCGCAGCAGCCCGGGGTCGGTCTCGGCGCTGAGGTGGCGCACGGTGCCGTCGGCCAGCACCAGCTCCAAGCCCTCGACCTGGGCGGAGATGGTGCGCAGCCGGGCGCCGGTCCCGTGGGTGCCGGTCGAGATCGCGCCGCCGATCGTCTGCCGGTCGATGTCCCCGAGGTTCTCCATCGCCAGCCCCAGCCGCGCCAGCTCCTCGTTCAAGTCGGCGAGCACGGTGCCGCCGCCCACCCGCACCAACCCCGACTGCCGATCGGCGTCGACGACGCCGCTCAGCGCCTCGACCCGGAGCATCGTCCCCTCGGTCAACGCGGCCTCGGTGAAGGAGTGGCCGGAGCCGGCGACGCGGACCTTCTCCCCCGCGGCCGCCGCCGCGGCGATGGTCTCGGCCAGCTCCTCCCGGTCGCGGGGACGAACGATCCGCGCCGGGCGGCAGGTCTGGTCACCGGCCCAGTTGACCCACTCGCCGCTTGCCGCGCGACCCCGTCGTGCCATCGCCCGAGCCTAGTGGGGATTGGCGGAACCCGCGTGTGCGGCTGGCGAGCGCCGGACCGAGCGGTGCAAGGACGCAGGGAGGCCGAATAGCAGCGCTATTCGGCCGACCGAGGACGCCGCACCGCGAATTGTCCGCCGCCGCCAGGCGTGCGCGGGGGTTCCGCCAATCCCCACTAAACGAGCGTGCCCGACGGAGGGGGCGGTTCGGCGATCGACTGCATCACCCGGTAGGCGTAGAGAACGGTGACCGCCAGCAGCAGGGCGATGGTGAGGCTCGGCGCCACGTTCCCGGTCACCTCGGCGACGACGCCGCCGCCGATCCCGCCGATCACCTGGCCCAGCGCCCAGGCCATGTTCGAGAGTCCGGCGGCGAAGCCCTGGTGCAGGCTGCTCGCCTCGGCGATGTCGGAGATCAGCGTCAGGGCGGGAGCGAAGCAGAGCCCCGCCCCCAGCGAGGTCAGGATCAGGCTCCCCACGACCTCCTCGAGGCTGGGGACGAACGCGATCGCGACCATCGACACCGCGCAGACCGAGAGCCCGATCATGTAGGGCAGGCGGCGCCCGACCCGGTCGGACATCCGACCCGCCAGCGGCGCCAGCGTCGCCTCCAGGGCGGCGCCGGCGATGAACCCGGCGGCGATCAGCGCGTGCCCCGCGCCGAGGTCGTCCATCCGCAACGGCACCAGGACCTCGATCGCCCCGAACATCACCGAGGGGACGGCGACGAAGATCGAGGCGGCGACGATCGGGCGGCTGACCAGGGTCTTCAGCACTTCGCCCCGCGTCTGGCGCTCAGGGGTGCTCGTGTCCGGCATCCGCGAGGCGGCCAGCGAGAGGAGCAGGGTGACCGCGAGCACGGAGCTGAAGACCACCTCGGTGCCGATCTCGCCGGCCCCCGCGCCCAGGGCCGGGCCGAGCAGCGCGCCGGCCACCGCGGTGCCGAGCGCGGCGCCGATGTACGTGCCGCGCTTGTCCTCCGGAGCCGTCGTGATCAGCCAGGTGAGCGCCCCCGCCCAGATCAGCGCGCCCGCGATCCCCTGGACGAAACGTGCCGCGTCGAGGAGCAGGATCTGGTCCGCGAAACCGAAGACGAAGCTGGAGACGCCGAGCAGGAGCAGCCCGTAGATCGCCGTGCGACGCGGGCCGAAGCGGCTGGCGGCGAAGCCGGCCGGCAGGGACGCCGCCAGCGTTCCCGCCGCGTAGGAGGCGGAGAGGATCCCGGCTTCCGCCTTGGTCAGGCCGAGATCGTCGACGTAGTCCGGCAGCAACGGCGCGATAGCCGCAAAGAAAGCGACGTCGAAGAAGATCATCGCCGAGACGAGGACGAGCAGCTTGCGCATCGGAGAATCCAATCAGTGCAGGCGAGCCCGGGGGTGCCGCCCGATCTCTAGCATTCCCGGCGCGACGTTTTCGGAGGGGTGGCAGAGCGGTTGAATGCGGCGGCCTTGAAAGCCGTTAGGCGTCTTTCGGCGTCTCGTGGGTTCGAATCCCACCCCCTCCGTAGTGGTCCCGGCCAAGACCGCCACGATGCTACTTATTGGTCTGTAGACCTTCAAGTAGCGGAGCGGCACCGTTCCTGCCCATGGAGGGCGACCTGCAGCGCACCATCGGCCAGAACCTGCGGGCCTATCGTCTGGCTCGCGGTCTGAGCCAGGAGGCGTTCGCCGAGATCCTCGGCGTCCACCGCACCTACATGGGCAGCGTCGAGCGCGGCGAACGCAACCTGACGCTGCGCAGCGTCGAGCGATTGGCCGCCCGCCTCGAGGAGGAGCCGCTGGCCCTGCTGCAACCCTCGCGATCCTGAGCATCGACAACCGTCCGGGCGCTTGTGAGAGGGTGGCGCCCATGGACATCCTCAAGGTCCTGCCGCTGGCTTTCGTGATGATCGCCGGTCCGCAGATCATCAGCGCCTTCTTCTTCGCCACCAATCCGGCCTGGAAGCGGATCTCTGCCGCGTACGTGCTCGGCGCCGCGATCTCGATCCCGCTGGTTATCGCCGCCGGCTACCTGCTGAGCAACGGGGCCGGCGAAGAAGGCGAAGCCAGCGGGGCGGGACTGACCACGATCGACTACGTGATCCTCGCGCTGCTGCTGTTCGCGATGGTGCACAACTACCGAAACAGGAATGAAAGCGAGCCGCCGAAATGGATGGGGAAACTGCAGGACGCCTCACCGAAGATGGCGCTCGTCCTCGGCTTCCTCCTGCTCGGCTTCTTCCCCAGCGACCTGATCACCTCGGTCAGCATCGGCGGCTTCCTCTCCAGCCATGGCGATTCCTTCACGAACGCCCTGCCCTTCATCTTCCTGACGCTGCTGCTCCTGGGGATGCCGGCGCTGCTCGTGGCCGGCATGGGAGAGCGGGCGAAGGCCTTCCTGCCCAAGGTCCGCGACTGGATGGACCAGAACTCCTGGATCGTCAGCGAGGTCGTGCTGGTCTTCTTCGTCGTGATCATCCTCAGCAGCTGAGCCGCCGAGGAACGCCCTAGCTCTCGTCGAGCTCGACCCGTTCGATCGCCTGCGCCTCGAGCGGCTTGTCCGAGGCGTCGGTCGGGGTCGACTCGATCGCGTCGACCACGTCCATCCCGTCGATCACCTCGCCGAAGACGGTGTGCTTGCCGTCGAGCCAGGGCGCGGCGCCGGTGGTGACGATGAAGAACTGCGAGCCGTTGGTGTTCGGCCCGGCGTTCGCCATCGCCAGCGCCCCGCGGACGATCTTGTGGTCGTTGATCTCATCCTCGAATTCGTAGCCCGGGCCGCCGCGGCCGGTTCCTTCCGGGCAGCCGCCCTGGATCATGAAGTCCGGGATCACCCGGTGGAAGACGAGCTGGTCGTAGAACCCTTCCGCGGAGAGCTTGCGGAAGTTCTCGACGGTTTTCGGCGCGTCCTCGTCGTGAAGCTCGAGCACGATCGCCCCGGCGCTGGTGTGAAGGGTCGCTTGGGACATGGACCGAACCCTAGCTTCCCCGGACGCGGACCGTCACGGCTGGCGAAGAGCCCGGCGCGTAGGGCCAACGCTCCTCCGCCAGGGCCGTCGCGCGCAGCCGGATCGCGGCCCGCCCGGCCACGTAGCGAAAGCGGTAGCGGGCGCGGAAGCGACCGTGGCGGTCGCTGCGGGTGACGAGGACGGGCCGCCAGCGGTCGGTCGCCTCCTCGAGGTACTGGATCGCGAGGAGCTTGCCGCGGCGCGGGATCGGCGCTCCCTTGGTCATCACCCTGCCGCTGAGCCGCACCACCTCCCCGGTGCGCAGGCTGCGCGGGACCGCGCGCAGCGAGATCCCCGAGCGCACCCGCAGCTCCAGCGGCCGCCGGCTCGCGGGCTCCAGGCCTCCGTCGCCGAGGAAGGTGACGGTGACGCGCCGCGACGGGCCCGGCGGCAAGGCCAGCTCGAACCCGCCCTGCTCACCGGTGCGAACCGTCTCCACGGTGACCGGGGCCAGCGCCCCGCGGGAAGGCCG
>DATEOT010000057.1:0-15680 GCA_035273795.1 Solirubrobacterales bacterium | reverse complement strand
GATGCCGCGCGAGCGCGAATCGATCACCCACAAGTTCTCGATCGCCGGCCACGAGGGCTACATCACCGCCGGCAAATACGAGGACGGCTCGGTCGGCGAGATCTTCCTCACCGACATCGGCAAGGAGGGCTCGACGATGCGGGGGCTGATGAACGCCTTCGCCACCGCGATCTCCCTCGGTCTCCAGTACGGGGTGCCGCTCGAAGACTTCGTGCGCAAGTTCAGCTACATGCGCTTCGAGCCGGAGGGCATCACCGGCAACCCGGAGATCCCGTTCGCGAAATCACTCCCGGACTACATCATGCGCTGGGTCGCGAGCCGCTTCATCGAGGACACGGACACGCTCGAGGAACTCGGGATCATGACCAGCGAGGTGCGGGCGAAGAAGGACACCGAGCAGCTCGGCCTCGGCATCGCGACCGACACCGCCGGCCCGGCAAACGGCAACGGCCTCGCGAACGGGGGCAACGGCAACGGCGCCCCGGCGGCGAAGTCGACCGCCCCGGTCCCGGCCACGGCGGCGATGACCGAAACGCCCCCGGTCCGCCCGGCGAAGATGCAGGGCCTGGACCTGGGTCCGGCCTGCGAGCAGTGCGGCGGGATGATGCAACGGACGGGCAGTTGCTACACGTGCTCCAGCTGCGGGAACAACACCGGCTGCGGCTGAGGACGTAGGACACGGCGTGCGGCCGCACCCGCGGCTGCGCGTCGTGCAGAGCACTGCCGCTCCGCCGCGTGCACGCCCGCCCTTGGTCCTACACCCTCAGAGGGTCAGTTAAGGCTCGACGCCGCGAGCGGCCAGCCACTCGCTGACCGGCTCCGGGGGGCTGCCTTCGAAGACGAGGCGGGTGCCCTCGCGGAGGACGTGGTCGCCGTTGTCGGCCTGGCTCGGGTTGGTGGCGAGCCAGACGGCGGCCGCGGCGGCGGCGAGGGCGGCGGGGTTGTCGCCCTCGGGATCGATCCCGCGGACGGTGCTGATCAGCTCGCCCTGGAGATCCTCGGCGGCGGTGGCGGGGCGGTCGTCGTCCTCGAAGCTCTCGAAGAGGCCGATCACCGCGGTGTCGGTCCCCTCGGGGTCGCAGATCGCCGTCGCCTCGCGCACCACTTCGGAGATGGTCGGGATCGTCTCGCGGCTGCCGGGCTTCATTGCGGACCCACTTACCCGCACCGACGGGCCGAAAACCGGCCTATGTATCCGGAAATCGTCCCGTCGGCGCTAGGAGAGGACGACGGTGGCGTCGTGGCGTGGCGTCTCGGTGATCGCGCGGCGGTAGTTGCGCTCTGGGGCCGGGTTCGCCGGCTGGATCTGGTGGCGGCGGACCAGCTCGCGGAGGACGACCGCCATCTCGAACTGGGCGAAGGCGGCGCCGAGGCAGCGGCGGACGCCGCCGCCGAAGGGAATCCAGGTGTAGGTGCCGGGCGGGTTGTCGAGGAAACGCTCGGGGAGGAAGCGATCCGGTTCAGGGTAGATCCGCGGGTCGCGGTGGATCAGGTGGATGCAGGGGGTGACGCCGGCGCCGGCGGGCAGCTCGTAGCCGCCCAGCTCGACTGCCTCGGTCAGCTTGCGGACGACGATCACGATCACCGGCCGCAGCCGCAGCGTCTCCTGGATCGTCGCGGTCAGGTACTCCTCCTCCCCGGCCTCGACCTCGGCCCGCAGCCGCTCGAGCTTCTCGGGGTGGCGCGTCAGCCGCTCCATCGCCCAGGAGAGCGCGGTCGCCGTCGTCTCGTGGCCGGCCACCAGCAGGGTCAGCAGCTCGTCGCGGATCTCGGCATCGCTCATCGGGCTGCCGTCGTCGTGCCGCGCCAGCAGCAACATCGAGAGCACGTCCTCGCGCTCGGCCAGGTCCTCGGCCGCCCGCCGCTCGCCGATCTCCTGCGCGATCAGCGCGTCGACCCGCCCCACCCGACGGCGGAAGGCGGGGATGCGGTTGATCCGGTCGGGGCCGATCGTCAGCACCGGCAGCAGCACCTTGGGGTCGGTCGTCAGGTCGAGGAAGTCCCGCAGGGCGTCGCGCAGCGGGGCCATCCGCTCGCCGCCGTGGACGCCGAAGACCGTCTCCAGCACGATCTCCAGGGTGATCGCCTGCATCCGCGGCCGCAGCTTGTAGGGGACGCCGGTCGGCCAGCTCTCGATCTCGCGGGCGGCGATCTCGGCCATCTTCTCGCCGTAGGCCTGCATCCGCTCGCCGTGGAACGGCGGCAGCAGCAGCTTGCGCTGGGCGATGTGCTTCTTCTCGTCGAGGACCAGCACCGAGTTGTCGCCGAGGATCGGCCGCAGGATCTGGTTTCCCTCGCCGGCGTGGAAGACGCGTGGGTCGCCGGTGAAGACCTGCTTGACCAGCTCCGGGTCGGAGAGGACGACCCAGTCGCCCTCGTAGGCGATCTTGATCGAGAACATGGGGCCGTAGCGGGCGCGGCTCTGCTCGAGGAACCACTGGGCCTGGCGGGACCAGATCGCGGTCTGCAACGCTCGCGGCATCCGGGGGCCCGGGGGGAGACCTCGGATCGGAGCCATGGGTTCACCTTATGTCGGTACTTGGTCGCCGGTGTGTGACATCCGTACTTCTTGGCCGCTGGGCGAACTCGGGCCGCGGTTTTAGCCGGGCACGCTTCCCGCTCCTCGTGGCATAGCCTCAAGCCGTGGCAGCGCTTCCTCGTTTGTCTCCTGTTGCGGAGCATCGGTTTTTGAAGCTGGTTTGCGGGTTGCCGCCCGGGGTGCAGCGGCGGTTGTTCGGGGCGCCGCCGGAGGTGGATGGGCAGGTGCTGGCGAGTGAGGTTCATGCGTTGGTGGAGATCGCGAAGCTGGCGCGGGGCGACAGCCTCGGCGAGGGGCGGGCGATCGAGGAGGCGCGGGCAGAGCGGCGGCGGGAGGCTGAGGTCGTCGGCGGGCCGGCACCGATCCCGATGGCGAAGGTCGAGCCGGTCGAGATCCCGGGTCCGGCAGGGATGCTGGGCGCGCGGCTCTACGTGCCGCCCGGACCGCCTGCCTCGGCTCTCCTCGTCTACTACCACGGCGGCGGCTGGGTGATCGGCGATCTCGAGACCCACGACCGCCCCTGCCGCTTCCTCGCCGCCCGTGCGGGGGTGCAGGTGCTGGCGGTCGACTACCGGCTGGCCCCCGAGCACCCGTTCCCCGCCGCCGCCGAAGACGCCTTCGCCGCCTACGCCTGGACCGTCGCCAACGCCGCGCGCCTTGGGATCGAGCCGGCGCGGATCGGGGTCGGCGGCGACAGCGCCGGCGCCAACCTGGCGGCGGTCGCCTGCCTGCTGGCCCGTGAAGAAGGGGCGCCGCCGCCGGCGATGCAGCTCCTGATCTACCCGGTCACCACCGCCACCGAGGAGTTGCCCTCACGGCTGGCCTTCCGCGAAGGGTTCCTCCTGACCAAGACCGACATGGATTGGTTCGAGGACCGCTACCTGCCGACGGGGGTCGACCGAGCCGACCCGCGCGTCTCGGTTCTGCAGGCCGACGAGCTCGGCGACCTCCCTCCCGCTTACGTCGCCACCGCCGGCTTCGATCCGCTCCGCGACGAGGGCGAGGCCTTCGCCCTGCGGATGCGCGACGCCGGCGTCCGAGTCACCCTGCGGCGCCATCCCGGCCTCGTCCACACCTACGCCAACCTGACCGCGATCTGCCCCTCCGCTCGCCACGCGATGCTGGAAGCAGCCGGCGCGCTGCGGACGGGCCTCGGCGCGTAGCTACTCGTATTGCAGCGACTGCAGAACGTCGAGCCGCGACGCTCGGCGGGCGGGCAGGATCGCCGCCACGATTCCAACCAGCGCCGAGAAGATCAGCAGGAGGACCAGCCAGACGACGGGATAGGAGAGCGTGAAGCCTTCGTCTTTCAGCGGCTCGGAGATCAAGGTCGCGAAGACGATGCCGAGCACCAGGCCGAGGATGCCGCCGATCAGGGCGGTGATCACCGCCTCGTAGCGGATCATCGTCCGCACCTGGCGCCGCGACATCCCGATCGCCCGCAGCATCCCCAGCTCCCGCGTCCGTTCGTGGATCGAGAGCGCCAGCGTGTTGGCGATCCCGAACAGCGAGATCACGATCGCGAAGACGAGCAGTGCGATCACCAGCATCACCAGCTGGTTGATCTGTTCTTCGCGGCTTTCCTTCAGTTCCTCCTGGTTGAGGACTTCGGCGACGGGGAAGGCGAGTTCGACCCCTTTGGTCAGCAGCGCCTGAACCTGCTCCGGGTCGGCTCCCGCTTCGACCTTGACGAAGTCGGTCAGGTCCTGGGTCTGGTCGAAGTCGCGGGCCATCACGCCCTGGGTGACGAGGACGTTGCCGAGGACGCCGAGCTTGGAGTCGAACTCGCCGACGACGCGGAAGCGGGGCCGCGCCCCGGTCTGGGTCAGCAGCTGGAACTCGTCGCCGAGCTCGAGGTTCTGCGAGGAGGCGAAATCGCTGGAAACGATCGCCTCCCCGTCAGAGAGGTTGCGCAAAACGGCGGCGCCGCCCTCTTCCCATTCGATGTTCACCGTCTCGCCGATGTCGAGGGAGGGCGCGTTGACCCGGGTGGTCGAGCCGGGGGCCCCGTTCTCCAGCACCTTTGCTTCGGCGCCGCGGATCGTCGCCACGAACTCCACCCCCGGCACTTTCTCGGCGGCCTTGGCGGCGCCGTTCGGGATCGGGGAGAAGCCGTCGCTGTTCTGGACGATCAGCCCGCCGGCGAAGTTCTCGTCGACCACCTGGGCGACGGTGCTCTTCAGGCCGGCGGCGAAGACGGCGACGAAGGCCACCAGCGCCACCCCGATCATCAGCGCCGCCGCGGTCACCGCGGTGCGGCTGGGATTGCGCTGGGCGTTCTCGCGGGCGAGGCGACCGGTCAGCCGGCGCAGCCGCTCCAGCGGCCAGCCGGCGAAGGCCGCCAGCGGTGGCACGAGGCGCGGGCTGAAGAGGGAGACGGCGAAGATGACGGCGACCGCGCCACCGCCCATCAGGCCGGCGCGGGCACCGGCCCCGCCGCTGCCGAAGAGGCCGACCAGGACCATCGCCAGGCCGATCGCCCCGAGCATGGCCGCGAGCACGAGGTAGACCAGCCGCCGGCGCCGGGTCGGCGCCGGAGCGAAGGCGTGCAGGGCGGCGATCGGGGGCACGCGGGTCGAGCGCAGGGCCGGGATCAGCGAGGAGACGACGGTGACGAGGACGCCGACCAGCAGCGAGACGATCACCGTCCGCGACTCCAGCACCAGGTTGGTCGTCGGCAGGTCGGCCCCGACCGCTTCGAACAGGGCGTTGATCGCTTTCGCGACCAGGAAGCCACCGCCGATCCCGAGCAGTCCGCCGAGCAGGCCGATCACCACCGCCTCGACCATCACCGTGGTGAGGATCTGCCGCCGGCTGGCGCCCAGCGTGCGCAGCATCCCGAATTCGCTGACCCGCTGGGCGACCGTGATCGAGAAGGTGTTGAAGATCGAGAAGGAACCGACGAAGACGGCGATGAAGCCGAATACGAGGAGGAAGGTCTGCAGGAAGCCAAGGTCTTCGCGGATTTCCTCCGAGCCGCGGTCGGCGTTTTCCTTGGCGGTCTCGACCCGCACCCCACCCGGCATCTGCTTCGCGATCCGCCGTTTCAGCGCCTCCTCGGCGACTCCCTCCGCGGCGGCTACCGAGATCTGATCGAAGCGCCCCTCCTTGCGGGTCAGGCGTTGAGCGACCGGCAGCGTCACCTGGGCGATGCTGGCGCCGCCGAAGGAGGCGTTGCCGAGCTGGGTGAGGCCAGTGAGGCGGAAGGTCTCGAGCCGTCCCTGGCTGATCAGCTTGATCGGGTCGCCAAGCTCGAGACCGGCATCTTCCGCCGCCGCCTTGTCGAGAGAGGCTTCCTTTGGGCCGCGGGGAATGTGGCCCTCGACGTAGTTCAGCGACTCGAGGTCCCCCGGCAGCACCGAGGAGATGAACTTCGGCGCGAATTTGTTGCCGATCTTCTCGTTTTCGGCGTCGAAGAAGGCGCCGGGCGTGAAGATCGCCCCGGCGGCCAGCCGCACCCCCGGGGTCTTCTTCACCGTCGGCAGCAACGAGGCGCTGATCGTCGGGATTTCCCCGTTTTCCTGTTCGACCGGGTTCTCGGCGGTGACGACGACGCTGGTCCCCTTCAGCGACTCTTCGAAGATTTCGTCGAAGGCGGCGAGGATCGTGTCCGTGAGGACGAAGGAGCCGGCGACGAAGGCGACGCCGAGGAAGACCGCGAAGGTCGTCAGCAGGGCCCGGACCTTGCGAGCCCAGAGGCTCTTGAGGCCGAGGCTAGTCAAGCCGCTTCTGCAGCTCGATTACCTCGTCCGCCGAGCCGGGAGCGGCGTCGCTGACGATCCTGCCGTCCTGCAGCGTGATCAGCCGGTCGGCGTGGGCGGCGGCAACCGGGTCGTGGGTGACCATCACCACCGTCTGGCCGAACTCGTCGACCGCCTGGCGCAGCAGCGCCAGCACGTCGGCGCTCGCCTTCGAGTCGAGGTTGCCGGTCGGCTCGTCGGCGAAGACGACGGCCGGCTTGCTGACCAGGGCGCGGGCGACGGCGACCCGCTGCTGCTGCCCGCCGGAGAGCTCGGCCGGGCGATGCGTGCGCCGGTCCTCGAGGCCGACCGTGCGGACCAGCTGGTCGACCCACTGCCGGTCGGGCTTGCGGCCGGCGATCGAAAGCGGCAGGACGAGGTTTTCCTCCGCCGTCAGAACCGGCAGCAGGTTGAAGAACTGGAAGACGAAGCCGAGCTTGTCGCGGCGCAGCTGGGTCAGCTCGCCGTCGTCGAGGTGGGTGATGTCGACGCCGTCGAGCTCGACCTTGCCCGAGGTCGGCTTGTCGAGGCCGGCGAGGATGTGCATCAGGGTCGACTTTCCCGAGCCGGAGGGGCCCATGATCGCGGTGAAGCGGTCGCGCTCGAAGCCGGTGCTGACGCCGGCGAGCGCGTCGACGGCGGTATCGCCCTCGCCGTAGCGGCGGTGGAGGTCGGTGGCCACCACGACTGGCCCGTTGGTGCTCACAGCCGGGCACCGTATCGAGAAACCGGTGGCCGGCTCGTTAGCCTGCGCCCGTGCCCCTCGCCGACCGCTTCGACGGACTTCTGGTCGATCTCGACGGGGTCGTCTGGATCGGTCCCGACCCCGTGCCGGGCTCGCCGGAGACGCTGCGGGCGCTGCTGGACGCCGGCAAGCGGATCGTCTTCGTCACCAACAACCCCGGCCAGCCGCCGGCCGCCTACGCCGAGCGGCTGCTGGAGCTCGGCGTCCGCGTCGCCGCGGAGCAGATCGTCACTGCCGGGATGGTGGCCGCCAGGCTCGCCGGCGAGGCCGCGGGCGCCGGCGGCGGCGCCTTCGTGATCGGCGCCCCGGCGCTGAAGGAGATGGTCGCCGCGACCGGCACCCGGGTGCTCGAAGGCGAGGAGGGGCGGGACGCGGACGTGGTCGTCGTCTCCGGCCACCGCGGCTTCGACTACGCCGAGCTGCTGACCGCGAAGCGGGCGCTCGATCGCGGCGCCGCCCTCTTCGCCACCAGCCACGACCCGACGATGCCGTTCCCGGGGGGCGAGGTGCCGGGGACGGGGGCCGTGCTGGCGGCGGTCGAGACGGCCTCCGGGCGCCGCGCCGAGATCGCCGGCAAGCCGGAGCGCCACCTCTTCGAGATGGCGATCGAGACGGCCGGCGGCGGCCGGTTGGCGATGGTCGGCGACCGTGTCTCCTCCGACGTCGCGGGCGGCCGGGGGGCCGGGCTGGAGACGATCCTCGTCCTCAGCGGCACCACCTCGCGCGAGGAGGCGGCGAGCGCCGGCCCGGCCCCCGACCACGTGCTCGAGAGCCTCAGCGGCCTGCTGGCGTGAACGGCGTCGCGGCACCGGCTCCCGGACGGGACCACCGGCCGGGCCTCAGCTTCGCTGGGGTCTTCGCGGTCACCTTCTGCGGTCTGGTCGGGGTCGGCTCGGTGCTGCCCGTCCTGCCCCGGTATGTCCACGGCCCGCTCGACTCCGGGGACGTCGCCGTCGGCATCGTGATCGGCGCCTACGCGGTGACCGGCCTGCTGCTGCGGCCGGTGGCGGGAC
Source organism: Solirubrobacterales bacterium (assembly GCA_035273795.1). Taxonomy (GTDB): domain Bacteria; phylum Actinomycetota; class Thermoleophilia; order Solirubrobacterales; family 70-9; genus VAYN01. The sequence continues at coordinate 7,643 of DATEOT010000057.1, read as the reverse complement.
GGCTCGCCGACACCTGGGGCCGCAAGCCGACCGTCCTGGCGGGAGCGGTGCTGGTGGCCCTGAGCGGCCTGCTCTACCTGCCGAGCCTCGGGATCGCGGGCCTGATCGTCGCTCGTCTCATCCTCGGCGCCGGCGAGGGCGCTGTGTACACCGCCGGCTCGGTATGGATCGTCGACCTGGCGCCGGACGAGCGGCGCGGACGCGTGCTCGGCCTCTACGGCCTCGCGGTCTGGGGCGGGCTGAGCATCGGACCGCTGCTCGGCGAGGTGCTGCTCGACCTCGGCAGCTACACGACGGTCTGGCTCTTCGCCGCCGGGATGCCGATCCTCGGCGCCCTAATCGCCCTCGGCGCCCGCGACAGCTTCGTCCCCCTCGAGCACGCCGAGCCGCACCCGCTGATCGCACCCGAGGCCGTGGGCCCCGGCTTCGCGATCGCCCTCGCCTCGATCGGCTACGCGGCCCTCGCCACCTTCATCGTCCTCCACCTGGAAGCGCGCGGGATCGACAACGGCGCCACCGTCTTCGCCGCCTTCGCCGCGATGCTGGTGCTGACGCGGTTGGTCCTAGGCCATCTCCCCGACCGGGTGGGGGCGGCGCCGGTGGCGATCTCCGCGACCCTGGGCGAGGCGCTCGGGTTGGGATTGATCGCCGTCGCCCACTCGCTGCCGGTCGCTCTCGTCGGCGGCCTGGTGATGGGTGCCGCCTTCTCGCTGCTGAATCCCTCGCTGATGCTGATCGCCCTCGGCCGCGTCTCCCAGCAGGCCCGTGGCGCGGCGATGGGGACCTACACCGCCTTCTTCGACGCCGGCGTCGGCATCGGAGCTCCTCTGGCGGGACTGGTCGCGGCACTCGCCGGCTACGAGGCGGCCTTCTTCTTCGCCGCCGCGGTCTGCGTCGCCTCGGCGCTGATGGTGCTCCTTCAGCTGCGGCCGCGGGCGAGCGAGACGAGCGTCTCCAGCTAGCGCTCGCTGATCAGCAGCGTCTGCATCGCGCGGCCGATCCGCCCGTCGTCGACGTCGAAGAGGGTCGACTCGGCGGTGCCGATCCCCTTCGGCCGCGGCAGAGTCACCGCGTCCACCCCGACCCACTCGCCCTTCGGCATCCGCTCCAGCTGCACGGTGAGGTCGACGTTGATGAAGAGGAAGCGACGAATGTCGAGGGCGGCGCTGATCCCGTTGCCGACGTCGGCGGCGACGAGCACCCGCTGCAGCGGGGTCGGCTCCTCCCCGGCGACCAGCGGCTGGCGCATCCGCAACCAGGCGGTCGCCGGCCCGGCCTCGATGAAGCTGCCGGCGACGAAGCGCACCTCCATCGCCGAGTGGTAGCCGTGCTCCTGCCCGGTGGGGAAGAACTCGGCCGGCGAGCCCTCCTCCGGCGGCGGCGGCGGTTGACTGGCGACCAGCGCCTCGCCCGGCAGCTCGAGGCTGGAGGTGCGGATTCGCCAGGCCCGCGCCTGCATCAGCACCTCCCCCTCGGCGTCGCTCAGCTCCGCCTCGGCCATCTGCACCCGGCGTCCCGGCCGCACCACGCGCGCCTCCACCCGGACCGACGCGATCGGCACCGGGCGCAGGATCTCGAAGGTGACGCGGCCGACCTGGAACTCAGCGGCGTCCGGCAGCGCCTCGATCGCGTGCCCGAGCAGGGCGGCGGGCGGGCCGGCATGCTGGGCGCCCGGGTCCCAAGGCCCGCGGGTCAGCTCGGTGGCGCGGAAGAGCTCCCCGTCACGCTCGTAGAAGGCATCGAACACGCCGCCATCCTAGGCGTGTCTGAGATTTCCCCACACTGGCGTCGGTAAATCTCAGAAACGTCAGCTACGCGCAGCGGCTGCCGAACTGCTGCGTCCAGACGTGGGCGCCGCCTACGGACCCGAGACTGCCCACCTGCAGGCCGATCCCGATGTCGTCGTAGGCGCCGAGGATGTTGCGGCGGTGGCCGGAGGAATTCATCCAGCCGCGGAAGATCGAGCGGGGGGTGGCGAGGTTGCCGGTCCCGTAAGCGATGTTCTCCGCCCAGCCGCAGCCCTTGTAGCCGACCCGTTCGATCCAGTAGGTGAACTCACGACCGCAGGCTTCGTGGCTGAACTCGTCGCAGCGGAGGATGTCGGCCGACTTGCGGGCGGCGGCGCGGGCGAGCGAGGACGGAGCGAACAGCGGTTCCAAACCGCGATTGGTGCGCACTTGGTTGACGAGGCAAAGCATCGTCTCCTCCTGCGTCGCCGAGGAGGCGTTCGCGTTGTTCTGGCCTGGACAGGCCGCGGCGGCCGTGGCAGGCAGCGAGGCAAGTGCCGCCAGCGCAAAGAGGATCGCGAACGTGCCCCTGCACTTCATGAGCCGGCTATACCCGAGGCGTACTCTTTTCTCACGTAAGCGAAAGGAGAAAGATGGCGACGAAGATCGAGAAATCCGAGGGGGAGTGGCGCGAGCAGCTCACCCCCGAGCAGTTCGAGGTCACCCGCAAGGCCGGGACCGAGCGCGCCTTCACCGGGCCCTACGTGGATGAGAAGGCGGAGGGGATGTACCGCTGCGTCTGCTGCGGCACCGAGCTCTTCTCCTCCGACACCAAGTTCGACTCCGGCACCGGCTGGCCCAGCTTCACCGAGCCGGCAAACCTCGAGCACGTCGAACTGCGGCCGGACAACAGCCTCTTCATGCGACGGACCGAGGTCGTCTGCAAGCACTGCGACGCCCACCTCGGGCACGTCTTCGACGACGGTCCCGCCGATCGCGGCGGCCAGCGCTACTGCATCAACGGCTGCGCGCTGACCCTGGAGAAGAAGGAGTAGACCGCAGAGGAGGCGCGGCGCGCTAGAGCGAGCCGCCGCCGGCGCCGAGGTAGCTGAACCGCACCGCCAGCGCGACCGCCTCGGTGCGGGTGTCGACCTCGAGCTTGGCGATCGCGTTGCGGACGTGGGTGTGGACGGTCGCCGGGCTCAGCTGCAGCCGGTCGGCGATTTCTTTCACCCGCAGCCCCTCCGCCAGCAGCTCGAGGATCTGGCGCTCGCGCGGCGAGAGCTCGAGCAGTTTCTCGACCTCGGAAGCTTTGCCGCCGGCGAAGTCGCCGCCGAGGAAGGTCCCTCCCCCGGTCACCGCCTTCACCGCTTTGGCGATGTCCTCGGCCGGGGCCGACTTCAGCACGTAGCCGGAGGCACCGGCCCGCAACGCCAGCGCCAGCAGGTCCGGCTGGGCGTGGGCGGTGAAGATGATCACCTTCGTCCGCGGCCGGACTTTGAGGACCTCCTTCGTCGCCTCGATCCCGTCGCGCCGCGGCATCTCGACGTCGATGATGAGGACGTCGGGTTCAAGCTCTTTGACGGCCTCGACGACGTCGCGGCCGTTGCTGGCCTCGCCGACGATCTCGACGATCGGTGAGCTGGCCATGCGCGCCTTGATCGCCTCGCGGACGATCTCGTGGTCGTCACAGAGCACAACACGTTTGGCGTCCCGCACGCTCGTAGTCATGCCGGGCCGATTCTTTCAGGCGCTCCGAACGGATGCAAAGTTTTGGGTAGCGTGAAACTCCCGTCGCGCTCCTGCCGGTTCTCGATCAGGGCGATGATCGTGCGGCCGACGGCGCAGGCGGTGCCGTTGAGCGTGTGCAGGACCTGCGGCGCCTCGCCCTCGGCGGGGCGATAGCGGGCGCCGAGCCGGCGTGCCTGGTAATCCGTCGTGTTGGAGCAGGAGGTGAGCTCGCGGTAGCGGCCTTGGCTCGGGATCCAGGCCTCGCAGTCGTACTTCTTCGCCGCCGGTGCGCCGAGGTCGCCGACGGCGACGTTGACGACCCGGTAGGGAATCTCGAGCTCGCTGAGGATCCGCTCCTCGATCGCGAGCAGGCGCTCGTGCTCGTCGCGCGAGGAGCCGGGCTCGACGAACGAGAACATCTCGACCTTGTCGAACTGGTGGACGCGGAAGATGCCGCGGGTGTCGCGGCCGGCGGCCCCCGCCTCGCGGCGGAAGCAGGTCGAGAAGGCGCAGTAGCGGAGCGGCAGGGAGTCCACGTCAAGGATCTCATCGGCATGGAGGCCCGCCAACCCAACCTCTGAGGTGCCGGTGAGGAAAAGCTCGTCCTTGGGGATCTCGTAGATCTGGTCGCGGTCGCCGGGGAGGAAGCCGGTCCCCTCCAGCGCCTCTTCGCGGACCAGCACCGGCGGCACCACGGGCTCGTGCCCCTCGGCCCGGACCAGCTCGATCGCGAAGCGGACCAGCGCCAGCTCGAGCAGGACGAGGTCTCCGACGAGGTAGGCGAAGCGCGAGCCCGAGAGACGGGCGGCGGCCTCCATCTCGATCACCCCCAGCTCGGTCCCGATCTCCAGATGGTCGCGCGGCTCGAAGTCGAACTGGGGCTTCTCCCCCACTTCCCTTAGAACGACCGCGTCCTCCTCAGTCATGCCCTCCGGCGCGTCGGAATCGGGGAGGTTGGGAAGGGTCCGCGCCAGCTCGTCGAGCTTGGCCTCGACCCGCTCCAGCTCCTCTTTGCCGGACTCGATCCGCTCCTTCAGCCCCTGGACGGTCGCCATCAACCCCTCGGCCTCGGCGTCCTCGCCCGCCTTTTTCTTCTCGCCGATCTGCTTCGAGAGCGTCTTGCGCTCGGCCTGGGCGTTCTCCACCTCCGGCAGCAGCTCGCGGCGGCGCGCGTCGAGGCCGAGCAGCTCGTCGACCTGCTCGGCGGCTCCGCGCCGCGCCAGCGCGGCCTTGAACCGCTCGGGGTCAGAGCGGATCGCCTTCAGGTCGAGCATGAATGCCTCCCGTTAAGGAGTTTCGCCGGTTTCGCTGCTGTCGCCCGGACGCGGCGCGTCTTCGGCTTCCGAGCCAGCGTACTTGGCGACGAATTTGGCGACTTCCTCGGCCTCCTCGCCGACGACGATGTTCTGGGGCATGATCGCCCCGGAGAAGCCGCCGTTCTGAATCGCGAAGAGGGCGTCGTCGTAGGTCTCGACGCGCTGGTCGAGGTTCGGGCCCTGGGTGCGCTCGCCGCGATTGCCGCTCCCTTGCGCCCCGGCGGCGCTCAACGTGTGGCAGCCGGCGCAGTGGTCGGCAAACAGAACCGCGCCCTCCTGGTTCTCCTCGGAGACCGAGATGCCCTCTTCGCCGAAGCCGCAGGCGGAAAGCCCGAGGGCGGCGGCGACCATTCCGATGATCAGCAGCGGACGCATGCGGCGGGCATCATATTGTCTGGAGCCGATCTCGCTCTTTGACGATGCCCGCGCCCGATCCAGCCAGCTTCCGCGCCGCCCTGGCCGGGCTCCCCACCGGAGTCACGATCGTCACCGCCAACGGGCCCGACGGACCGGCCGGAGCGACCGCCAACGCCGTCTCCTCGCTCTCGATCGAGCCGATGATGATGCTCGCCTGCCTCGACCGCGGCTCCCGCACCCTGCTGGCGGTCCAGGCCGCCGACAGCTTCGGGATCAGCGTCCTCCACGCCGGCCAGGAGCCGATCGCCCGCACCTTCGCCACCAAGGCGCCGGTGGCCGAGAAGTGGGCCGGGGTCGGCTGGAGCGACCGCGACGGCATCCCCGCCGTCGACGACGCCCTGATCTGGATCGCCTGCGACCTCCGCGACGTGATCTCCGCCGGCGACCACGTGATCGTCACCGGCGACGTGCGAGCGCTGGAGTCGAGGGAGGGCGACCCCCTCGTCTTCCACGGCGGCGAGTACCGGCCGCTGGATTGACCTCAATTCAGCGAACCGGCAATAGGGCACCTATAACGGGCACAATCGACGACTTATGAGCGAGTGGACGTTCGCGCAGAAGGCATTGGTGGTCCTCGCGGCTCTGCAGTTGGTCTGGGCGACCGCGGGCTTCATCGCCGAGCCGAGCTTCCACGTCGGCGCCGGCGCGCCAACCGAGAAGGTCCTCTGGGTCGACTTCAACGGCATCCACGCCCTCTCGGGCTTCCTCCTCTTCCTCCCCGCCTTCTACTTCGCCCGCCGCCCCGACTGGGCCTTCTACTACGACGCCTACGTCGCGGGGGCGCTGTTCATCACCGGCATCTGGGCGCTCTTCGAGGAGCAGCCGGCGTGGGTCTTCACCTTCCCCAACAATGCCAACGACGGGGTCTTCCACCTCGCCACCGGTGCCGTCTTCGCTCTCCTCGCCGCGCTTCAGTGGGCGGAAAATCGGGCCGCCCCGGCCACTGCCTAGAAGAGTCCGCTGGTCCCCGCCGCGCGCAGTCCCAAGAAGAGGATCACGCCACAGCTGACGGCCATGATTCCCATCTCGCGGCGGATGATGGCCAGGGCGATGGGTTCTTTCTCGGCGTCGGTGAGGGACTCGTAGTCGACCTCGGCGACCTCGCGGTGCGCGGCGTCGGCGCGGGCGCCCTCGGCGATGAAGGAGACGACGAGGGGAAGGATCCCGTAGAGGTAGTGGAGGCCGTCGTCCTGCTCGTAGCCGGTGAGGACCATCAGCCCGCCGATCAGGGCCTGGAGGAAGACGGCCGCTTGCGCCGCTCGCAGCAGGTACCAGAACGGAATCGAGGGGCGATCGCGGAACCAGGCGACCCCGCCGACGGCGAAAGCGGCGCCGTTGAGGGCGATCAGGAGGATGCCCGCGGCGATGTGGAGTCCGAGCATGACCTAAATCCGCCTAGAGGGGTCGGGATTCGGCTTGCTGATGCGGAAAAGCACTATGTAGCAAGTTGTCACAATGTCGGTGTATAACAGCGGCTACGGCGGCTGAACCGGGGTATTTATGACTGGACAGCCAGTCGCCGGCCACGACCCCACCACCTCCCTGTGCTCAAGACCTACCTCCCGATTCTCGTCTTCGCCTTCCTCGGCCTCACGGTCGGCGGCGTCTTCGCCCTGGTCAACCACTTGGTCGGCCCGAAGAAGGGAACGAAGTCGACGTCCGCCAGCCGGCGCCAGGGCGACCCCTACGAGTCCGGGATCCCGGTCGAGCCGACCAAGGGGCTGCGTTTCGGCGTCACCTTCTACCTCGTCGCGATGCTCTTCATCCTCTTCGACATCGAGGTGATCTTCCTCTACCCGATCGGGGTGATCCTCGAGGACGCCGACAGCCTCCTCGTCCTCGGGGAGATGGTCACCTTCGTCGTCCTCCTGCTCGTCGCCTTCGTCTACGTCTGGCGAAAGGGGGCCCTGGATTGGAAGTAGAGCGCCGCTCCCTGCGTGAGAAGCAGCTGGCCGCCCGCGACATGCTCCGCGGCGACCTCGAGGGTGAAGACCTCGAGCGCTACGTCGAAGAGCGGGTGGTAACGACTACCTTCGAGAAGGTCCAGAACTGGGCGCGGGCGAACTCGATCTTCCCACTCACCTTCGGCCTCGCCTGCTGCGCGATCGAGGCGCCGATCTCGATCGTCACCGCCCGCTACGACCTCGCCCGCTTCGGGGCCGAGGCGCTGCGGGCCTCGCCGCGCCAGGCCGACCTGATCATCCTCTCGGGCCGAGTGTCGATCAAGATGGCGCCGGTCGTCCGCCGCCTCTACGACCAGATGCTGGAGCCGAAATGGGTGATGGCGATGGGCGCCTGCTCCTCCTCGGCCGGGATGTTCTCCAACTACGCCGTCGTCCAGGGCGCCGACAAGTTCATGCCGGTCGACATCTACGTGCCGGGCTGCCCGCCGCGGCCGGAGGCGGTTCTCTACGGCTTCACCAAGCTGCAGCGCAAGATCATGGGCAGCCCC
>DATEOT010000056.1:0-66696 GCA_035273795.1 Solirubrobacterales bacterium | reverse complement strand
CGCCGCCTACCACGTCTCCGGCGAGTACTCGATGCTGAAGGCGGCCGCCGCCAACGGCTGGATCGACGAGCGCGCCGCCGTGGTCGAGGCGCTGACCTCGATCCGCCGCGCCGGCGCCGACGCGATCGTCACCTACTACGCAAAGGAGGCCGCGGCATGGCTTCGGTAAAGGTCCCGCAGTCGAAGGCGCGGAGCCGCAAGGACGGCTCGGCGATCCCGCTCGACGAGACCGACAAGCGGCTGATGAACCTGCTGCAGTCGAACTTCCCGCTCGACCCCGAACCGTTCGCCCTCGTCTCCGCCGAGGCGGGCCTCGAGCTCGACGACGTCCTCGCCCGCACCCAGCGCCTGCTCGACGGCCGGATCATCCGCGAGATCACGCCGATCTTCGACACCCGCGCGCTCGGCTACGACTCGATGCTGGTGGCGGCGAAAGTCGACGCCGAGAACCCGCAGCGGGCGGCGAGGATCGTCAACGCCCACCCCGGCGTCTCCCACAACTACCTGCGCACCCACGAGTTCAACCTCTGGTTCACGATCGCCACCCCGCCCGACTCGAAGCTCGGCCTGCGGGGAACCCTGGACGCGCTGATGGAGAAGACGGAGGCGGAGTCGATGCGGGAGCTGCCGACCTTGACCCTGTTCAAAATCAACATGAACCTGGAGATGGAGAAGGGGACCGAGGCGCTTGCCGCGCCGGTCGAAGCGGCGCCGCCGCGCGAGCTCGAACCGCAGCCCTACGACAAGGACGACGTCGCCCTGATCAAGGCCTTGCAGGGGCCGATGAACGCGGTCGCCCGTCCCTACGACGCCGCGGCCCAGGAGCTGGGCGTCTCGACCGAGGACGTGCTCGACCGCCTGCGCGGGATGGTCGACCGCAAGATCCTGCGCCGGGTCGCGGCCATCCTCTACCACCGCCGCGCCGGCTTCTCGGCCAACGGGATGGGCGTCTGGAAGGTGCCCGAGGACGACATCCTCGAGGTCGGCGGGCGCATGGCCTCCTTCCGCGGCATCTCCCACTGCTACCAGCGGCCGACCTACGAGGACTGGCCCTACAGCGTCTTCACGATGGCCCACGGCCGCTCGAAGGAGGAGTGCGACGCGATCCTCGACTCGATCGCCGCCGAGTGCGGGATGGGCCCGGACGACCGCGCCACCCTCTACTCCTCGACCGAGTACAAGAAGATCCGCCTCCACTACTTCACCGAGGACTACGCGCGCTGGGAGGCGGAGCATTCCTAGTCCCGACTTGTTCGGGCGGGCGCAGGAGGTCCTTCCCGGCGGGGTGAACTCGCCGGTGCGGGCGATGCGCCAGATCGGGCGCGACCCGATCTTCGTCGACCGCGGTGAAGGCTGTTGGCTGTTCGACGTCGAGGGCAACCGCTACGTCGACTGGATCGGTTCCTGGGGGCCGATGATCCTCGGCCACGCCGAGCCCTCCGTGGTGGCGGCGGTGATCGAAGCGGCGAAACGGGGGACGAGCTTCGGCGCCGCGACCCTGGCCGAGGTGCGGCTGGCCGAGGAGGTGGCGGCGCGCTTTCCCTCGGTGGAGATGCTGCGGATGACCAGCTCCGGCACCGAGGCGGCGATGAGCGCGGTGCGCCTGGCTCGGGCGATCAGCGGGCGCGAGGTCGTGGTCAAGTTCGCCGGCGCCTACCACGGCCACTCCGACGGACTGCTGGCCGACGCCGGTTCGGGGCTGGCGACGCTGGGGGTACCCGGCAGCCCGGGTGTGATCGCGGCGCAGGCGGCGAGCACGGTGGTGGTGCCGTGGAACGACCGCGAGGCGGTCGCGCACGCTCTGGCCGAGCACGAGGTGGCGGCGCTGCTGGCCGAGCCGATCGCCGCGAACATGGGCGTCGTCCCGCCGGCCGACGGCTTCCTCGAGTTCCTCCGCGAGGCGACCCACGAGGCGGGCGCGCTGCTCGTCTTCGACGAGGTGATCACCGGATTCCGCGTCGCCCGCGGCGGGGCGCAGGAGCTGCTCGGCGTCGAACCGGACCTGACCGTGATGGGCAAGATCATCGGCGGCGGCCTGCCGGCGGCCGCCTACGGTGGCCGCCGCGAGCACATGGAACGGATCGCCCCCGCCGGCGACGTCTACCAGGCGGGCACCCTCTCCGGGAACCCTCTGGCGATCGCCGCCGGCCTGGCGACGCTGGAGCAGCTCGACGCCACCGCCTACGCGCGGCTCGGCGAGCTGACCGAGCGCCTCGCGGCCGGGTTCGAGGAGCTGGCCACGGACCGGCCGCTGCAGGTCGCCTCGGCCCCCGGGCTCGTCACCCTCTTCTTCAGCCCGGTCCCCGTCGTCGACTTCGCCACCGCGACCGCCTGCGACGTCGAGGCCCACGCCCGCTTCTGCCGGGCGTTGCTCAAGCGCGGCGTCTACCCGCCGCCGGCGCAGTACGAGGCCTGGTTCGTCTCCCTCGCCCACGACGAGGCGACGATCGACCGGACGCTCGAAGCAGCCGCCGAGGCGCTCGACGAGGCCTTGGCGTGAACGCGCTGGAGGCGCTGGCGGAGCAGCTGCGCGCCGAGGACACCCCGATCTCCCCTCACGTGGTCGACCCGACCGAGCCAGCGGAGCTGGGCGAGCTGGCCGGCGGTGGCGAGCACGCGCTCGTCGTCGAGGCCGTCCGCGAGGGCTACCTGCTCCATTACGAGCGCCCGCGCCTGCTCGCCGGCCACGACCCCGACCTCGCCCTGCTCGCGGGCGACTACCTCTACGCCCTCGGCCTCGACCGCCTCGCCGCCCTGGGCGACACTCGCGCCGTCGCCATCCTCTCCGACCTGATCAGCGAGTGCGCCCGGCTGCAGGCGGAGGGCAGTCCCGACTCGATCCCCACTCTCTGGCGAGCGGCCGCCGAGGAAATCGCGGATGTGTGACGCAGGTCACACCCTCTAGGCAATAGACTGCAAAGCCCTACGCGGACCGACCTGTGGCAGACGACGCGAACAAGGTAAACGGGGCCGAGGAGGCCTCAGTGAAGGAGCGGGCGAAGCCCGACCCTCCCGGCTATTTCGAGGGAGAGTCGATGACGCGCCGCCGCGTCTTCACGATCGCGTCGCAGGGCCTGGGCGGCCTCGCCGCCGCCGGCATCATCCTGCCGGCCGTCGGCTTCGCAGTCGCGCCGATCTTCCACCGCGGCAAGGAACGGTGGGAGGCCGTCGGCCCCGTCTCCGACTTCGTCGAGGAGACCTATCGCCAGGTCGTCTTCACCGAGACCGAGGGCATCGGCGACGCCGGCAAGACGACCGCCTACGTGCGCAAGGGCTCCGCTGATCTCGAAGAGGAGCCGGGCGAAATCATCGCCGTCTCCAACCGCTGCGCCCACCTCGGCTGCCCGGTCCGCTTCGTCGAGGCCGCCGGCAACTTCATCTGCCCCTGCCACGGTGGCGTCTACGACTTCGTCGGCAAAGTCCTCGGCGGCCCGCCGGTGCGCCCGCTGGACCGCTTCCAGACCCGCGTCCGCCGCGGCCAGGTCGAGATCGGCCCGCGCTACAGCGTCACCTCGCAGCTCGAGGCGGTTCGCGCCCGTGACCCCGGGGAGTTCACCGGCGGGATATGGGAGTACCTCTACCCGCCGCGTCCCTCTACCTTCCCTGCGCCCTGATGCCGAAAGCCCGCCTGCCCAAGATTCCGGACGCCGTCGTCCCGCCACCGCTGCGCAAACCCGGCAAGCCCGGCAGCGCCGGCACGCCCAAGGGCCAGGCGCCCTCGGACCTGAAGACCTCCCCGCCGGAGCGCAAGACCCACGGCGACAAGATGCTCGAGATGGGCAAAGAGGCGCCGATCGACGCCCTCGGCTGGGTCGACCAGCGGCTCGCCGCCAGCGGCTTCCTCACCGGGATGCTCTTCCGCAAGGTGCCGAAGGGGACCAACTGGTTCTACACGCTCGGCTCCGCGACGCTCTTCGCCTTCATCGTCCAGGCCGTCACCGGCGTCTTCCTGGCGATGTTCTACGTGCCCTCGGCGACCCAGGCCTACGACTCGATCGCCCGCATCAACAACGAGGTTCCGCTCGGCCAGCTCGTGCACGGGATGCACAAATGGGGCGCCTCGGTGATGGTGATCCTGATCTTCCTGCACATGGGGCGCACCTTCTTCTTCGGCGCCTACAAGTACCCGCGCGAGCTCAATTGGGTGATCGGCGTGGTGCTGCTGATCCTGACGATGACGATGGCCTTCACCGGCTACCTGCTGCCGTTCGACCAGCGCTCCTTCTGGGCCTCGATCGTCGGCATCAACATCAACGGCACCGGCCCGGTGGTCGGCCCGTACCTGAGCGACTTCCTCCGCGCCGGCCCTGAGCTCGGCGCGACCACGCTCGCCCGCTTCTACGCGATCCACATGCTGCTGGTGCCCGGGGCGATCATCGCCCTGATCGGCGCCCACATGTACCTGGTGGTCAAGCTCGGGACCACGGCGCCGCCGTGGGTCAAAGCGGAGCGGCCGAAAGTGGCCACCCCGGTCTCCCAGCTCGAGGCCGGCGCCAACGGCAACGGTCGCGTCAACGGCTCCGGCGTCAACGGCGCCCGCACCGAGGGCGAGCCGGTCGACGGCGAGGGCAACGGAGGATCGGCGTGAAGCCCCAGGACAAGCAGAAGTACCTGGAGGAGTACGAGCTCCTGAAGAAGAAGGGGAAGCCGTTCTTCCCCTACGCGGTGATGAAGGACTCGGTGATGGCGGTGATCGTCGTCGCCGTGATCATCGCGATGTCGGTCATCCTCGGCGCCGAGCAGGGCCCGAAGGCGGACCCGACCTCGACCACCTACGTGCCGCGCCCCGAGTGGTACTTCTTCTTCCTCTTCGAGCTCCTGCGCGTGATCAAACCGCCGGAGCTGGTCCCGATCGCGACGATCGGGATCCCGACCATCTGCATGGTCCTGCTGCTGCTTCTTCCGTTCTACGACCGCGGGCCGGAGCGGCGCCCCGAGCGGCGCCCGATCGCGACGACCGCCGGCATCCTGACGATCATCGCGATGGGCTATTTGACCTACCTCGGCGCGATCGGCGGCTCGCCGACCGAGGTCGAGATGAACGTCTCGGCCAAATACGAGGAAGGCAAAGAGATCGTCGCCGGGGCCGGCTGCCTCGCCTGTCACAAGCTCGGCGAGAACGGCAACCACGGTCCCGGTCCGGACCTGACCCACATCGCATCTCGGGTCCCGCGGGCCGCGATCGTCCGTTCGGTGGAAATCGGACCCGGCATCATGCCCTCCTACCGCGACCTGCCGCCGAAAAAGATCAACGCGCTGGCGAACTTCCTCTCCTCGCTCGATTAGCAGCGGCGGTCGGGACGGGGCCGGGGCCCTGAATCCCATGGACACGATCAACGACAACCGCCACTCGCCGGACTTCGCCGGTCAGGTCAACCGGATGTTCGACCGCGTCGCCGGCCGCTACGACGCGTTCAACTCGCTGATGACCGCCGGTCTGCACCACCGCTGGCGCGAGCGCGCAGCGCAACTGACGGGGCTGGGACCGGGCGACGCCGCACTCGACGTCTGCTGCGGCACCGGCGACATGGCCCTGGAGCTGGCGCGGCTCGTCGCTCCCGACGGCCACGTCGTCGGCTGCGACTTCTCCGAGCCGATGCTCGACCTGGCGCGGGAGAAGGCGGCCGAGCGGGGCGCGGGGGGTGTCCGCTTCGAATGGGCCGACGCGCTGGAGCTGCCCTACGACGGCGAGCGGTTCGACGCCGTCACCGTCGGCTTCGGCGTCCGCAACCTCGCCGACCTCGACCGCGGCCTGCGGGAGATGGCGCGGGTGCTGAAGCCGGGAGGCCGCGCCGTGATCCTCGAGATCACCCAGCCGATCCGGCCGCCGCTTTCGCTCTTCTACTCGCTCTGGTTCGACCGCATCGTGCCCCTGCTCGGCGCCTTCTCCAGCGACCCCGAGGCCTACTCCTACCTGCCCGAGTCGGTCCGCAGCTTCCCCAGCCCCCGCGGCCTGGCGGAGAAGATGGACGCCGCCGGATTCGAGCGGATCCGCTACACGGTGCTGGCCGGCGGGATCATCGCGATCCACAGCGGCGTCCGCGGTTGATCCCGCGCCCGGTTCGATGACCAGGCCCTCGTCCGTCCCGCCGCCGGTGACGGCGGTCCTCGACGCCTCCAGCCGCTGGCTGCCGGCACGCCTGGGCGAGGTCGAGAAGCTGCTCCGGAGCGCGGTGGCCGGCGGCGGCGAGATCCTGGGAAAGGACGCCGCGGCCACCCTCGAGGCAGGCGGCAAGCGCCTGCGGCCGATGCTGGTCCTGCTCTGCGGCGGTTCAGAGCGAAGCGAGGCCGCGGTCCCCGCCGCCGCGGCGATCGAGCTGGTCCACATGGCGACCCTCGTCCACGACGACGTCCTCGACGACGCTCCGTTGCGCCGGGGGCTGCCGACCGTCGCCGCCACCTCCGGCCGCGATCGCGCCGTCGCCACCGGCGACCTGCTGTTCTCCCGCGCCTTCGCGCTGCTCGCCAGGAGTGGGGACGAGCGACCGGTCGCGCTCCTCGCCGAGGCCTCGGTGGCGCTGGCCCGCGGCGAGCTCGCGCAGCGCCGCGACGCCTTCGACCTGGAAGTCGACGAAGAGCGCTACCTGACCCGCTGCCGGCTGAAGACCGCGCGGCTCTTCGAGTGCGCCTGCCTGCTCGGTCACGACGACGAGGGATTGCGGGAGTTCGGTGCGGGCATCGGCCTCGCCTTCCAGCTTCTCGACGACGTCCTCGACGTCAGCGGCCCGTCGGAGCGGACGGGGAAGGCGCGCGGGACCGACCTCCTCGACGGCACCGTAACCCTGCCGCTGATCGAGGCCGCCGCCAGCGATCCCGGCATCCGCGAGGTCGACCTGCGCGCCCTCGACGCCGCGGCGGCCGAGCGGCTGTGCGACCGCATCGCCGCCACCGGCGCGCTGGAGCGGGTCCGGGCCCGGGCGCTGGAGATGGTTGCCGGGGCGAAGCGGTCGCTGGCGGGCACCGACCTGGGCCCCGAGCAGCGCCAGCTGCTGGCCCTCGTCGCCGACGGCGTAGTCCAGCGCTACAGCTAACCCGCCGCGTCGTTTCCACCTTTTGTGCCCCTATGGGAGACAAAATGGTGGAAACGACGGCCCCTACTGCTCCTGCTGGGTGGGGCGGACGAGGATCTCGTTGACGGCGACGTGGCGGGGGCGCGTCACCACGTAGGCGATTGCGTCGGCGATGTCCTCGGACTGGAGGATGTCCATGTCGTCGAATCGTTTTTCGATCTGCTCTCTGACCTCGGGGCGGTTGTGGCCCTGCAGCTCGGTCGCAACCGCGCCGGGCTCGACCAGGGAGACGCGGACGTGGCGGCCGGTCACCTCCTGGCGCAGCCCCTCGCTGAAGGCGCCGACGCCGAACTTGGTCGCGTTGTAGACGCCGCTGCCCTTGCGCGCGATGCGGCCGGCGACCGAGGAGACGTTGACCAGGTCGGCGACCCGGCGCGCCCCTCCCTCGGCGGCCTCGAGCAGGTGCGGGAGCGCGGCCCGCGCGGTGTACATCAGGCCGAGCAGGTTGACCTCGACCATCCGCTCCCATTCCTCGACCGGGGCGTCGGCAATCGGTCCCAGCAGCATCACCCCGGCGTTGTTGACGACGACGTCGAGCCTGCCCAGCTCCTCGGCCGCCCGGGCGACCGCCGCCTCGGCCTGCCCACGCTCGGAGACGTCTGCCTCGATCGGCAGGGCGGTTCCGCCCTCGTCGGCGATCTCCCCACCGAGTCTCTCCAGCCGGTCTCCCCGCCGGGCGACCAGCGCCACGGATGCTCCCTGCGCCGCCAAGGCGCGCGCCGTCGCCTGGCCGATACCGCTGGAGGCGCCGGTTACCAGCGCCACCGTGCCCTGAAGGTCGGTCATATCCACCTGGAACCCCTCCGGGGAGGGTCCAAACGCGCCCGATAGTGATCCGGGGCCCGCTCGGCCCCGTTACCATGAGCAAGATGCCAGGAAACATCGGACTTCCAGAGATCGCAATCGTCCTCATCATCGCCCTGCTCGTCTTCGGACCCAAACGCCTGCCGGAGCTGGGGCGCAGCCTCGGCCGCGGTATTCGTGAGTTCAAAGGCTCGGTCACCGGCGACCACAATCACGACGAGGACGAGGACGAGAAGCCCCGGCTCGAGTCAGAGTCGGCGAAGGTCCACGGCGATCCCGCCGACGCGGAGATGCTCCGCAACAAATCCGGCTGAGGCGACGGGTGGCCCGCCGCGTCAAGGCGGTCTCGCACGAAGATCGCCTCACCCTGGTCGAGCACCTCGACGAGCTGCGGGCGCGGCTGATCGTCTGCATCCTCGTCTTCGGCGTCGCCCTGGCGCTCTGCTTCTGGCAGAACAACCTCCTGCTCGAGATCGCCGCCGGACCGCTGCCCGACGCCCGTGACCAGCTGACCACCTTCAGCCCCACCGAGCCTTTCACCACCACCCTCACGATCTCCGCCTACGGGGCGATCGTCCTCTCGCTGCCGATCGTGCTCTGGCAGCTCTACGCCTACGTCCTGCCGGCCTTCAGCGCGGCCGAGCGGCGGGTGGTGCTGCCCATCCTGCTGCTCTTCCCGGTCCTCTTCATCACCGGCCTCGCCTTCGCCTACTTCGTCGTGATGCCGGCCGCCGTCAACTTCCTGCTCGACTTCAACGACGACCAGTTCAACATCCAGCTCCGCGCCCGGGAGTACTACAGCTTCTTCGCGATGACGGAGATCGCCTGCGGCCTGATGTTCCAACTGCCCCTGGCGATCATCGCCGTCACCCGGCTCGGGATCGTGCAGGTCGAGCAGCTGACCGAAAATCGCCGCTACGCCTACCTGGTGATCGCGGTCCTCGCGGCGGCCCTGCCCGGCGTCGACCCGATCACGATGCTGATCGAGATGGTCCCGCTGCTTGTTCTATTTGAGCTGAGTATCCTGCTCGCACGGGTCCTCGGACGACCGCCGCGAGGCGCCGGCCTGGGAGAGCCCTCAACTCAGGAGTAGGGAGAGATGGCGTCAGGCGACAACGAGCACCGAATGCTGTTCGACCTCCGTGGTAAACGGAGGAACGTCGTCAAAGTCGTCTACGCGACGCTCGCGGTCCTGATGGGCCTCAGCCTCTTCCTCGTCATCGGCGGCTTCAACATCGCCGAACTCTTCCAGAGCAACAACGCCGCCGGCGAAGCCGCCGAGCAGTTCGAAGAGCAAGCCGGGCGGATCGAAGCCAAACTGGCGAAAGATCCGAACAATCCGGACCTGCTCGTGGCGCTGACGCGGGCCCAGATCAACACCGGCAACAGCCTCGTCACCTTCGACGACAGCGGCCAGCAGGTGATGACGCGAGAAGCCTTCCAGGAGTACCAGAAGGCGAACGACACCTGGATCAAGTACCTGAAAGCAGCCGAGGAGCCCTCGGTGGGATTGGCGCTCCTGGTCGCTCCGACGATGTTCCGGATGGCGGAAAACTCGCGCTCGTTGTTCGAGGCGAGGACCAACGCCACGGGGGCAACCGAAGCGCAGAAGATCGTCGCCGAACAGCGGCCGAGCATCAACGCCTTCAGCACCCTCGCCTACTACACGTACTTCACGGGCGACTTCAAAGCCGCTGAAGAAGCGGAAGAGAAAGCGGAAAGCTTCGCCAAAGGAAAAGCCGAAAAAGAAAGCATCCAGAAACAGCTTTCCGAAATCAGCCAGTCCGCCAGGCAATTCGACAAAGAAGTCAAGAAAGCCGAACAGCAGGCGAAAGCCGGTGGCGGCGGCGCCGGCGGCGAAGTGCCGCTGGAAGAAGGCCAGAGCCCGCTGGGCGGCGGCCTCAGCGGTCTCGGCGAATAGCCGCGACGGTCGGTTTCACCGGCGCCTTGGAGGGTCAAGCCCTCCCAAGATGGGCCGTGTTGGGCTCGAACCAACGACCTTGAGATTAAGAGTCTCCTGCTCTACCAACTGAGCTAACGGCCCTGGGACCGGCAAGTATAGGAAGGTCGGCCGCCCGGGCGGGGCCTTCCCCGGCTCCTACTTGGAGCGGCAGAATTTTTCGACGAGGCCGTCGATGATCGTGCCGCCTTCGAAAGTGAAGCGGCCGTGCGTCTCGAGGATGTTGTCGCTGCAGCGGGCCGAGGCGTAGCTGCGCTGGCGGCCGCCGGAGCGGTAGCGGCGGCCGATCTCGACGTCGACGTGCGTGATCGCGCCGGCGCCGCCGGCGATCGGCGGCAGGTCGATCCGCGCCCGGTAGCGGAAGCCTCCCCCGCGCCGTTCGATCGGGACGACGATCGCGTAGGTCTCGGTGACGGGGGCGCTCAACCTTGCGTGGAGGACGGCGGTGGGGAGCCCGCCCAGCCGCGGCCCGTTGAAGACCGTCAGCTGCGATCGTGCCGCCGCCGAGCCTCCCGCGACGGCGATTCGCGCTCCGACTTCGCCGGTGCCGACGATCGCCCCCCGACAGGTGGTCCGCGCCTGGGCGGTGCTCGCTTCGTCGATCGAATCCGGGGCGCAGGTCGGCAGCCCCGCGACGCTGAGCCGGCCGTCGCGGTCGAAGCTGATCAACGCCTGCTTCAGCGGCGGCACCGAGCGCCCGTTCCTACCGGAGATGTCGATCCGGCCGTGGAACTCGATCGGGGCGTAGTGCTGGCGCGGCAGCGTCTGCGGCTGGAAACCGCCGTCGGCGCGGAGGACGACGTCGTCGACTTCGACCAGGGCGCCGGTGGCGGTGCCCGCCACGGCCGTGGTCGCCAGCAGGGCGAGCAGCCCGATCCGCTTCAGCCCGGAAAGTGGCACGGCGAGGTGAGGGTCGCGGGGAAGAAGTCCCCGTTGGTGAAGGTCAGGTTCCCTTCCACCTGCAGCCGTCCCCCCGAGCAGTAGGCGTTGAGGTAGCCGATCTGCTTGCCGCCGCGTTTGCGGGTGGCGCCGACCTTCGCTTCGGCGAGGACCGGGGCGCCGAAGCCTCCGGCGATCGGTGGAATCTCGACCTGGGCGCGGAAGCCGTAACGACCCTTCGCCACCCGCTCGATCACGATCGGGACCAGCAGCGCCTTGGGGGCGGGGACGGTCTCGTAGGCGTGGGCGATCAACGTCGGCCGCCCGCCCGCCGGGGAGCCGTTGAAGAACGAGAGCGGCGAGGAGATCCGGAACGGCGCCCTGCCCGGCATCGTCACCAGCGCCTTGATCACCCCTTTGCCGACGAGGGCGCCGGCGCACCGCTGCCGTGCCTGCGGGGAGGTGGCTCCCTCGAGCTTCGCCATGGGGCAGACGGGGAAGGCCTTGCTGTTGACGAAGCCGTGCCTGTCGATCAGGAAGTCGATCGACTTCAGCGTCGGCGGCGTCGAGCCGTCCTTGGTCCCGACCCGGGTGATGGTGGTGAGGGTGATCGGAGCGCCGCCGCGCTTCGGTAGCTCCCGAGGCTGGACCGTCGCCGTGGCGCTGACGAAGGTCGGGCCGATTTCGGCGGTGATCCCGTAGGCGGTGGCGCAGGCCGCCACCGTCAGGACGGCGGCGAGGACTGCGACGTTGCGGAGCGGCTTCTTCAATCGGTCACTTTCCCGTGCACCTTTTGAACACGGAACCCTGCAGAAAGCTGCCGTCTTTGAACTCGAACTGGCCTTTCGCCTGCAGGCGGCCGTCCGGGCAGCCGGCGTTGGCGTAGCTCAGCGTCTTCCCTTTGTACTTCCATTCCCGCCCCACCTTCAGGCGGGCGTAGAGGGGGATCCCGTGGCCACCGGCGATCCGCGGGATCTCCGCTTCGGTCTTGAAGCCGTAGCGCCCGTCCTTCACCCGCTGGATCTCGATCGGGACGACGAAGGTGGAGTTGACGGGATCGTCGAGGTGGGCGTGCGCCAGCACCACCGGGTTGCCGTTTTTCGGCTTCGCGTTGAAGAGCGTGATCCCCGAGGAGGCGGGGATGGGGCCCTGTTCGGGGAACACGACAACCGCTTTGCCCAATCCCTTGCCGATGATCGCGCCCGGGCAGAGCTTGCGCGCCTGCGGGACGGTGGTCGCCGCCAGTTTCCCCGGGGTGCAGACGGGCAGGCCGCGGGTCTCGACTTCACCGTGCTTGTCGAACCAGATGGTGACCTTCTCCAGGATCGGCGGGAAGGAGCCGTCCTTGGTGTCGATCTTGCCGAAGCCGTGCAGTTTGATCGGCGCGAAGCCTTTCTTCGGCAGCGTCGTCGGCGTAAAGCCGCCGTCGGTGGTGACGACGATGTTGCCCGCCTCGATCCTGATTGCCGCCGCGCTCGCCACGATCGCGAGCACCGCCACCAGCGCCAGCACGTGGGCTCTTAACAAAGTCTTCCGCACCCGATCCTCCCTACCAGTTGGCTGTACCGCCAAACTACCAGCCGTGGGAAGGAGGATCGGCAGGGCACGTGAGGAGTCCCCCCGGAGGGGCTCGAAGAGGGAGCAGCCCCTGCTGCTCCGGTATCCGCGAGCGGTGCTGGCGATCGCCGCGATCCTGCTGGCCGCCCTGGCGGTGGTCGGGACCGGCACCGAGGATCGGCTCGACCCGACCGAGCTCGACGTCCCCGGCACCGAATCCTCGCGCGGCAACGAAATGCTGCGCGCGCACTTCGGCGAGACGGCACCGTTCGCGATCCTGCTGCGGGGGCCGGCAGGGGCGATCGACCGGCAGGGCCCCGAGCTGATCAGAGCCCTGCGGGAGGACCCGCGGGTGACGACCCTCTCGCCGTGGGACGTCGGCTCGGTGGAGCGCCTGCGGCCGAACCCGCGCAAGGCGCTGATCTTCGCCGACTTCCACGTCGACACGAGAACGGCCGTGAACGAGACCGTCCCGCACCTGAACGAGGTCATCGAACAGGAGATCAGCTCCCCCGTCCGCGCCACCCAGACCGGTTACGCGACGCTCTCGCGGGCGATCCAGGAGGACAGCCTGGACGCCGCCAAACGCGGCGAGCTGGTGGCGCTGCCGTTCCTGCTGGTCATCCTCCTGCTCGTCTTCCGCTCGCCGATCGCGGCGGCGATCCCGCTCGTCTTCGGCGCGGCCACGGTCCTCGCCTCGCGCGGCATCCTCTACTGGTTCACCGGCTGGTTCGACATCGACGCGACCGCCGTCGTGGTCTGCTCGATGATGGGCCTGGCGCTCGGCGTCGACTACTCGCTGCTGATGGTCTCCCGCTTCCGCGAGGAGCTGGCCGGGGGCGCGGAGCCGGTCGAGGCGGCGCGGCTGACCCGCCGCCACGCCGGCCGCACGGTCGCCTTCGCCGGCAGCACCCTGCTGCTCTCGATGGTCGTCTCGATGTTCATCGTGCCGGGGTCGCTGCTCGCTTCGCTGGCGGGGACGGTCTGCATGGTCGTGACCCTCAGCGTTCTCGCCGCGGTCGTGGTCGGCCCGGCGATCCTCACCCTGCTCGGCCCCAACGTCGACCGCTGGCGCTTCGGCGCCACCTCTCCGGCCGGCGGGCGCTCGCGGCTGATGACGATGGTCGGGGCGGCGCTGAAGAAACCGCTCCTGGCGACGGTCCTGATCGGGCTGCTGCTGCTGGTCCTGGCGGGACCGGCGGTGGGGCTGAAGACGGGCCCGCCCAGTCCCGACCAGCTCTCCCAGGACTCCCCCCAGCGCCAGGACGCGGAACTGATCGACCGCGCCTTCGGCTCCGGGTACGAGGCGCCATTCCAGATCGTCGCCGTCTCCCAGGAGGGCCCGATCACCGACGCCAAGAACCTGGCAGCGCTGGAAACCTTCCAGCGCAAGCTGGCGAAGCGGCCCGGCGTGCAGGCGGTGATCGGCCCGGCCGGCGTCGCCAAACGAGTCGAGCCGCTGAAAGAGCTGGGCAACGCCGTCCTCTCATCCGAAGGCGACATCGGCCCGGTCAAGCAGCTGGGCAGGCTGGGTCGCAGCCTCGAGGTCGCGGCCGGCGGCGTCGGGCAATTGCGCGAAGGGATCTCGGAAGCGAGCGACGGCGCCGGCCTGCTCGCGCTCGGCGCCGGGCGCGCCGGCGAGGGGGCGCAGATGATCGCCAACGGGCTTGGCCGGGCGACCAGCGGCAGCGATCGGGCGATCGACGCGCTGGACCGCTTCGCGAAAGCGTCCGAGCGGCTCTCCCAGGGGCTCGAAACCGCGTCCTTCGGCGCCCTGAACATCAAGCTCGCGGTGCGCGACACGCTCCTCTTCAACCTCCGCGAGAACCTCCTCAAGCGCTCGTACGTCCTGAGGAAATCGCTGAACCAGGACGCCAACTTCAAGCTGCCGGAACTGATCGCCCCGGCGCGCGTCGTCGACGAACAGCTGAAAGCGGCGCTGGCCCGGCTGCAGGCGATGACCGTCGGCAAAACCGATCCCGAGTACGCGGCGGCGCTGGACGCGGTGCGGCAGGCGCTGACGGCGGCGAGCGGCGTCGACCCGGTGACCGGGGCGCCGTACGACCCGGCGCCGCAGACGCCGGAGGTCGAGCCCTACGCCGGGCTCCCGGCCGAGCTCGTCGCGCTGCAGGAACGCCTGCTCGAGGACTACGACCAGGCGAAGCAGATGAACTTCTGGCTGCTCACGTTCAAGAACAACCTGAAGGAACTGCGAAACGCCTCCGAACAACTGAGCGAGGGGCTGGAAAAACTGAGCCGGGGCAGCAAGCAGCTCACCGCGGGAGCCAAACGCCTGGCCCGGGAAGCGGACCGGTTGGGCGGCGGGCTCTCGCAGCTGAGCGGCGGCGCGCTGGCGCTGGTCAAAGGCCTGGACGATCTCGGCGACGGCGCCGAGGCGCTGGAAGAGGGGCTGCTCACCGGCGTCGACGAAAGCGCGCCGCTGGAAAGCGGGCTGGAAGAAGCGAGCGTGCAGGTGATCGACGGCCGCCAGCGGATCCGCCGCCAGGCCGGGCGCGTCGCCCGCTCCAGCCCCGGCCTCTTCAACTCCGGCTACTTCGTCCTCTCGGCCCTGGACGGGACGCCGCCGGCCACGCGCGAGGCGATCAGCGAAACGATCGACCTGCGCAAGGGCGGGCAGGCGGCGACGATGCTGGTCATCTCCGAGTACAGCTTCAACAGCCCCGGCTCGATCCGCCTCAACAAGGAGCTGAACGAAGACGCCGCCCAGCTGGCGGAGAAATCCGGTCTCGAGACCGGGGTCACCGGCAGCGCCGCCGAGCTCAACGACTACAGCCGCGTCACCCGCGAGCGGATCCCCTGGGTGGTGGTGGCGATCACGATCGCCACCTTCTTCGTCCTCATGGTCGTGCTGCGCGCGGTCCTGCTTGCGGCGATCGCGGTCCTGCTCAACCTGCTCACGGTGGCGGTCGCCTTCGGCGTCCTCACGCTCCTCTTCAACCTCCCCGAGGACTGGCCGCTGGGCGGCCACGAATACGTCGACGCGATCGGGGCGACGCTGATCTTCGGCCTCGTCTTCGGCCTCTCGATCGATTACGCCGTCTTCCTCCTCAGCCGCGTGCGCGAGCACTACGACGCCCACGGCGACAACGCCGCCGCGGTCGAGTTCGGCCTCGCCCGCACCGCCGGCGTCATCACCGGGGCGGCGGCGATCATGATGGCCGTCTTCATCGCCTTCTCGGCCGCGCCGATCGCCACCGTCAGCCAGCTCGGCATCGGCCTCACGGTGGCGGTCATCCTCGACGCCACCGTCGTCCGCATCGTCCTCCTGCCGGCCCTGATGCTCCTCCTCGGCGACCGCGTCTGGTGGCTGCCGAAGCCGCTCGAGCGCGCCTTGCCGAAGATCAGCGTCTAGGCGGCTGGCCGGCGAGGTCGCGCAGCGCGTAGAAGGTCTGGATCGCGCCGCGAACGTGTTCCTGGCGGACCTTCTCGATCGCCTTCAGCTCCGCCAGCTTGCGCAGGTGGTAGGAGATCAGGGAGACCCCCAGCTGGCCGCTGAGGATCCGGTCCAGGTCGGTGGCCGAGAGCGGCTGGCCGATCCAGCTCATCGCTTCGATGATCTCCACTTTCGCCGGGTGGACGAGCAGCGGGACGAGAGCTTCCCAGTCGAACTGGGAAGGCGACTGGTGAGTGGAAGCCTCCATCGAACGACGAACGGTTCCAAAGGAGACCCGAATCGTCCATACCGATTTCTAGAACGGGATTTCCCTGATGAAACCTCGTGGCTCACATCTCCTCTGGGGCGGAATCCGGCCGCAGGGCGGTTCGGGAGCGGCGGAAGCTGAAGCTGGAGACCATGACCGAGAACGGCTGCTCGCCGGAGGCGGCGCAGCGCTCGGCGGACCTGCGCTCGGCCTCGCGAATCCGCTGCCAGGAGCGGAGCTGCTCGTCGGCGATTTCGGCTCGCCCCTCCTCGTCGACGTTGAACCAGGACCAGACGAGGAAGAGCCGGGGATCGGGGAAGAGCTTGCCCGCCCAGAAGGCGGCGAGCGCCTCGGCCGTCATCGACTGGAGGACGAACCGGCAGACGTCGGCCTGCTCGTCCTCCGACAGGGCCGCCATCTCCTCGTCGGTGTAGAAGAGCGGGTTGACGACGCGGAAGAAGCGCTGCTCGACGCTGCGCACCTTCTCGGTCCGATCGACCCGGATCGAGCCCGACTTGAGCAGTTCGTCGACGTGGTGGGTGACGGTGCTGAGCGGCTGGCGGACGATGCGGGCGAGCCCGGCCGCGCTGGCACTCTCCAGGTCGTGCAAGGCGACGAGGATTTCGACCCGGATCCGGTGGCCGACCGCGTAGCTGACGGCGTCCTGGAGCTCCCGGTTGCCCTGGCTCTCCTTCCCGGGCGCGCTCATCTGCCCAGCTCCTGTTCGCGCTGCCGGCGGTGGTACTCCTCGGGGCGAGGAGGGGGGCTGGCGGCGGGGCGGACGCGCTCGAAGCCGAGGCTCGAGACCAGGATCGTGGCCCGCTCCTCGCCGCTCTCGGCGCAGCGGGCGTCCGCTTCCCTTTCGATCTCGTCGAACCGCCGCCACGACCGGAGCTGCTCCTCGGCGATCGCGGCCCTGCCCTGCTCGTCGACGTTGAACCAGGCCCAGCAGGTGAACTGTTGAGGGTCGGCGGCGATCTTCCCCGCCCCGAACGCGGCCAGCGCCTCCGCCATCAGCGACTGGAGGACGGTTCCGCAGGCCTCCTGCCGCTCCGCTTCGGACATTCCCGACCACTCGTCGTCGCTGACGTAGATCGGAGAGCGGAGGCTGTAGAAGCGCTGCTCGACGCTGCGCACCTTCTCGGTCCGCTCGACGCAGATCGAGGCGGACTTGAGCAGTTCGCTGACGTGATGGGTGACGGTGCTGAGCGGCTGACGGACGATGCGAGCGAGTTCGATCGCGCTGGCGCTCTCCACTTCGTGCAGCACGGTGAGAATTTCCACCCTGATCCGGTGCCCGATCGCGTAGCTGACGGCGTCCTGGATGTCCCGGTCGCCGCTGCCGTCGCTGACGGAAGTAGTCATCTGCCCCCCTTATGGCCGAGGTCGAGTGGCCTTTGACTGGTTAAACCTGCTGAAGCGGAATGTAGCGCTGACGGTGCCGACCGCCCCTCCGGCGATCCGTTGACTTCCAGTTAAGTCCCTGCTCGCGGGCATCTTCGCGGGGGACCCCTCGGATACGATCTCGAAGCCGTTCTGCCGGGTCGGAGGGACCGGAGGACCATGAAAGCAAGCGACGATCCGTGGCTGCCAAACCCTTAGGCGAGGAGAGAGGCCCGGCTAGCCGGGGAACGACCCCAGCCCGAATTGCCGTCATCGCGGCCCTCGCGGTTGCCGTGATCGTGCTCGCGTACGTCCTCTTCAGCGGCAACGGCGGCCACAAGTACACGCTCGTCTTCCAGAACGCCGGCCAGCTCGTCCCCGACAACCAGGTGCTGATCGGCGGCTCGCCGGCGGGGACGGTGACGAGCCTCGGCCTCACCGACGACAACCTCGCCGAAGTCAACGTCGAGATCGACCAGGAGCTGCACGAGGGGTCCACCGCGGTGATCCGGGCGACCTCGCTCTCCGGCGTCGCCAACCACTACGTCTCGATCAGCCCGGGACCGAACAGCAACGACGCGCTCGACGACGGCGCCGTGCTGGGGCTCGCCTCGACGACCACCCCGGTCGACATCGACCAGCTCTTCAACACCTTCCCGAAGCGCACGCGCGAGGCCCTCGGCGAGTTCATCCGCGGCAACGCGGCGATCTACGCGGGCCAGGGGGAGAACGGCAACGACGCCTACAAGTACTTCGGCACCGCGCTCAACCGGGCAGGCGCCTTCGCCCGCGAACTGAACGCCGACCAGGCGCTGCTGAGCCGGTTCATCGTCAGCTCGGCGCGGCTCAACACCGCCGTCGCCGGCCGCGGCGAGCAGCTCTCGAGCGCGATCGGCAACGCCAACACCGCCTTCAACGCGATCGCCGAGGAAACCGCGGCCTTCGACGCGACCCTGCGGCGGCTGCCGCCGGTGATGCGGCAGACGAACACGACCTTCGTCAACCTGCGGGCGGCCCTCGACGACCTCGAACCGCTGGTGAACACGGCGAAGCCGGCCACCAAGGACCTGGCGCCCTTCCTGCGCGAACTGCGGCCGGTCTTCCAGAAGCTGCTGCCGTTCACCCGCAACCTGCGGCTGGTGGTGAGCCGGCCGGGGAAGGCCAACGACGCCCGCGAGCTGCTGGCGGTGATGCCGCAGGTCCAGGACCTGACCTCGCGCACGTTCCCGCACTCCGAACAAGCGGTCGAGGACTTCCAGCCGAACCTGAACTTCATCCGCGCCTACACGCCGGACTTCTTCAACGCGATCGGCAAGCTCGGCCAGGTCGCCGGCTACTACGACGGCAACGGCCACTACGTGCGGGCGGCGACCGCCGGGCAGAACCTGTTCCGCTACGCGGGCGGCACGCTGGAACCGATCAGCAAAGCCGAACAGTTCAAACCGTTCGAAGAACTGGGTTCGCCCGCGGTCCGCCAGCGCTGCCCCGGCGGCGCGACCCAGCCCGCGGCCGACGGCTCCAACCCCTGGGTCGGCGGCGGCAGCGTCGACCTGTCCACCTGCGACCCCTCCGACGTCCCGCCCGGCCCATGAAAAAGGCCCTTGCCATAGGAGCAGTGGTGGCGGCCGTCGTCCTGGTCGTCCTCCTCGTCGGCGGCGAAGACGCCGACGACGGCTACCGGGTGCGGGCGATCTTCGACAACGGCGGCTACCTCGTCAACGACGAGGAGGTGCGGATCGCCGGTGCCAACGTCGGCACGATCGAAGAGGTGGACGTGACGCTGCCGGGCGAAACCGTCGCCTGGGACGAGAACGGGGACCCGATCGAGAAACCCGGCAAGGCGATCGTCGTCCTCAACATCACCGACCCGGGCTTCCACGACTTCCGCGCCGACGCCACCTGCCAGATCCGGCCGCAGTCGCTGATCGGCGAGAAATTCGTCGACTGCCGCCCGACCCTGCCGCGGGCGCCGGGGAGCGAGCCGGCACCGCCGCTGAAACAGATCCCCGACGGCGAGCCCGGCGAGGGCCAGTACCTGCTGCCGCTCGGCAACAGCGGCACCAGCGTCGACCCGGACCTGATCAACAACATCTACAAACTGCCCTACGCGCAGCGCTTCCGGCTGATCTTCAACGAACTCGGGGCGGGCCTGGCGGGGCGCGGCGAAGACATCGAGGAGCTGGTCAAACGGGCGAACCCGGTCCTGCGCGACGTCGACCGGCTGTTCGGGATCCTCTCCGCCCAGCGCAAGCAGCTGACCCAGCTGGCGGCCGACTCCGACGCGATCCTGGAGCCGCTGGCGCGCGAGCGCCGCGCGGTCGCCGGCTTCCTCGCCAACTCCGGCGCGGCGGCCGAGGCGAGCGCCGAACGCGGCCCGGAGCTGGAAGAGGCGCTGCGCAAATTCCCCACCTTCCTGCGCGAGTTCAAACTGACCATGCGGGACCTGGGGACCTTCTCGGACGCCGGCACGCCGCTGTTCGAAGACTTCGGCACCGCGGCGCCGGCGCTGACCGACGCGACCCGGACCCTGACCCCGTTCTCCGAGGCGCTGACGGTCTCGCTGAAGAGCCTCGGCGAGGCGGGCGAAGCTTCGGGACCGATCTTCGCCGAAGCAGACCCGGTGGTGCGCAAGGCGCGCGACCTGGCGAAGACGGGGGTCGAACCGACGCAGAACCTCGCGAAGCTGTTCGTTGATCTCAAAAAGACCGGCGGTTGGGACGGGCTGACGGAACTGATGTATGGGAGCGCGGCGTCGCTCAACGGTTTCGACAGATTTAGTCACTTTGGGCGCACGCGGGTGACGTTGTCGACCTGCTTCGAATACATCGCAAAGAAAGAAGGTCAAACGGGGTGTGTTGCACGATTCAACGGGCCCAACGCCACGGAAACCACCGAAACGAGCGCTTCCGCCCTGCTCCGTCTCCTTCAGGAGCGCAGCGCTGAACTGAACGGCGGCACGCTCGCCGAATCCGGCCCGGCGATCGGGGTCGGCCAGGGCGACAGCACCGGGTCCGGCATCGACGCCGAAGGCGAAGCCGGCGTCGCCCAGTCATCGAAAACCGAAGGCACCGAACCCCTTCTCGACTACCTCCTGGGCCCATGAGGAACCGCAGCGGAATCACCGGCGTCGCCAGCAGCCCGGTCCTGGTCGGGGCGGTGACCGTGCTCGTCGTCATCGTCGCCGTCTTCCTCGCCTACAACGCCAACAACGGCCTGCCCTTCGTCTCCACCTACGACCTGAAGGCGCGGGTTCCCAACGCCGACGCGCTGGTCAAAGGCAACGAGGTGCGGATCGGCGGCGTCCGCGTCGGCACCGTGCGGAAGGTCGTCCCGGTCCAGCTCGAGAACGGCGAGGTCGCGGCCGAACTCTCGCTGCAGCTCGACAAGACCGCCGAACCGCTGCCCGTCGACTCGACGATCATGATCCGACCGAAATCCGCCCTGGGGCTGAAATTCCTCCAGATCACCCCCGGCGACTCCGAACGTGGGTTCGAGGCGGGCGAAACGATCCCGGTCGCCTCCGCCAAGCCCGAACCGGTCGACATCGACGAGTTCTTCAACATGTTCGACGAGAAGACCCGGGAAGGGATCCAGCGCAACAACGCCGGCTTCGGCAACGCCCTCGCCGGCCGCGGCCCGCAGCTGAACGAAGCGCTCGGCGCCCTGCGCGAACTCGTCGTCAACGGCCAGCCGATCCTGCGCAAGATCGTCGAACCCAGCACCAACTTCGCCGGCTTCTGGCGCTCGCTCGAGGCGCTGGCGGCTACCGTCGCCCCGGTCGCCGAGACCCAGGCGCAGATGTTCGTCGCCCTCGATCGCACCTTCGCCGCCTTCGCCCGCGTCTCCCGCCCCTACATCCAGGAAACGATCGAAAAGAGCCCGCCGACCCTGGACGAGGTCAACGCCGACCTGCCGGTGCTGCGGCCCTTCCTGCGCAACTCGGCCCGCTTCTTCACCGCCCTGCGGCCGGGAGTCAAAGCGCTGGCCGAGACCTCGCCGGTGATCGCCGACTCGCTCCACGCCGGGATCCCGGTCCTCAACGCCTCGCCGGTCCTCAACAACCAGCTGCAGCCGACGGCCGAAGCGCTGGTCGACTTCCAGGAAGCGCCCGGCGTCTTCAACGGCCTCGACCTGCTGACCGACACCAACCGGCTGCTGCGGCCCTCGCTGCGGTACATCACCCCGAGCCAGACCGTGTGCAACTACTGGTCGCTGACCTTCAGGTTCCTTGCCAATGCCAACAGCCAGGGCAACAGCACCGGCAACTGGCTCAACTTCATCTCCTTCGCCCCGCCGGAAGGACCGAACAGCGAGAGCACCTTTGCCAGCGCTCCCGCCAACGACCCGGATCCGAAACGTTCGAAAAATCACCTCCACTTCAACCCCTACCCGAAGACGGCAGCTCCCGGTCAGGACAACATCTGCGAAGCGGGCAACGAGAAATACGTGTTGGGCGAGACGGTGATCGGCAACTCGCCCGAACTCTGGGACACCACGACCCGGGGGAGGGGGGAGGAATGAGCCGACTCCCAGAGCGAGACAGGCGGGCGGCGGCGTCGAAGAGCGGCCGCTTCGGGTGGCGGCCCAGCAACGTCACGATCGCGATCCTCTTCATCCTCCTCTTCACGATCGGGCCCTACCTGGCCTTCACCAAACACGTGCCGTTCACCGGTTACGGGTACGAACTGAACGCGACCTTCTCCAACTCGGCCAACATCGCCAAAAACTCACCGGTGCGGATCGCCGGCGTCGACGTCGGCAAAGTGATCGACACCTCGCGCGACGGCGACAACACCAGGGTCACCTTCACGGTCGAATCCGGCGGCCGGCCGATCCACGACGACGCCTTCGCCTCGATCCGGCCGCGGATCTTCCTCGAGGGCAACTTCTTCGTCGACCTCGACCCGGGCAGCCCCAGCGCGCCGGAGCTGGACAGCGGCGGCACGATCCCGGTCAGCCGCACCTCGACCGCGGTCCAGATCGACGAAATTCTCACCGCCCTGCAGTCGCCCGTCCGCGCCGACCTCAACCGCCTGCTCGAGGCCTACGGCACGGCGCTGACCCACGAACCGACGGCGGCGGAAGACCTGACCCAATTGCCGGAGGTGAAAGGCAGGACCGGCGCCGAAGCGCTCAACGGCGCGCTCAAATACGGCGGCGACGCCGGCCGCTACAGCGCCCAGGTCACCAACGCGCTGCTGGGGACCGAAGAACGCGATCTCGCCCGCCTCGTCGCCGGCGCCGGCCGCGCCTTCGGCGCCTTCGCCAGCAACCAGCGGGACCTGCAGGGCCTGATCGAGAACTTCAACATCTTCACCGGCGCCCTCGCCAACCAGTCGGCCAACCTCACGACCACGATCCGGCTGCTGGCGCCGACGCTGAAGATCACCAAGGCCTCGATGGTCAGCCTCAACCGCACGCTGCCGCCGCTGCGCACCTACGCGATCGAGCTCGAGCCGGCGGTGGCGCAGCTGCCCGGCCTGATCAGCGCCTCGAAACCGTGGCTCGCGCAGGTGCGGCCGCTGCTTACCGGCCGCGAGGCGGGCGGCACCGTCAGGCTGCTGGCCGAATCCACCCCCGGCCTCGCCGGTGCGGCGCAGGCGAGCAAGCAGGTGACGCTGCCGCAGATCAACCGGCTCAGCCTCTGCACGACCAAGGTGATGGTCCCGACCGGCGACATCGTGGTCGGTGGGCCGTTCAGCACTGGGCAGCCCAATTACCGCGAGTTCCTCTACAACCTCACTAACTTCGCTGGGATGGCGCAGAACTTCGACGGCAACGGTCCTTACGGCCGAGCCCAGGCGGGCGGCGGCCCAGCCCTGATTAGCGAACCGAACCCCTTCGGCAACCCTGCCACCCTCAGCGACAAAAACAACTACGCCAACACGATCGAAGTGCCGCATGGAACGCAGCCGCAGCTCGGCGGCAGGCCGCCATTGAGGCCGGATGTGCGTTGCTACACGAACCCCGTGCCGGACATCAATGGCCCTCTAGGCCAAGTCGGCCCAACCTCCGCCTCCCAAGTACCGAGGGTGAACCCATGAGTGGCCGCGAGCCTGGCGTCAGCCGCTGGACCCACTTCCGTGCCTGGCTCTCGCGCCAGGTGCGCGGAAGGCGCAAGGACACGATCGCGATCTTCGTCCTCGCGATCGCCGGGATTGTGATGATGCTCGGGATCTTCACCCAGCAGAAAGCCGCCCTGCCGGGTTGGCTGCCGGTGGTCGGCGAAGAATTCGACAGCATCACCGCCGAGTTCTCGACCGCGCAGGCGGTGACCGCGGGCCAGGGGCAGTCGGTCAACATCGCCGGGATCGAAATCGGCAAGGTCGAGTCGGTCGAGCTCGAGAGCGGCCACGCCGTGGTCGGGATGAAGATCGAGCCCGAGTACATGGAACTGATCCACCCCAACGCCGAGTTCCTCCTGCGGCCGAAAACGAACCTCAACGACATGACCGTCGAGATCGACCCCGGCAACGGCCGGAAGACGATCGAGGACGGCGCTCACTTCACCCTCAACCAGACCGAACCGAACGAGAACCTCGAGGCCTTCCTCTCCACCCTCGACCGCGACACCCAGCAGTACCTCCAGCTCCTGCTCGCCGGCGGCGCCCAGGGAATCGGCGGCCGCGGCAAACAGGTCTCGAACGCGTTCCGCCGCTTCCAGCCCTTCGTCCACTACACCGCGAAGCTGAACAAGGCGGTGGCGACGCGCCGCGAGGCCCTCGCGCGGGTGATCACCAACTTCGGCGAGTTGACGACCGAGCTCGGCCGCAGCAGCGGCCAGATCGAACGCTTCGTCACCTCCTCCAAAGACGCCCTCGGCAACTTCGCCAACGAGCAGGAATCGGTCCAGGCCGCGTTCGAGGAATTCCCCGCCGCTCTGCGCTCGGCCCGCGCCGGCCTCGCCAGCTCCAACCGCTTCTCGCAGGTGGCCTACCCGACCCTGATCGACCTGATCCCCCAGGCCCAGGCGCTGACTCCGGCCTTCCGCGCGACCGAACGTCTCTTCAGCGAAACCACCGCCCCGATCCGCGACCAGATCCGCCCCTTCAGCCGCGAAATCCGCCCGCTGCTGAGCCACAGCGCCGAAGCGGCGGAGCCGTTCGAAAAGACCGTCCGCAACTTCGGTAACGCCTTGGGCGGCTTCAACTCGTTCCTCAACGAGCTCGCCTTCAACCCGAAAGGTTCGAAAGAGAGCCACCTCTTCTACCTGCCCTGGTTCAACCACAACCTCAACAGCGCCTTCTCGCTGCAGGATGCGGGTGGTCCCCTCCTGCGCGGGGTCGTGCTCATCTCCTGTACCGGCGCTGATCTCGGTTACCAACTCGGAGGCCAGGGGCTGGCAAAGGGCGAACCGTTCCTCCAGACCCTCCTGGAAGTGCTGCAGATCCCGCGGAAACAAGAAATTTCGGTCGACTTCAAAACCCTGGAACCCGGCAACACCTGCGAATACGTCAAAAAAGGCGAAAGATGAGTAAGCGCGCGCCCAGCACTACCCAACTCCTCGTCATCACCGGCTTCGCGCTCTCGTGCTTCGGGATCCTGCTCTTCCTCTGGGTCACCTTCGGCGGCCCGACCCCGTTCCGGGCGAAGACCTACGAGGTCAAAATCCCCTTCAACGAGGCCACCCAGCTGGCCGAACAGTCGGACGTCCGCATCTCCGGCGTCAACGTCGGCAAAGTCCAGAAGATCGAGCTCTCCCCCGACGGCGACCAGGCCTGGGCCACGACCGCGATCGACGCCCAGTACGCGCCGCTGCCGGAGGACACGCGGGCGATCCTGCGCACCAAAACCCTGCTCGGCGAGACCTACATCGAACTCAGCCCGGGCGACCGGCAGGGCGCGGAGCTCGAGGACGGCGGCGTGCTGCCGGAGGCGAACATCGCCGAGTCGGTCCAGCTCGACGAGATCTTCCGCACCTTCGACGCTCGCACCCGCGCCGCCTTCCAGGAATGGATGCAGGAATCGGCGGTCTCGATCACCGGCCAGGGCCAGAACCTCTCCTACGCGATCGGCGGCCTCGAACCGACCTTCACCGAGTTCGACCGCCTCTTCCGCGTCCTCGACAGCCAGCGGCTGGCGGTCGGCCAGCTGTTCAGCAACGGCGCCACCACCTTCCAGGCGCTGCGCGGCCGCCAAGGGGAGCTCGGCGACCTGATCGAGAGCTCGAACGCGGTCTTCCAGACGACCGCGCGGCGCAACCGCGACATCGAAGCCCTCTTCCGCGCCTTCCCCACCTTCCTCGACGAGTCGCGCCTCACCCTCCAGCGGCTCAAAGGCTTCTCCGAAAACGCCAACCCGCTGATGAAGCAGCTGGTGCCGGCGGCCGAAGAGCTCTCGCCGACCCTGATCACGATCTCGAAGCTGGCACCGGAAGCCAAAGCCTTCTTCGAAGGGCTGGGCCCGGTGATCAAGCTCTCGCCCGAGGGCTTCGCCGCGATCCGCGAGGTCTTCCGCGACGAATTCCCGCCGCTGCTGCGCGCGCTCGACCCCTTCCTCCGCAACCTGAATCCGCTCTTGGTCGGGCTGAAGCTCTACCGGGTCGAGGTGACTTCGTTCTTCGGCAATCTTGCGGCTTCGCTTAATGGAGAACTGCCGCCTAACGAAGGGGAAGAAGTTGAAGAAGGTGCTCTGCAGCCGCACTATCTCCGCATCATGGGAGGCATGAACCCGGAAACGCTCTCCGTCTATCCACGTCGTTTGGCGATCAACCGCACCAGCGCATACAGCCCGCCGAAGTGGGCTGAAGACCTCATTTCCGGTTCGCTGCCCAGCTTCGAGACCCGCCAATGCACGACCGGCATCGTCGCCAACCTGGACCCCAGCACCGACACCAATCCGGCCTTCGTTGAACGAACCAGGGAGTCGAGAGACGTGAACACGGGGACTGTGACCAGGACGCAGCAGGCGAACGCAGAACTGCTCTTCGAACGCATCCGGTTCTACGCCTTCGCCAACCAGGACAGCACCGGCAACATCGCCGCGCCCCCCTGCAACCAGCAGGCTCCCTTCAAACCGATCTACGGCAGCGGGCCCGCAACGCAGTACCAGCACACGTTCGAACAGCAGGGCCGCTGAGCTGAAGTCAGTCTCGTAGGAGCCGCTTTAAGTGGATTGGTTGATTGGCCGCAACGGAAAAGACACTGCCTACCACATCAACCGTCAAAGAGCGGCGGTTGTCAATCAGAACCTCCACTTGACTTACGTCATCCGGAGCAATCCCCTGAAGAAGGAAGTTGTGCAGGGTTCGGCGATGCCTGTCCGGAGGATCGAAGACACCTAGAACCACACCCGTCCGCATTGCCTTTCGCGAGGAAGCGCAAGCTACTCCACGCGTGTTACCAAGACATACCTGACGCCCTACCCTGAATACCCAGAGGCGCCCCTGCTCCGTTACCGCTAGGTGGGTATTCGCTAGCTCGACTAGCCCAATGGACTCAGCGCTTGCGCCAATACGCCGTGCTTCCGCTTGGGGCAGAATGTCTATCGGGGCACGAAAAATGCGGAAGGACGTAGCAAGCTTGTTGCTAGAGGCCGACGCGTTGTGCCTGTGACTGTTTGAAGTCCCCACCAAGTAGAGGACTGCAGTGGTTAGAGCTGCCGTCAGCAGAGCCAGATACGTGAGACGTTTGGCGTTCATGTTGAGAGGGTGGGACTCCAAGGCTGAAGCCCCACCCCCGTCTAACTACGGCTGAAGGGCCACTCCATGGACAAAGTTAGGGCTATTAATCCCATTCTTGATCCCGGGGTTAGCCCAGACAGGGGATGCGAAGCGTGCCGAATACACTCCAGCGCCTGGTCCTGATGAGCAATACCAACCGTTCGAGGCCGTAACGCACACTGCACCGTGATCACCCCAACCATAGGTCTGATAGAGCGCCCGGGCAGCACCGAAGCAGTAGTTCGAGATGTTCTGTTGCCACCCAACGCAATAGTTGCTGTATGCGGCCTGAGCAGGTGCAGGCCCTGAAATCAGCCCCAGCGCAAGGGCGCACAGGCTTCCCAGGAGCACCATGGTGAGCTTCATCTTCCGACTCAGTGCGGTAACCATCCTTCTCCCTTCATATTGATGTAAACCGACTGGGAGATCCCAGCCAAGGAAGTAGAATGCTCAGGAGCAGTGGCAGTGTCATCTGCCTTATGCCCAAGAACTGCGGTGTCAGCTAGACAATGTCTAACGTGGGGTCAGAAAGCCCAGTTCTTCCATACGTAACGCGGCGTCCACCGCGTCAGCGCACATGCTGAGCGGCTGACCAAGCCGAGCCTCTACTTGACCTAGCCTGTTTGCCACGGTCTGGCGGGATACTTCAAGAGCAGATGCGGCCGACTTACTGTTTCTGTTCGCGGCGAAATACGCCCGAAGGGTGGCGCGGAGCACTGCACCTTCGTTTCGGCCCTCTCGCAGGGGAGCCAGGTAATGCTTCTGTAAAGACGTGGCCATGAGCGGGCTCTCCGCTGCCGCGACGACCATCGAGACCTCGGCGTAGCGCGCAAAGGCGCTTGGTGCCGCTCTGGCAACCAGGAGCGCCGCCCGCGCCTGCCGGTGAGACAGTCGCCAACCGCCGCGGCCATGTGCCGGCTCTCCTAGACCTATCGGGGCCGAGGGGGACGAGGCGCGGGCTGCCAGGCGCCCAACCGCCTCGGCGTCCAAGGGCTCCCGGCTCCCGAGCCACCCCCAGGCCTCTGCCTGGGTAGCCCTGACCGTCAATGACCGGGTGTCTGTTTCTGCTGCCAGTAGCCGGA
Organism: Solirubrobacterales bacterium; assembly: GCA_035273795.1. Lineage (GTDB taxonomy): Bacteria > Actinomycetota > Thermoleophilia > Solirubrobacterales > 70-9 > VAYN01. The sequence continues at coordinate 38,638 of DATEOT010000056.1, read as the reverse complement.
TGATCTGACGCCCGTTTGGCGAACCGACGACTACGCCAAGGTGATCGCGATCCAAGTCGTAGTCGAGGGCAGAAGGTTCGATCAGGTCTCCTGTTAGAAGACTGCGTACCTGTTCGAGCTGACGGTTAACGGAGGACCTTTGGCAGCCGTGCTCCTCCTGCTTGTACTCGTCTATGACCGCGGATAGCAACCGGTCGAACGCAGTCTGGTGAGTGCTTAAGGCGATTTGCAGAAGGGTCGGACTAGGGCCACCCAAGTCCGCCGCCTCCCTCAGCACGTATTGGTCGAGCAGCGTCTTGGCGCTCAGATAACGCTTGATCACAACCTCGAGTGGGATGCTTTGGCGTGCCGCCAAGCGGGCCTGGGCTAAGAGCGCGATTGGAGCTTGCGGCCCCTGTCCAACCTCCCCTTCGAGGAGGGCGACTCCGTAGTCGACGCCGCGTGAAGCTGCTTCACGTAAACCACATTGGTATTCGACGTCGCGCATGGGCGCCTCCTCTTCCATTTCATGCAGGCGGTCCAGGATGGCCTGGCGGATCTCAGGCGCGCGAGAACGTACCCGATCGGCCAAGAGCGACCGTTCGGCTGCTACCCCCTGCGCAGGACTGGTTGAAGAAAAGTTCCCGCTGATCGACCGAATACTAGGACTAATGTGAGATTAGATCAAAAGGAGCTGTGTTATTGATGAATATTATTGCAGTAGATGGAACCAGTCTTAGAAACCCTGTAACAGGTCCTTAGGCGTTGACTATGAAACTGGACTGCGCAGTAGAGACCCTGAGGGCCGGCTCTTTTGAGCCGATGCGCCGCTCGTCGCTTTCCGCCTGGATCTGGAAAAGCTCCTCTTCGACCCGCTGGTAAAGATCGCGAACCCGCTGGTAGCCCTCTTTGTCCAAGGTGAGAACGTGATGGAGCAACTCCCAGTCGAACCTCTTACCGAAAGCTCCTACTTGGAACCCCTTCCGTAGGTCGGCCATCATTCTCTGAACAATCTGCCCAGCAAAGATCTGCCGGTCGGTCCTGGCCATCGTCTCTACCTCTGCGTCGCTCAAGATCAACCGAACTATCGGGCGGTAGATGTGCTCCGGACTGCCCCTGCGGGTGGGCCTCTCTTCGACCAGTTCGATAGCCCCATACTTCTCGAGCTGCCGGGCGTGGTAGCTGATTTCGGTGAGGTCAGCGGCTAGGTCCCTCGACATTTCAGACGGGCTGCCGGCCGACCGGTCGATCAGCCAGTCCAGAATTTCTCTACGAAGAGGATGGGAGAGTGCTTTGTACAGGCCCTGCCTCAGCTCAATCTCAGCGCTCGCCGTCACCGCAATCCCCCTTAGTCCCAGATCTTCTGAGCACTAGATGTTAATCGCTTAAAGAGTTGACCTCAACCTTAAAGCCGATGTGAGGTTCTGTACCGGTCTACCTTTCTCCAGTGACACTCGTGCGGCGGTTGGGTGCCGCCGAGGCAATCTGATGAGGAGGTGATCCCATGGTCATCAAGCCTGTGGAGGTGCTGCTTCCCGTTACCGCGAAAGGGAAGATCGGTTAGTTAGCAGCCAAGGGCGGAAGGTCCGGCTGGTCAAGCGGGCCCTTCCGCCTCCTGGCCGTGGCTAGTTCCCCTCATGAGTTGCGGCGAGCGGAATCGCCCTTGCGAGCACCTCGAGCTTCATACTGATCAGCCTCCCTTGTTGATGGACGTTTCCGGATGGACTGGTTGAGAGATGCTGATCTTCATGACATTTTGAGCCTTGCGGTGGTACTTGGCGACCAGCTTCAGCTTGTCTCGATGAACGACGGGAAGATCGAGCGGGCCCTTGGTCGGACCCGTCATTTGCCTCCGGGGTACTCGCTCAGACTGCCTTGGGCGGGTAGTGCTTTACGAGATCGAGATCCTCTTCGCTGGCCACGAACATGTCCAGTTCCTGACCCTCGTCGTCAGAGATCTCGATCAGCTTCGCGTGGCCGTAGTCGCTGAGGACCGCGCCGCGGGTGCCAGCGGGCCAGGTCCGAATGAAGCGCTTCAGCGCCACGACGTCGTACTCGGTGATTTGCCGTCAGCAGTTGCCTCGATGCTGCTTCGGATCAACTTGAGGTCCGCCTGCTGAAGAATCCCCTGGATCACGGTCGAGACCTGTTGGAGGATCGCGGGGTCGTTTTCCGCCACGACGTCAAACCGCAGCTTGATCGCGCGCTCGGGCTCGTTGACGGCAATCGCCGGGCCGAGCGCAGTATCAGCAGCGTGCTCGCTGACCGCTTTGATCACATCCTCGGCGTTGGCATCGAGGACCTCGACCAATACCGGACTGACCATTCGAAACTCCAGAAGGACGTTTGCCTCGACGCTGCTGTCAGTCATTCTCAGTCCACCTCCGGCGCAAGGGGTACTCACCCAGCTGACTAAGCGGGACCGTCGTGAATCGGGGTACGCGGAATCGCGGGCTTAGACGGGTAGTGCTCGATGAGGTCGAGGTCTTCGTCGGCAACCTCGAACAGGTCAAGCATCTGGCCGCGGTCGTCAGAGACCTCGATCAGCTTGGAGGCGCCGTGGTCGCTGACGGCCGTGCCCTCAGTGCCCGCAGTCCAGCCACGGATCTCGCGCCTTAACGCGACTACATCGTTCTCAGTGATCTTGTGAGCGATTGCCATCTGTCTTCCTTCCCTTCGGAAATGCACTGATGAGGCGGGGAGGGAGATGCGGATCGGCTAGCTCCCAAACCGTCCTCAGGTCGGCCCACCTCTCACTGTAGCTCCCGATTCCTCGTATAGGAAACTCCACCGGGCAGTTCCACCCATACGGTCGATTATCAACCACCGCTTCAATTGGATGTCGTCGGATTCCTAAGAAGATCTGGGTCTCCAAGTAGTCGATCGCGTCAATGGTGATGCCAAGGATCACGGCGAATCCATGAGCCTTTGGCCCACCTCTTTTGTGCGAGGGATGGAGCGAGTAGTCAGCCAGCCTTTCTCTGATCCCCATTGCTTCGTCCGCCCGGGGCAACAGTTCCCCTGCTTGCGGTGGCCAGGCCATGGCCGCGACGCTAGGTAGCCCCGGCGCACGCGTGGTGCGCTGGATGTCGTGGCTTTTGGGCGGAAGATGAACGTCTTCGAAACCGACTTCTACGCCGGTTCCGATTCCCAGTTCGAGAAGTTCGCGGCGTCCGGGTCGAGCGCTGCTTTGACCGCCTGCACGGCCTCGTCCTCGGAGGCCGCCTCGACGCGGACGGTGAAGATCGGACGGCCGGTCTTGACGATGCCGATGCGCATCGAGCGCTCTTTGGCCTCGACCGCGATGCCGGCTGAGTCGAGCCGCTCGCGCTCCTGCCGGGTCAGCATTCCCTTGAAGCGGACGAAGAAGGCAGGCACAGGCCAACCCTATTCGGGAGCAGGGCTAATTACTTAAGGATCTTCTTCTTTTTACTTTCCTGTGTGACGAACCGCGCCGTTTGTGCCTGAGAGGGCGGGGGTAGCCGCCGCCTCGTACTTGAAATCGATTACGAGGTTTGTGAATGCGAACGAAGCTGATCCTTGCCACCTCCGCCCTTGTAGCGCTGACCATGGTCGCGCCGGCCGCCGGTCTGGCGGCGACCTTCACCGTCAATACGACCGCCGACGCCACCGTCCCGAACGGCTGCACCACCGATCCGGCCTGCTCGCTGCGGGACGCGATCACGCGGGCCAACGAATCAGCGGACCCCGAGGACCTGGTTGTGGTGCCGGCCGGCAACTACCCGCTCGAAGCGGGGGAGCTGACGACCGGCGGCACCGGCTCGCTGACGATCCGCGGCGCCGGTGCCCGCTCGACGGTGGTCGACGCCCGCGGGACCTCGCGGGTGTTAAACGTCGGCGGGGAGAAGGTGGCGATCGAAGGGTTGACGATCACCGGCGGCAGCGCCACGGAGATCATCGGCGAAGCGCTGACCGGTGACGGCGGCGGGATCGTCGCCTACGCCGCCAACGAGCTGCTCCTCAACGCGGTGAACGTGGTCGGCAACACCGCCACGCAGAACGGGGGCGGCATCTCGGCGCCGCCGGAGGGCGGCGAAAAAACCGCGATCACGATCACCAACAGCACGATCGCCAACAACAAAGTCACGGGCGGCCTGGTCGAGGGGCTGGGCGGTGGCCTCTACGTGCTCGGCAAATTCACCATGGTCAACTCGACCGTGACCGGCAACAGCGTCGAGTCCGCCGGCCCGATCATCCAGGGCGGCGGCGTGCTGCTCGCGATCGATCCCGCCAGTACCGAAGGCAGCGAAGGGACGATCGTCAACTCGACGATCGCCGGCAACACCGTCGGCGCGCTCGGCACCGGCGGCGGCCTCGCCGTCTACAACCCTGAACCGGCCCTGGGGGGCACCGCCGCCCTCGCGGTGAAGAACACGATCGTCGCCGCCAACAGCGGTCCGGCCGGACCGGCCGACTGCGCGATCGCCGTGATGCCGACCTCCGACCACAACCTCTCCAGCGACGCGACCTGCATGTTCACCGACCCCGGCAGCAAGCAGAACGCGAACCCGTTGTTGGGGGCGCTCGCCAACAACGGCGGCGAGACCGACACGCTGGCGCTGCTCGAGGGGAGCCCGGCGATCGACGCCGGCACCAACGTCGGCTGCCCGCCCGCCGACCAGCGTGGGGTGGCCCGGCCGCAGGGGGCGGCGTGTGACCTCGGCGCCTTCGAGCGGGTGGTTGTTCCGCCGCCTCCGGCCGCGGCTGGGGCCGACCTGCGGCTGCGGATCAAGCCGAAGCCGAAACGGCCCGTGGTGGGGGGCAAGCTCGCCTTCCTCGTCACCGTGCGGAACGGCGGCCCGAGCGCGGCGACCGGCGCAATCGTCAAGGGCACCGTCCCGGCGCTGACCCGCCGGGTGAAGGGACCGAAGGCGAACGGGAAGCGGGCCTGCAAGCTGGCCAAGGCGAAGGGCGGCAAGCGCAGGTTCACCTGCCGCCTCGGCGACCTCGCGGCGGGCAAACAGAAGCGCCTGCGGGTCGTGGTGCGGACCGAGCAGGAGGGCAAGGTCCGGGTCCGCGCCCGGGTCCGCTCCGGTGTCGTCGATCCGAACCTGAAGAACAACAAGGCCCGGGGCGGGGTGAAGGTCCGCGAGGCCTAAGTCACAGTTCCGCCGCTGAGATTTTCCTGAAGCGGCCCACCCGCGTCTTGTTCCGGCGGAGCCTCCTCAAGAGGCTCCGCCGGTGTCGTGTTCAGGGCCGAAAAGAGGGCCTTCTTTCCGTCCCGAAGAACGCGCTAAGCTGTTCAGACAAAACCTTTCAGCAGAATTCAAGAGGCTCAGATGGGCACGCTCCGCAACCAAGCACCGAATCTCCAAGCAGCGCATCCTCCACGTCCTCGAACACTGCCTCGCCATCCTCAAAGAGGATCCATCCCCTGGAAATCCCCGGGCGAAAGCGTCAAGGCTGGTCTTCCTGGGCGAGGATTCGGCAGGGGTGCCTCTGGAGGTCCTGCGCGGTCCGGACGAACGGCGCGAACCCGATGGTTATCCATGCGATGAACCTGCGGCCGCGCTATCGGCCCATCTATGAGGGGGTGAGAAGATGGGACAGGTGAAGGATCCGTCGAGAAAGAAACAGCGGGAGAGGATCTTCCTGGAGTCTGGTGAGGAGTTCACCCCGGAGTTGGAAGCAGAACTCGCCGCGGAGGCGGAGCGGGGCTATGATCTCTCGAAGGCGAAGTTGCACATCCTGACGCGGCCTCTGCTGCCTGGCAGCCCTCACCCGGATGAGATCCGAGCAGAGCGGAGGCGCCGCGCGGATGAGGGCCTAGGAAAGTGAAGGAGCCAGCCGCGGACGGCGACGAGATCCTCGGAGTGACGCGCGCCGGTACGGTGATCACGGAGAAGGTCGCCGAAGAAATCGCAGAGGAATTCGAGCGGGATGGGCTTGACCCTGTGAAGGTCAAGCGCCTATACGTCGGCTATCCGGTACGGAGTGCTGCGAGCAGCTCAGGCGTGGCTTTTCCACTTTCCCGGTCTGAGCTCGACGCAGTACGCCGTCATGCGCGGAAGGAAGGGCGTTCGTTCAGCGATGCGATTCGAGCAGAGCTGAAGCGCCGCACGGATTCCTAGTCGCGGTACGGTGTCTCCATGGAGCGGGACGCGGCGGTTGAGGCTGTGTTCATGCCGGTCCGACCGGCGAGCACGTTCGAGGAGACGGTGGAGCGACTGGGAAGCGCGATCCGGTTGGGGTTGCTGGCGCCCGGAGACAAGCTGCCGCCCGAGCGGGAGCTGGCGACGCGGCTGCGGATCTCGCGTTCGACCCTGCGGCAGGCGCTGACGGCGCTCGTCCAGAGCGGGCACCTCGTCTCCTCTCGGGGGCGGAGCGGCGGCACCTTCGTCGCCGAGCAACCGCCGCTGAGCGAGCACGACGACGAGCCGCTCGACCAGCGGGCGTGGGCGGTGCTCGACTACCGGGTGGCGATCGAGTCCGGGGTGGCGCTGCTGGCGGCGGAGCGCGGCGGCGAGGCGCAGTTCGACCGCCTCGACGAGCTGGTCGCGAAGATGGACGAGGAGCTGGAGAACTTCGAGGAGTACCGGCGCACCGACGTTCGCTTCCACATCGGCATCGCCGAGGCGGCGCAGTCGCCCCGCCTGTTGAGCGCGATGACCGACGTGCAGGCGCAGATGAGCGACCTGATCGCGCTGATCGCCCACCCACCCGAGGTGCTGGTCCAGGCCAACGAGCAGCACACCCGCCTGATCAAGGCCCTGCGCAAAGGCGACGGGGCGCGGGCGGTGCGGCTGATGCGCGAGCACACCGAGGGCACCGAGCACATCCTCGCCGGCCTGCTGCCGGCGCCGCTGCGGCTCGAGACGAACGCCGCCTAGTCGGGCCTAGGCGCGGACGCGCTCGCCCGCGGGGTCGAAGAGCGGCTCCCGCGCCACCTCGCCCTCGACCCAGCGGCCGAAGATCGCCACCTCGACCGCGGTTCCGGGCTCGGCCCTGTCCGGGGGCAGGTAGGCGTAGGCGATCGAGCGCTCGACGGTGTAGCCGTAGCCGCCGGTGGTGACCCGGCCGGCGATCTCGCCGTCGACCCGCACAGGCTCGTTGCCGAGGGCGATCGAGCGGGGGTCGGCGAGCGTGAGGCAGCAGAGCCGGGCTCGCGGGCCCTGCTCCTTCGCCGCGAGCAGCGCGTCTTCGCCGACGAAGCCGCCGGGCTTGCCGAGCTTGACGCAGAAGCCGAGGCCGCCCTCGTAGGGGGTCTCGTCCGGGGTGACGTCGGCGCCCCAGACGCGGTAGCCCTTCTCTAGCCGGAGGCTGTCGATCGCCCGGTAGCCGCCGGCGACGATCCCGTGCGGCTGCCCAGCCTCCCACAGCTCCCGCCACAGCCCCAGCCCGTACTCGGTCGGGCAGTAGATCTCCCAGCCGAGCTCGCCGACGTAGGTCACCCGCAGCATCCGCGCCGGCACGTTGCCGACCGTCGTCTCGCGCAGAGACATGTAAGGGAAGGCCTCGTCGCCGAGGTCCTGGGGAGTCAGCGGCTGCAGCACCTCGCGCGCCCGCGGGCCCCAGATCCCGAAGCAGGCCCAGCGCGAGGTGACGTCGTGGATCCGTACCTCGTCGGCGTCGGGAACGTGGCGGCGCATCCACTCGCGGTCGTGGTTGCCGAAAGCGGTGCCGGTGACGATCGAGAAATGGTCCTCGCCGAGGCGGGCGACGGTGAAGTCGCACTCGATGCCGCCGCGGTGGTTGAGCATCTGCGTGTAGGTGATCTGGCCGACCCCGCGGGCGACCCGGTTGTCGCAGAGGAGCTCGAGGAACGACTCCGCCCCGCGTCCCTCGATCTCGAGCTTGGCGAAGGAGCTCTCGTCGAAGAGCGCCACTGCCTCGCGGGTGGCGCGGTGCTCGGCGCCGATCGCCGGCGACCAGTGCCGCCCGGCCCAGCCGCGCGGGCGCAGCTGCTCGTCCCCAGCGGCCGCGTTTCGCTCGTACCAGTTGACCCGCTCCCAGCCGGACTTCTCGCCGAATGCGGCCCCGTGCTCCCGGTGCCAGGCGTTGGCCGGGGAGACCCGCAGCGGCCGCCCCGCCTCGCGCTCGTGGTTGGGGTAGCGGATGTCGTAGTAGGTCTCGTAGGTCTCCTTGATCCGCGCGTGGGTGTAGGCGGGGGAGCGGTACTGGGCGCCGAAGCGGCGGATGTCCATGTGCCAGAGGTCGAGGCTCGGCTCCCCCTCGGCGATCCACTCGGCGACGACTTTGCCGATCCCGCCCGCGCCGGCGAGGCCGTGGGCGCAGAAGCCGGCGCAGACGAAGAAGCCGGCGACCTCGGTCTCGCCGAGGCAGAACTCATTGTCGGGGGTGAACGCCTCCGGGCCGTTGATCAGCTTGGTGACGGTGATCCGCTCCATCGCCGGCACCCGCCGCTTCGAGTTCTCGGTGATCTCCTCGAAGCGGTCCCACTCCTCTTCCAGGAGGCGGCCGTTGAAATCCGGCGGGATCGCCTCGACCCGTCCCGTCCCCTCCGGCAGGAAGGCCGGTTCGCTGCGCCGCTCGTAGCCACCCATCACCAGCCCGTCGCCGTCCTCGCGGTAGTAGACGAGCAGGTCGGGATCCCGCAAAGTCGGCAAATGCCCCCGGGTGTGGTTGAGTTTCGTCCCGCTATCCGGGTCAAAGCTCGACCACACCCTGGCGGACTGGCGGGCTTCGCGGACGGCGTCGAGGGGCTGGGTGACGAGGTACTGGTGGGACATCGGCAGGAGGGGGACGCGGACGCCGGCCAGGCGGGCGATCTCGGCCGCGTACATGCCGCCGGCGTCGACCACGACCTCGGCCTCGACGTCGCCCTTGTCGGTGCGCACACCGCGGACGCGGCCGTCGCGGACCTCGATCCCGGACACCCGGGTCGAGGTGAAGATGCGGCAGCCGCCCTGGCGGGCGCCGTCGGCGAGCGCGTAGGTGAGCTGCGCCGGGTCGATGTAGCCGTCGGTCGGCAGCCACGCCGCCCCGACCACGCCCTCGGTCGACATCAGCGGGAAGAGCTCCTGCGCCTCCTCGGCGGAGATCAGCTCCAGCGGCAGCCCGAAGGTCTTCGCCCAGCCTGCCTGGCGGCGCAGCTCCTCCATCCGCTCCTCGCTGGAGGCAAGGCGGATGCCGCCGCACTCGACCCAGCCGGGGTCGAACTCCGACTCGTCACCGAGCCGGCGATAGAGCTCGACCGAGTGCATCATCATCTTCGTCAGCGAGACCGAGCCGCGCAGCTGCCCGACCAGCCCGGCCGAGTGGAAGGTCGAGCCGGAGGTGAGCTGCGAGCGCTCCAGCAGGACGACGTCGTCCCAGCCCAGCTTCGCCAGGTGGTAGGCGAGCGAGGCGCCGCCGACGCCGCCGCCGACGATGACGCAGCGGGCGCGGTCGGGCAGCTCAGCCCGCGGCATCGCCGGCGTCCTCCAGCAGCCGCTCCAGCCGCCCCTCGGCGGCCGACTCGCGCATGCGGTCGAAGTGCTTCGCGCAGTAGTCGGTGAAGTCGAAGTCGAGGTCGGAGATCGTGCTCTGCACCGCGCCCCACATCGCCTCGCGGAAGTCCGACATGAACCGCATCAGCCGCAGCGAGGCGAGACGGCGCTCGCTCGCCGGCGCCTCGAAGTAGGCGCTCAGCAGCTCCGCCTCCTGCGCCTCGCTCAGCTCGTTGTTGACGGCGAAGTTGCCGAGGTCGAAGTAGCGGTCGTTCATCCCCGCGTACTCCCAGTCGACGATCCGCACCCCCTGCGGCGAGCGGATGAAGTTGGCCGCGAGCAGGTCGTTGTGGCAGGGGACCGGCTCGTGCTCGGGACCTGTCAGCGCCGCTTCGATCCGGTGCGCGGAGGCCAGCGCCCACTCGTAGGAGCTCGGCACCTCGGCGCCGCGGCCTGCCATCCGCGCCGCGTAGGTCTCGACGATGCGGAAGCCGGAGAAATCGACCGGGAGCCGTTCCTCGCAGGCGTGCAGGGAGCGCATCGCCGCCACGACCTCGGCCAGCGCCGCCGGCTCGCGCAGCTCCTCGGCGCTCATCGCCTCGCCGACGACGAAGCGGGTGACGAGGCAGGGCGGGTCGTCGAGCATCGCCACCACCGCCGGCCCGACTCCGGCCCGCGCCGCCATCTCGCCCGCGGCCTTCTCGGCCCTGCGGTCGATCTCCAGCAGCTCGGTGTCCTTGCCCGGCAGCCGCACGACCACGTCCTCGCCGGCGAACCGCACCCGGTAGTTGCGGTTGGTGATCCCGCCCTCCAGCGGCACCGGCTCTCCTTCCAGCTCGCCCAGGCGCGCCGAGATCGATCCGAGGGTGTCTGCGAGAGAGGCCACGGGTAGAAGAAGATTCTCCACCGGCATTGACACGGGTCAAGGGTGGACTTAGGCTCGCACTGACCTTATAGGTCGGTTCGTTAAACCTTTTATCCACGAGCTGGGGAGCTCGGGAAGGGGAGGTCGGGATGGAGAGCAGCACTTCGGCACCGAGCCGCGACGAACAGCGTCTGGCCGAGCTCGGCTACAAACAGTCGCTGAACCGGGCTTGGAGCGGGTTCTCCAACTTCGCGATCTCGTTCACGATCATCTCGATCCTCGCCGGCTGCTTCACCACCTACGGCCAGGCCTGGAACAACGGCGGCCCGATCGCGATCTCGATCGGCTGGCCGCTGATCTCGATCCCGATCCTGATCATCGGCTTCTGCATGGCCGAGCTGGTCTCCGCCTACCCGACCGCGGGCGGCATCTACTGGTGGTCGGGCCGGCTCGGCGGCCCGATCTGGGCCTGGTTCACCGGCTGGTTCAACCTGATCGGCCTCGCCGCCGTGGTCGCCTCGGTCGACTACGCCTGCGCCACCTTCCTCAACGTCGTCCTCGGCCTCTACGGGGTGAACCTGCTCGGCGTCAACTTCGGCGACAGCACCCACCTGCTCGCCGAGGTCTTTCTTCTCTTCGCGCTGATCCTGCTCTTGCACACGGCGGTCAACGTGCGACGAACGCACATGCTCTCGCTGGTCAACAGCTTCTCGGTCTGGTGGCACGTGCTCGGCGTCGCCGCGATCGTCCTGGTCCTGGTCATCGTCCCCGACACCCACCAGAGCTTCGACTTCGTCTTCACCGAGAGGATCAACAACAGCGGCTTCAGCGACGGGATGTACTGGTTCTACGTCCTCCCGCTCGGGTTCCTGCTGACCCAGTACACGATCACCGGCTTCGACGCCTCGGCCCACATCTCCGAGGAGACCCACGACGCCTCGACCGCGGCGGCCAAGGGGGTCTGGCGCTCGATCTTCTACTCGGCGCTGATCGGCTGGATCGTGCTGCTGGCGATCACCTTCGCGGCGACCGACGTCGACGCGGTCAACGAAGCGGCCGGCTTCTCGCCCTCGATCTTCGAAAGCGCCCTCAGCCAGGGCTGGGCGAAGTTCATCCTCATCATCTCCGTCGTCGGCCAGCTCTTCTGCGGCGCCGCCTGCCTGACCAGCGCCTCGCGCATGTGTTACGCGTTCTCCCGCGACAAAGGGTTCGGGCGCCGGGCCTCCGGTGTGCTCTCGACGGTGAACAAGGAGCGGGTGCCGGTCTACGCCGTGCTGGCGATGGCCGCCGCGGCGCTCGTCATCACCCTGCCGGCCCTCAAGGGGAACGGCGAAGACGTCCCCTTCGCCTTCTTCGCGGTCGTCTCGATCACCGTCATCGGCCTCTACATCGCCTACGTGATCCCGATCTTCCTGCGCTGGCGCAAAGGCGACGAGTTCGAGCCCGGGCCCTGGAACAACGGCCGCAAGTACAGGTGGATGAACGCCTTTGCGACCTTCTGGGTGGCCCTGATCACGATCATCTTCTGCCTGCCCTTCACCCCGGCGGCGGTGCCATGGAACGACGAATTCAACTGGGAGTCGTTCAACTACGCGCCGCTGATGGTGGGCCTGGTCGTCCTCCTCGCCGCGATCGGCTGGTTCGCCAGCGCCCGCAAGCACTTCACCGGGCAGGTGCGCGAGGTCGACCTCGAGAAAGAGATCGGCCCCGAGCCCGAAGTCGGTCCGTCCCGCCCGTGAGGCGGGCGGCGTAACGTTCTCCCGATGACCGTCGAGGAGCTGAAGAAGGCGGTCGCGGACGGCGCGGTCGACACCGTGCTGCTCGCGATCGCGGACATGGAGGGGCGCCTGCAGGGCAAGCGGCTGACCGCCTCGCACTTCCTCGGCGACGTGCTCGAGCACGGGGCCGAGGGCTGCAACTACCTGCTCGCGGTCGACGTCGAGATGGAGACGGTCGGCGGCTACGCGATGTCCTCCTGGGACACCGGCTACGGCGACTTCGAGATGGTCCCGGACCTGGAGACGCTGCGGCTGGTGCCGTGGCTGCCGGGGACGGCGATGGTGATGGCCGACGTGCGGTGGCACGACGGGCGCGAAGTCGCCGCCTCGCCGCGGCAGATCCTGCGCCGGCAGCTGGCGCGGCTGGAGGAGCGGGGGATGAGCGCGACCGCCGCCACCGAGCTCGAGTTCATCGTCTTCCGCGACACCTACGAGGAGGCCTGGAAGAAGGGCTTCCACGAGCTCGAGCCGGCCAACCTCTACAACATCGACTACTCGCTGCTGGGGACCTCGCGGGTCGAGCCGCTGATCCGCCGCATCCGCAACGAGATGGCCGGCGCGGGGATGGAGGTCGAGAACTCGAAGGGCGAGTGCAACCTCGGCCAGCACGAGATCAACTTCCGCTACGACACCGCCCTGCGCAGCGCCGACAACCACGCCATCTACAAGAACGGCGCCAAGGAGATCGCCGCCCAGGAGGGGCACTCGATCACCTTCATGGCCAAGTTCAACGATCGCGAGGGCAACTCGTGCCACATCCATTGCTCGCTGGCGAAGGACGGCGGCAACGCCTTCGCCGCCGACCGGCAGCTGTTCGAGCACTTCGTCGCCGGCCAGCTCGCCTGCATGCGGGAGCTGACCCTGATGTACGCCCCGCACGTCAACTCCTACAAGCGCTTCGCCAAGGGCTCCTTCGCGCCGACCGCGATCGCCTGGGGGCGCGACAACCGCACCTGCTCGCTGCGGGTGGTCGGGGAGGGCGAGGGGTTGCGGGTGGAGAACCGGCTGCCGGGGGCGGACGTCAACCCCTACCTGGCGCTGAGCGCGATGATCGCCGCCGGCCTGCACGGGATCGACGCGGAGCTGCCGCTGGAGGAGGTCTTCGAGGGCAACGCCTACGAGTCCGACAAGCCGCGGGTGCCGTCGAACATCTACGACGCGCGCGACGCGTTCGCCGCCAGCGCGGTGGCGAAGGAGGCGTTCGGCGGCGAGGTCGTCGACCACTACCTGAACCGGGCCGGCGTCGAGATCGAGGCCTTCGAGGCGGCCGTCACCGACTGGGAGCGCTACCGGGGCTTCGAGCGGCTATGACCGGCCCGGCGGGCAGCGGCGCGCCTGCGGTCGGGATCTGCGCCGGCGTCGAGCGGGTCAGCTGGGGGGTCTGGGACGGCTACGAGGTGACGCTGGCGCCGCGAGCGTACGTGCGCTGCGTGCAGCGGGCGGGCGGGGTCGCGATCGTGCTGCCGCCCGACCCCTCAGCGGTGGAGGACCCGGACATCCTGCTCGACCGGGTCGACGCGCTGATGCTGGCCGGCGGTGCCGACGTCGACCCGTCGAGCTACGGCGCCGAGCCGCACCCGGAGACGAAGGGGACCTGGCCCGACCGCGACCGCTTCGAGATCGCGCTGGCGAGGCGGGCGCTGGAGCGCGACATGCCGGTGCTGGGGATCTGCCGCGGAATGCAGCTGCTGAACGTGGCGCTCGGCGGGACGCTGGTCCAGCACCTGCCGGAGGCGACCGGGTCGGAGTCGCACCGGACCGTGGCCGGCACCTTCAGCGAGCACCACGTGCGGCTCGACCCCGACTCGCTGGCCTGCTCGGCGGCGGGGGTCGAGGGCTTCGTCGTCTGGTCCCACCATCACCAGGGGGTGGACCAGTTGGGCGAAGGTCTGAAGGTGAGCGGCTGGTCGCTGGAGGACGAGCTGCCGGAGGCGATCGAGCTGCCCGGCAAGCGCTTCGCGCTCGGGGTGATCTGGCACCCCGAGGAGGACGAGAACAGCCAGGTGATCGCGAGCTTGGTCGAGGCCGCTTCCCGCCGACGGGACGAAAACCGGCCTATGTATCCGGAAAACGGCCCGTCGGCGTCGAGGGAGGTGGCATGAGCGCGATCGAGGTGATCGAGCCGGCGACCGAGCAGGTGATGGCCGAGGTGCGGCGCGCCGGGGTCGAGCAGGTCGACGCGGCGGTGGCGCGGGCGAAGGCGGCCTTTCCGGCCTGGCGGGCGGTGGCACCGGCGGACCGGGCGAAGCTGCTGCGCGACCTCGCCGACGCGATCGAGGCGCGGCGCGAGGACCTGGCGCAGACGGAGGCGCGCAACGCCGGCAAGCCGATCGCCGATGCGCGCGGCGAGATCGAGATGGTGGTCGAGACCTTCCGCTACTACGCCGGGGCGCCGGAGCGGCTGCTGGGGCAGACGATCCCGGTCGCCGGCGGCGTCGACATGACCTTCCGCGAGCCGCTCGGCGTCGTCGGCCTGATCGTCCCCTGGAACTTCCCGCTGACGATCGCCTCCTGGAAGGTCGCGCCGGCGCTGGCGGCCGGCAACTGCGTCCTGCTGAAGCCGGCGGAGCTGACGCCGCTGACCGCGCTGGAGCTGGAGCAGATCGCGCTCGACGCGGGGCTGCCGGAGGGGGTGCTGAACGTGGTCGCGGGGCCGGGGAGCGTCTGCGGCCGGCGCCTGGTCGAGCACCCCGACGTCGCCAAGATCGCCTTCACCGGATCGACCGAGGTCGGCCGCGGGATCGCCGCCGGCGCCGCGGGGACGATCAAGCGGGTGACGCTGGAGCTGGGCGGCAAGTCGGCCAACGTCGTCTTCGCCGACGCTGACCTCGAGGCCGCCGCCGCGGCCGCGCCGATGGCGGTCTTCGGCAACGCCGGCCAGGACTGCTGCGCACGCTCGCGGATCCTCGTCCAGCGCTCCGTCCTCGACGACTTCCTGGCGGCCCTGCAGCCGGCGGTTGAGGGGATCGCGGTCGGCGACCCGCTGAGCGACTCGACGCAGATGGGGCCGCTGATCTCCGCCGGCCAGCGGGACGCCGTCGCCTCCTACGTGCCCGAGGACGCGCCGGTGGCGATCCGCGGCACCGCCCCCGACGGCCCCGGCTACTGGTTCCCGCCGACCGTGCTGGCGCCGGTCGCCAACGACGACCGCGCCGCGGCCGAGGAGATCTTCGGCCCGGTCGCCTGCGTCATCCCCTTCGACTCCGAGGAGGAGGCGGTGCGGCTTGCCAACGACACGATCTACGGGCTTTCGGGATCGATCTGGACCGGCGACGGCGCCCGGGCGCTGCGGGTGGCGCGGGCCCTGGAGACCGGCGTGATCTCGATCAACTCCCACACCTCGGTCCGCGTCTCCACCCCCTTCGGCGGCTTCAAGCAGTCGGGCGTCGGCCGCGAGCTCGGCCCCGACGCGCTCGACCACTACACGGACGTGAAGAACGTCTTCTACGCGACGGGGGAGAGCTGATGGCGGGACGGCTGCAGGACAAGGTCTGCGTCATCACCGGCACCGCGAGCGGGATCGGCGCCGAGTCGGCGCGGTTGTTTGCGGAGGAGGGGGCGAAAGTCGTCGGCATCGACCTCTCCACAGAGGCGGAGGGCGACCTGACCATCGAGGCCGACGTCTCCGACGAGGGCCAGGTCGTCGAAGCCTTCCGGCGCATCGGTGAGGAAATGGGGCGGGTCGACGTGCTGATGAACAACGCCGGCATCAATCCCACCGACGACGGCTCCGTGCTCGAGACCTCGCTTGAGGCCTGGCAGCACGTCCAGGACGTCAACCTGCGCAGCGTCTTCCTCTGCTGCAAGCACGGGATCCCGCACCTGCTCGAGGCCGGCGGCGGCTCGGTGATCAACGTCGCCTCCTTCGTCGCGACGATGGGCGCCGCCGTGTCGCAGAGCTCCTACACCGCCTCCAAGGGCGCCGTCCTCTCGCTCTCGCGCGAGCTGGGGGTCGAGTTCGCCGATCGCGGCGTCCGCGTCAACGCCCTCTGCCCTGGGCCGGTCAACACGCCCCTGCTCAAGGAGCTCTTCGCCAAGGACCCCGAGCGCGCAGCCAAGCGCCTCGTCCACATCCCGATGGGCCGCTTCGGCGAGCCCGAGGAGATCGCCAAGGCGGCCCTCTTCCTCGCCAGCGACGACTCCAGCTTCGTCACCGCCAGCACCTTCCTGGTCGACGGCGGCCTCTCCGCCGCCTACCTCACGCCGATCCAGGTCGACTCGGAGCCTAGCCGCGGGGCGTAGGGCGCCCGATCATTGGCATTGACAACAATCGATTAATTGAGATTCTTGTACCACCTCTCTGGCATTGCCTCATCTCGGTTGATGGCTCGGCGACCGGTAGGGAGCCGAAGGCGATGTCATAACAATCCAAAGGAGTCTTGACATGCGTAACTTCAAGAAGCTCGGCGCACTCGCCGCAGTCGTCCTCGCGCTCAGTGCGATCGGTGCGGCGAACGCTTCGGCCGCTCTGTTCACAGCCAGCGCGACCGGCTCGCTGGTCGGGTTCGCCTCGAGCACCCAGATCTTCACGACCAACGGCGGTCAGATTAAATGCAGCTCCGCCCTACCCTCTGGCACCATCCAAAAAGTTGCGGATACGCAGCAGCACGTGACGGTCAACTACGGAAAATGCACGGCTTTCGGATTCGCTACCGTGCATGTAACGCCCGCCACATATTCGTATACAGCCGGTGGAGCGCTCTTCGGAGAAGTACACATTCTGAACACCATCACAGTTACTGTGACAGGTGGCGGCTGTGACATCACCATCGGACCGCAGGCAGTCCGACAGGTGTTTTACTACTCCAACGGTCCGCGGGTTGTCATGTCACATGATCTCCATGAAATCGCATATAAATCAACCGGCGGCCTCTGTGGTGCGGGGGGAACCAACGGGACCTTCCAGGGCGGTATGGAAATCGAAAGATTGGGGGGCGGGTCGCTCGCTTTCGATCACTGATCGTTAGCGCAATCCTCCTCGAGCGGGCGCCAGATGGCGCCCGCTCTACGCAGGCGTTGCGTTACGCCGCTCCAGGATGCCGCCCCCGAGCCAGCGCCGGCACAGCTCACGGCCGAGGTCGTTGAAGCCGTCGATCTTCGCTTCGGTTTCCGGGCCCAGCACCGCGGGGTCGATCCCGATCCGCACCGCGTCGGGGTCGGCCTCGTAGTCCTCGATCCAGTGCAGGGCGTCGTCGCGGCTCACCTCTGGATGGAACTGGATCGCCCAGGCGCGCTCGCCGAGGCGGCAGGCCTGCAGGCAGACCTCGCTACGGGCCAGGGGGACGGCCCCGGGGGGCAGCGGGAACTCGAAGCTGTGCCACTGGAAGGCCTCGAAGGAGGGGGCGAGAGGGCCAAGCAGGGGATCCTCTTCTCCCTCGGGCGTGATCTCGACCCGGTGCCAGCCGATCTCGGGAGCCGGCGCCCGTCGTGGCCCCGCACCTGCCGCGGCCGCGACCAGTTGCCCGCCGAGGCAGAGCCCGAGCAGCGGCACCCCCCGCGCCAGCAGCTCCCGCAGCAGCGCCTTCTCCTCGCCGATCCACCCGTGGCGCCCCTCTTCGTCGGCGTTCATCGCGCCGCCGAGGACGACGACGGCGTCGTAGCCGAGCGGGTCCGCCGGCGGCTCGGGCCGCTCGGCCAGCGTCCACTCGTCGAGCTCGCCGCCGGCGTCCGCGATCGCTTCCCCGAAGACCCCGGGACCGGCGTCGCGCTGGTGGACGACGGCGAGAACTTTCAAGCCGGGATCCCGAGGACCAGTCCGAGCGCCCGCTCGATCTCGGTCACCTTCTCCTCAGGGATCTCGCCGAGGGGTCGCAGCAAACGAGAGCGCGCAACGCCCCGAACCGCACGGCATATCGCGGCGCTGGGATTGTCGATCCCGGTATCGGGATCGATCTGCGGCCGCAGTGGCGACGGAGCAAACGAACTCGAGAGCGGAACGACGACGACCAGCTCATGGGGTTCCACCGGGCGCAGCTCATCGGCGGACATGACTACCACCGGGCGATTCTTGCCTGGCTCGCCCCGCCGTTCCGCACCGAGGGACGCGAGCCAGATCTCCCCTCGATGCGGCTCAGTCGATTCCATCTTCCAGAGTCGCCTCCCAAAGCTTCATCTCGGCCAGCGCCTCCGGATTCTCTCCATCCGCTTTGCTCGCTTCACGCTCGGAGCGGTAGGCGTCGGCCCGCTCCGCTCGCTCGGCCAGGTCCGTGAGCAGGGCGGAAAGGGAGACCCCCCGCTCCCGGGCTCGGGCGGCCAGGCGATCGCGGGTCTCTCGAGGAACGCGGATGGTGGCGGTCGCACTGGGCATGTCGCCATAGAGTAGCGCCACGTTAGGTCGCTTTCTGGCTGCGGTCGCGGTTGCGCTCACTTCCTTTTTAAGGGCGCCGCGGCTCGGGCTCTCCCCCGGGTTACTTCGAGGGCGACTCGAAGCTCATCAGCCCGAAGGTGGCGCGAAGGGTCGTCGCTCCGTTGCGAGTCTCACTGGCGGCGCCGATCTTCAGTAGGTCTTCGAGGCAGGTGTTGAGCAGGTCGTTGGCTTCCTGCCAGCCCCTCTCGTCGAGGTCGAGGCTGACGTTGCTGAGATGGCGGTTGGTGCGGGAGTCGAAGGTGCCGGCTTCGAAGGCCTCGCGGATGGCGTTGTTGAGGACGCCGATGTTGGCGACGCTGATCCCGGTTCGCGAGTCGATCGAGAGCCTCCCCCAGAACTCGTCGTCCAGGTAGGGCTGGGCGGTGCTGCGGTAGAAGTGCTCGGTTGCCCCTCGCACCTGGCGGGTCTTGACGAGTTCGATCATCCCCAGCTCGTGCAGGACGCGCACGTGGTAGGCGACGTAGCCGACCGCCTCTTCCTGCTCGGCTGCGAGTTCGCTGGGGCTGGCGACCCGCTGGTTGAGCACGGTGAGCGCCCGCGCCCGCACCGGGTGGGCCAAGGCTTTGAGGAGAACCCCGTCGGCCTCGCTCCGGCTCAATCCGTCCTCGCTTGCCTTCTTCGCTTTTCGCTGCTTCCGTTCTCCCATGCCTTCCCCGCCGATCGTTTAGGACCCTGCGACCGTTCAAGCATATTCACATCAATTTGGTCGCCAGCGGAATTTGGGCCCTCTTTCCGGAAGATCTCTCCATTGGTGGATTTCGCTCCACTAAAGTCCCGCGCCGGCACAGCGGCGGAAGGGGAACGTCGCGCGGCTTGAAAGGGGGTGGAGTTCGTGGCGATACAGGGATCCGCAAGGGTTGCGCCGCTTCTCCAGGTCACCAAGACGGGCTAGCGAGGGATCGCCAGCCTGAGACCCTCCCGTCGCATCTCCTCCAGAGATTCAGCCCGGGCAATGGAGGAGACGGCGGCGGGAGGCTCTTCGTCGTGCCTGGTGCCGCCGACCACGAGATGAAGCGGCTTCCCCGCCCGCGCGCAGCGGAGCGCGATCTCGCCGACCACCTTCCCCCGCAGGCTCTGCGCGTCGAAGCGTCCCTCGCCGCCGATCGCCGCGTCGGCGGCGGCCAGGCGCGAGTCGAACCCGATCGCCTCGAGGACGAAGGCGGCGCCGGGTCGGAGCCGGGCGCCGTGGGCCCAGAGGGCGCCGGAGAGACCGCCCGCGCATCCCGTCATAACAACTCCGCGCGGATCGTGCGGAAACTGGCTCGCCAATTGTTCCAGCTGCGCGCTCAGCCGCTCGACCGCCGCGGGGTCGGCCCCCTTCTGCGGGGCGAAGAGAGGGGCTGCGTCCTCATAAGGGGCCTGTACGTCGCAGAGCACCTCGACCGAGACGGCTCCCAAGGCGCCCGCCTCGCGCAGCGCCGCCAGCGCGCCCTTGCCTCCGTCGGTGGTGGCGCTTCCCCCGACCGCGACGAGGACCGTGCGGGCGCCGCTCGCGAGCGCGGCCGCGATCAGCTCGCCGCTGCCGAAGGTGTCGGCCCGCTCCGCGTCGCGCTCCTCCGCCGCCACCAGGCCCAGGCCCGAGGCCTCGGCGGTCTCGACCACCGCGGTCTCTCCGTCGGCGAGCAGGGCGAAGCTCGCCTCGATCGGCCGGCCCAGCGGGTCGTGGACCTCGGCCCGGTGCCGCTCTCCTCCCAGGGCCGCCAGCAGCACCGCCATCGTCCCTTCGCCGCCGTCGGCGACGGGACAGCGGTCGGCCGTCCCGCCGCCCGCTTCGATCCCGCCGGCAATCGCCGCGGCAACCTCGAAGGCGTCGAAGGTGCCCTTGAAGGAGTCCGGCGCAACCAGGAACCGGCGCGGCATCGGCGGCTCAGCCCGGCGGCGGAACCTGCGAGGCCATCTGCGCGTAGCCGGCGGCGCTGGGGTGGATGCCGGTGTCGCCGCTGATCACCCAGGGCGGCCCGTCGCCCGCCGGGCCTTCGCAGAAGGAGAGGGGGTGCAGCACCTCCAGCTCGTCCTGGGTCGGCGTCGACTGCACGCTCGGCCCGTCGACCTCGTAGCCGAGGCGGGAGCAGGAGAAGCGCGAGGGGAACACCGGCGAGACGTCGATCCCGACGTTGAAATGAGGAGGCGTCACCACCTGCAGCCGCTTCGGGTTCACCGCGGTCGCGACGGCTTCGATTTCCCGGTTCAGCAGCTTGCCCATCATCGCGATCTGGGTGGCGCTGTAGGCGAGCGCCGTCGACGGCACAGAGAGGTGGTACCGCATGAGGAAGATCGTCGCGTCGGTGTTCTGGACGAGGTCGGAGTAGAGGCTCTTCAGGTGTTCCTGCAGTTCGACTTCGGCGAACGCCCTTTCGACGCATTCGCGGTAGCCGCCGAGGACGTCGGCCTCGACCGCGCAGCCCATGTCGTCCACCCCGAAGAGCACGTCCGAGAGCAGCGGGTTGGCTCCCATCGTCATCAGGATGTAGTCGGGGTCTTCCTTCTCGATCTGTTCCGTGGTCTCGTGGAATTCGCCTTCGGGGGCCCAGTTCTTCGGTTCCGAGCCGCTGATCGCGAAGTTCTTGAAGTCGGTGACCCCGTGCGAGTTCGCCCACTGCGCCGCCCAGGAGACGTTGTTGGCGAGGCCGTAGTCGGGGGCGTATTCGACCTTCCCTTCCTTGCTGGTGAAGTCGAGCGAGTTGGAGGAGCAGGCGTCGTTGAACGCTTTCGCCGCCGGCCGGCAGCCGAGCAATCGCCCGATCGCCATCGGCGTGCCGTTGCTGTAGTAGCCGAACCCCGCGGTGACGGAGTCGCCGAGTGCGCGGACGACGACGCCGCTCTCGGCGCTGACCGTGACCTGGACGTAGCCGGGGACGAGGGGATTCGCAGCGGAGCCGTTAGCGCCACCGCGGAGCTGCTTGCCGATCAGCTGGACCTGCTCGCTGCCGCGGAAGCGACGGGCGGCGCGGTAGATCAGCCGTCCGTGGCGGATCCACGCCTTGCCGTGGCCCGGCTGCTCGAAGACCCGCCACGCTACCTTCGTCGCGCAGGTCGGCAGGGGGACCGAGATTCGCCGTTCGGGCCGCAGCCGCAGTCGCGGCGTGCTGCTGCACAGCGGCCCGTCCCCGGCCGAGGCCGGGAGCGACTGCTCGGCGCGGTCACTCGAGCCGAGCTCGCGGCGCCCGTCGGCATCGACGTCGACGTTCCCCTCGGCCCGGACTCGGAGCCGTAGCCCCTCTCGCAGCCGCGGGCTCAACGCCGAGCCGAGCCCCACCCGGTGGACGAAGGCGAAGCGGCGACGCTTCTCCGGGCTGAGCGTGCGGCCGCTGCCAAGCCGTTCATGCAGGACCCAGGTGCGGATTCGGGCGCCTCCGTCATCGAGCAGGCTGACTCTCAGCTTCGCCAGTCGCCCGGCCATCTGGATCGGGTAGCGCACCGGCACCAGGATCGCGGCCAGGCCGTTTGAGGTGGCGACCGCCGCGCGGCCCACCTCGACCTCTGCCGGCGGCTTCGACGGCATTGGCTTGGCAGGGGCCACGCCCGCCATCGCCAAGCCGACCGCCGCGGCTAGCAGGAGGGGTAAGAGAGGATGCTTCGTCACGCTATCGGGGTAGATCCTTTAGGTACTTGACATGTCTTGAATACGTGAGACTCTCGTACTGGTCGATGACCAACATGCTTGATCGGGAGCCGACTCTAACCGCGGGCCAGGAAGGACGCCGAGTCGGACGACAAGCGTGATTCGCGATCCAAGGAGACGCATCATGCGTAACTTCAAGAAGTTTTGTGCGCTCGCCGCTGCGGTCTTCGCGCTCAGCGCGATTAGCGCCGTCAACGCCTCCGCCGTAACGTTCACAGCCAGCGCGACCGGCAATCTCGTCGGCAGTGCCACGCAAACTCAGGTGTTCACGACCAATGCTGGCCAGATCAAATGCAGCACCGCCGAAGTCTCGGGCGAAATTAAAAGCACCGCCTCGACCGAACAACGTCTTACGGTGATCCACAAAAACTGCATCGCTTTTGGCTTCGCCACCGTGCATATCTCACCGGAGGACTACCTGTTTACAGGTAATGGCACGGTACATATCGAAAATACCATCACAATCAACGTGACAGGTGCTAAATGTCACCAAACCATCGCACCGCAGACAGTTGGCACCGTCAGCTACGTTGCCCAAGGATTCACGGGCACGATCGTGGAACCCAACGTCAAAAACATCTCCTATACCTCCACCGGGGGTCTCTGCTCCACCGGGGGCCTCAACGGAACGTACACGGGCAACATCGCAATTACGCGACAGGGGGGAGGATCTTTCGTTCCAGATACTCCTTGACTCGTTGCAGCTGATGCCTGCGGTGGGCGCCATTAGCGCCCGCCGCGCGAGATCAGATCGAAACGGATCGAGGCTTGCCCCGCTGGTAGAGCCAGCGCTGGAAGAGCGTGTCGAGATCGCGGCCCCCGACCTCCTCGGCCAGGGCGATGAACTCGCCGATCGTGGCGCTGCCGTGGCGGTGCTCGCTCGTCCATCGGCGCAGTACCCGGATCAACGTCTGCGTGCCGATCTTCTGCCGCAGGGCCTGCACCGCCATCGCCCCGCGCACGTAGACGGTCGGGTCGAAGAGGTGCCGCGGAGAGCCGGGGTCGCCGGGGGGCGGGTTCCAGAACCTCTCGTTCGAGGCCGGCACTTCCCGAAGGCGGCTGAAGATCCGCCTGGCGCTGGGGCCCCCGTGGCGCTCGGCGTAGAACCACTGCGTCCAGGTGGCGAGACCCTCGTTGAGCCAGATTTCAGGCCAGCGCTCCAGCCCGACCAGGTCGCCGAACCACTGGTGGGCGACCTCGTGGACGACGAGGGTTCGCCCCGGGGCATAGGTGTAGATCGGCCTGGTCTGGGTCTCGAGGGCGTAGCCCAGCTTCGGCGCGTAGTCGAAGATCGACCCGGTCGCCTGAAAGGGATATCCGCCGAAGAGCCGGCTCTCGAAGCGGAGGATCTCCGGCAGCTCCCGCCGCACCCGCCGCGCCGCCCTCTCCAGCCGCGGGTCGATCAGCGTCCAGGCGGGGATGCCGGCGATCGTTTCCTCGACCAGCCGTCCTCTGCTGATGTCGATCACCGCCAGGTACGGGCTCATCAGCCGGGTGGCGCCCCAGCGGTAGAGGCGCCGCGAGCCCCTCGCCTCGACGCCCAGGAGGCGGCCGTTGGAGGCGGCCACCAGCGGCCTGGGCACGAGGATGCTGACGTTGAAGGTGGCCTTGTCGCCCGGGTAGTTGTTGCAGGCGAGCCAGGTGGCGGTGCCCAGTGGCTCCCCGACCGCGAGGGCGCCGTCGTCGGTCCGCTGCCAGCCCTCGTGGCCGCCGTCGGGATCGACCAGCGAGCGGGGCCGCCCGTCGTAGACGAGCCTGACTCTGAGGTTTCCCCATTTCCCGATCGGCTTGGGGAGGCGGACGTGGAGCTTGCCGCGGCCGCGCTCGAACCTCACCGGCGAGGAGTTGACCCACACCTCGCGCACGTGCAGGCCGTAGAGATCGAGGGAAAAGGACCGGAGCTCGCTGGTCGCCTCCGCCCAGATCCGCTCCTGCACCCGGATGCTTCCGCCGTCCTGCTCGTAGGCGAGGCGGACGTCGTAGTGCTCGACCTGGTAGCCGGGGTCGCCGGTGCGCGGGAAGAAGGTTTCCTCGGCCGGCGGTGCCGCGACCGCCGCGCTCCCGAACGCGAATCCCGCCAAGGCGAGGAGGAGGCTGATTCGGGATCGGCGCAAGGGGGCATCCTACGATGAGCCCATGCCCTCTGAGATCGAGCGGAAGTTCCTCCTCGAGCAACTGCCGGCGGAGCTGGAGCAGAGCCTCTCCGCCGAAATCGAACAGGGCTATCTGGCGGCCGCCCCCGATGCCGAGGTGCGGGTGCGGCGCCGGGGCGAGGCCTTCAGCCTGACCCTCAAGCGCGGCGCCGGCGAAGAGCGCGAGGAGGTCGAGGTCGAGCTCGACGAGCGCCAGTTCCAGACGCTTTGGGGAACCGTCGAGGAGAGCCGGCTGACGAAGCGGCGCTACCTGGTGCCGCTCGGCGGAGGGCTGAACGCGGAGGTCGACGTCTACTTCGGCTCCCTCGCCGGGCTGCGGGTGGCGGAGGTGGAGTTCCCCTCCCGGGAGGCGGCCGCGTCCTTCCAGCCGCCGGAGTGGTTCGGCCGCGAGGTGACCGGCGATCGCGGCTACGCGAACCGGGCGCTGGCGATCGCTGGTATCCCCGGGGGCGTGTCGGGCATCGGCCGCCGCAAGTACGCGCTGAAGGAGGGCGAGCCCCTCGGCGAGGGGCTGCGGCGGATCGCCGCCGGCCGCGCCGAGAAGGCGCTGGAGCGCCTGCGGGCCAGCGCCTCCGGGGAGGCCGCCTCCGCGGCGGCGATCCACGGCGCCCGCAAAGACATGAAGAAGCTGCGGACGCTGCTGCGCCTGCTCCGCGGCGGGCTGCCGAAGAAGGTCTACGCGAAGGAAATGAGCCGTTACCGGGATGCCGCCCGTAAGCTTTCGGAGAGCCGTGACGCGGAGGTGAAGCTGGCGACGGTGGGCGCCCTCGTCGAGGCGGCCGACGGTCTGCCGGCGAAGGCGACGGAGATGTGGCGGCAGATCCTCGATAGCGACCGCGAAGCGGCGACCGGCACCGTCGCCAGCCAGGAGGCGATCGCCGAGGCGGTCGAGCTGATCGAAGCCGGCTGCGGCGAGATCGAGGGCTGGCAGCTGGCGAAGGACCCGTGGAAGGCGGTGGTCAGCGGCGTCACCCGCGTCTACCGCCGTGGCCGCCGGGCGATGCGCGCCGCCGAAGCCGACCCCGGCGACGACGGCTTCCACGAGTGGCGCAAGCGCGCGAAGGACCTGCGCTACGGGCTCGAACTGCTCAGCGGAGCCTGGAGCGGCCCGCTGGCGGCGACGGCGGCGGAGGCCGTCCGCCTCGGCGATCTGCTCGGCGGCCATCACGACCTCGCCGTCCTGCGGGAGGACCTCCACCAGCGGCGGCTGGGCGAGGAGGAGACCCGAGACCTGGAGGCGGCGATCGAGGCGCGCCAGGAAGAGCTGGCCGCCGAGGCCTTGAGGCTCGGCCGCCGCCTCTACGCCGAGCGCCCCAAGGACTTCGGCCGGCGCCTGGGCCGGTACTGGCGAGCCTGGCGCGGGTAGGGCCGGAGCGTGCCCCCGAAGCGAAAGCACAAGACCGCCGAGGAGCTGGCCGAGTACGAGCGCAAGCGGGACTTCGGCAAGACTGCCGAGCCGCCGCCGAAAAAGCGGCGCAAGGAGAAGGGCGCGTCGCGCTTCGTCGTGCAGGAACACAGCGCCCGCCGCCTGCACTGGGACCTGCGGCTCGAGCACGAGGGAGTAGCCGCCTCCTGGGCGATCCCGAACGGGATCCCGGAGACCCCCGAGGAGAACCGCAAGGCCGTCCACACCGAGGACCACCCGCTCGAGTACCTCGAGTGGGAAGGCGAGATCCCGAAGGGCGAGTACGGCGCCGGGACGATGAAGATCTGGGACTCCGGCACCTACGAGCTGGAGAAGTGGGAGCCGGGGAAAGTGATGGTCGAGTTCCACGGCGAGCGGCTGCAGGGCCGCTACGCGCTGTTCCGCGCCGGCAAAGCGGAGAAGGACTGGATGATCCACCGGATCGACCCGCCGGCGCGCGAGCGCGACCCGTTCCCCGAGAACGTGGTGCCGATGCTGGCGCGGCTCTCGACCCTGCCCCGCGACGACGGCAAGTGGGCAGTCGAGGTGAAGTGGGACGGGGTGCGGGCGATCGCCTACTGCCGGCCAGGCCGGGTGGAGCTGCAGACGCGGAACCTGAACGACGTCAGCGCGCAGTACCCGGAGGTGCGCCGCATCTCCCGCGCGCTCGGGTCCCACGACGCCGTCCTCGACGGCGAGCTGGTCGCCTTCGACGAGGACGGCAAACCCAGCTTCGAGCGGCTGCAGCAGCGGATCCACAACACCGACGAAAACGTGGTCCGGCGGCGGATGAAATCCCACCCCGTCGTCTACGTCGTCTTCGACCTCCTATACCTGGACGGGCGGGACCTCACCTGCGAGCCCTACAGCCGCCGCCGCGAGCTGCTCGAGGGGCTGGAGCTGTCGGGGGAGAGCTGGCAGACGCCGGGCCGCTCGGTCGGCCACGCGAAGGAGCTGCTGGCGGCGAGCAAGGAGCAGGGGCTGGAGGGGGTGATGCTGAAGCGGGTCGACAGCGTCTACTCCCCCGGCAAACGGACCGGCGCCTGGCTGAAGGTGAAAAACACCAGCCGCCAGGAGTTGGTGATCGGCGGCTGGACCCCCGGCGAAGGCCGCCGCAAGAAGCACCTGGGGGCGCTCCTGGTGGGTTACTTCGAAGAGGACGGCGGGGAGCCGGTGCTGCGCTACGCCGGCAAGGTCGGCACGGGCTTCACCGCGAGCGAGCTGACCGCGCTGACGGCGCGGTTGGCGCCGCTCGAGCGCAGGAAGAGCCCCTTCGGCGCCGGGCCGAAGCCGCCGAAGGGCTCCTTCTTCGTCGAGCCGCGGCTGGTGGCCGAGATCGAGTTCCGCGAGATGACCTCCGAGGGGATGGTCCGCCACGGCGCTTACAAGGGCCTGCGCGAGGACAAGCTGGCGGACGAGGTCGCGCTGGAGCGGGCGACCGATCCGGAGGGGGATTCCGTGACGGCGCGGGCGGTGAAACGGCCGCGCAACAAAGCCGCGGTCACGGTCGAGGGGCGCGAGCTCGAACTCTCCAACCTCGACAAAGTGCTGTACCCGAAGGTGGGCTTCACCAAGGGCGAGCTGATCGACTGGTACGCCCGCATCGGGGAGGTCCTGCTGCCGCACCTGCGCGGCCGGCCGCTGACCCTGAAGCGCTATCCCGAAGGGGTCGAGGGGAAACACTTCTACGAGAAGCGCTGCCCGAAGCACCGGCCTGACTGGGTGAGCACGGCGTCTGTCTGGAGCGACCGCCACGAGGGTGAGATCGACTACTGCGTGGTCGAAGACACCGCGACGCTGGTCTGGCTCGCCAACCTCGCCGACGTCGAGATGCACACCTCGCTCTCGCGCTGCGCCGAGATGGAGCGGCCGACCTCGATGGTCTTCGACCTCGACCCCGGCGCCCCCGCCGACGTCGTCGATTGCGCCCAGGTGGCGGTCTGGCTGCGGGGGATGTTCGAGCAGCTTGGGCTGAACTGCTACCCGAAGACCTCGGGCTCGAAGGGGATGCAGCTCTACGTCCCGCTCAACTCCGACGTCACCTACGAGCAGACCAAGCCCTTCGCGAAGGCGGTCGCCGAGACCCTGGAGCGGAAGTTCGGAGACCGTGTCGTCTCGCAGATGTCGAAGGCCAGGCGGCCCGGCAAGGTCCTGATCGACTGGAGCCAGAACGACCGCCACAAGACGACCGTCTGCGTCTACTCGCTGCGGGCGAAAGAGCGACCGACCGTCTCCACCCCGTTGGAGTGGGACGAGGTGGAGGCGGCGCTCGAGGCCGGCGAGGCGGAGGCGCTGGTCTTCGACCATGCCGCCGTGCTGGAACGCGTCGCGGCCAAGGGCGACCTCTTCGCGCCGCTGCTGAGCGAAGAGCAGCAACTTCCGGCGATCTGACGCAGCCGGTTAGGAACTCCTCGCTAACGGGCAACAGGGGTGAGGAGAGAGCAACCCCTGCAAAAGGAGCACCCTCATGCATCCCCAGGAAACGCCGAACGACCCGTCGACGGAGGGTCAGATCATTCCGCCGGAGGAGCAGATGATCCCCAGCGGCGGAGGGACGATGCCGCCGCCGGAGGTCGGCGCGGGCGGCGACCAGAGCGAGGCCGAGGCTGCCTCTGAACCGATGGCCGCCGCGGCCGGCCAGGCGCAGTCGCTCGCTCGCGCGAACCCGATGCCGATCGGCCTCGCCGTCGCCTTCGTCGCCGGCGTCGTCGTCGGCCGGATCGCCTCGCGCCGCTAGGAGCCGACGATGGCCGAGGAGCGCCGCAGCGACGACAAGCACGACGGGGACCGGATCAGCACCGGCGGCGAGGTCCGCCGCGACTACGCGCCGGAGGGCGAGGCCTCGAAGTCGGGGCTCGCCTCGACCCTGAAGCGGACGCTGACCGAGTTCCAGGAGGACAACCTCAGCGACTGGGCGGCGGCGCTCACCTACTACGGGCTGCTCTCGCTGTTCCCGGCGCTGATCGCGATGCTCTCCCTGATCGGGATCTTCGGCGACCCCAAAACCACCACCGACACCCTGACCGAGATCATCACCGAACTCGGCCCGGAGACGGCGGCGGAAACCTTCGAAGGGCCGATCGACTCGATCGTCGAAAACCAGGGCGCGGCGGGCTTCGCCTTCGTCTTCGGCCTCGCCGCGGCGCTCTGGTCGGCGTCCGGCTACGTCGGCGCCTTCACCCGCGCCTCCAACATCATCTACGAGACCCCGGAGGGGCGGCCGTTCTGGAAGCTGAGGCCGCTGCAGATCGCGATCACCCTGGGGATGATCATCCTCATGGCGCTGCTCGCCATCGGCCTCGTCGCCAGCGGCCCGGTGGCGGAAGCGATCGCCGGCCCGGTCGGCCTCAGCAGCACCGCGGTCGACGTCTGGAACATCGCCAAGTGGCCGGTGATGGCGGCGATCTTCATCCTCATGGTCAACCTCCTCTACTACACGACCCCGAACGTGAAGGTGCGCGGCTTCAAGTGGGTCACGCCGGGGTCGGTCCTGGCGATCGTCGTCTGGGCGGTCGCCTCGGCGCTGTTCGCCCTCTACGTCGCCAACTTCGGCTCCTACGACAAGACCTACGGCACCCTCGGCGGGCTCGTCGTGCTGCTGCTCTGGTTCTGGATCACCAACCTGGCGATCCTCTTCGGCCACCAGATGAACGCCGAGCGGGAGCGCAGCGCCGAGATCGAGGAAGGTATCCCGCGAGCCGAGAAAGAGATCCAGCTCGAGCCGCGTGACGAGCCGAGCGACCAGAAGACCACCTAATCAGCAGCGCGGGAGACAGGAGAGTCGATGAAATTCATCTTTGCCCCTATCAGCATCGTCCTCGGACTGATCGCGGGGTTGGCCGGCAAGAAGATCTTCGAACAGATCTGGGGGCTGATCGACGACGTCGAGCCGCCGAAGCCCGAGCACCGCGAATTCTCCTGGCCGAAACTGGTCGCGGCGCTCGTCGTCGAGGGGGCGATCTTCCGCCTCACCAAAGGGCTGGTCGACCACGCCACCCGCACCTCTTTCGCGAAAGTGACCGGCAGCTGGCCGGGTGAGGAGCGTCCGGAAAGGGAGTAGAACCCCTGCTGCTGGGTAGGTATTGGATTGAACCAGTCGTTCAATCGCAAACCAGCGAACGGAGGAGTAGATGAACGCCAGGGCAGACAGAGGAGACAGAGGAGGCATCGGCGGGATCTCGTTGGGAGGCATCCTCGTGATCATCGGGATCCTGGTGGCGCTCTTCTGGAGCCTCCTGTTGGGAATCATCCTCATCTTGATCGGGCTGATCGCGTTCGGCGGCTTCGCCCGCGGCAAGTGGTACTAGCGGACTAGCCGCACCGGCTCCGCTTCCGCCCCGCCCGCTGCCGAGAGGCGCGGGCGGGCTGCTGTAAGGTCACCGCAAGTTGCCGGGGACCCTTTCGCGAACCGCCCGCATCGCCTGTATCGCTGCCGCGGTCGCCGCTGTCTTCGCCCTCTGGATCGTCGTCGGCACGGTCAACTCGGGGCTCGCCTTCTTCTTCTCGCTGCCGATCGGGCTGGCGGCGTGGTGGTTCGGGAGGCGGGCGGCGCTGCTGGTGACGCTGGTCTGCGTCGTCCTCTACGTGATCGGGGACGTCCTCGACCCGGTTCCCGACTTCGCCCTCGCGCTGCTGATCCGCCTCGTCTTCTTCCTCGGGGTCGTCTGGGCGGTCTCCTGGCTTGCCGATCGCCTGCGCACGCTCGAGCACACGGCCGAGGAACTGGAGACGATCCGGGCGGCGCTGACGCCGGCCGATCTGCCCGAACTATCCGGAGTGGACGCCGGCGCCGCCTTCGTACCCTCCGAACTCGGCGTCTCCGGTGACTTCTACCTGCTCACCAACGGCCCCGACGGGTCCGCCGTCGCGATCGTCGGCGACGTCGTCGGGCACGGCCCCGAGGCGGCGCGGCTCGCGACCTTCATCCGGGCCCGCTTCGCCGCCTTCGCCGCCAACACCAGCGACCCGGCGGAACTGCTGACGATGGCGAACGCGGCGCTGGCCGAGCGGCCCGGCAGCGGCAACGAGCTGGTCAGCGCGATCTGCGTCCGCCTCGACCCCAGGCAGCGGACCGTCTGCTGGGCGCGGGCGGGCCACCCCCCGCCGTTGCGGCTGCCCGAGCTGGTCGAGCTGCCCGCCGACGGGTCGACCTTCTTGCTCGGGGCCGAGGGGAAGCTGGAGCTGGAGAACACCGAGAGCTCGGTCGCGGGCAGCGAGGGCCTGGTCGTCTACACGGATGGGGCGACCGACGTCCGCCAGGGCAGGGAGATGCTGGGGCTGGAGGGGCTGAGGGGAGTGCTGGCGCCCCTCTCGGGCCTGGCGGCGCGGACGATGGTGGGCGAGGTGGAAAGGGCGATCCTGGCCTGGGCCGACCGCCCGATCCGCGACGACCTCTGCCTCGTGATCCTCAAGCCCGAATCGGGTTGAACTTCGCGGTCACCAACCGGATCCCGGAGTCCGCGGTGGAGCTGCTGCGGGGGGCCGGCGAGGTGCGGCTCGACCAGCGGGAGACCGCGATCCCGCGGCAGGACCTGCTCGAGCTGGTGGCGGGGGCCGACGCGGTGCTGACCCTTCTGCACGACCGGGTCGACGCCGAGCTGCTCGATGCGGCCGGCGCGCGGCTCCGCTGCGTCGCCAACGTCGCGGTCGGCTACGACAACGTCGACGTCGCCGCCGCGGCGGAGCGGGGGGTGGTCGTCACCAACACGCCGGAGGTGCTCGACGACGCCACCGCCGACATGACCTGGGCCCTGCTGCTCGCCGCGACCCGGCGTCTCGCCGAGGGCGACCGGTTGGTCCGCTCCGGTCGCGAGTGGAGCTGGGGGATGCAGTTCATGCTCGGCAGCTCGCTGCGCGGAAAGCTGCTGGGGATCGTCGGCCTCGGCGGGATCGGCAGGCGGGTGGCCGAGCGCGGCCGCGCGTTCGGGATGGAGGTCGCCTACCACCAGCGCCATCCGGCGCCGGCGGAGGTGGAGGCGGCGCTGGCGGCGGAGCGGATGCCGCTGGAGCGCCTGCTGGCGGAAGCGGACGTGCTCAGCCTGCACTGCCCGCTCACCGCGGAGACGCACCACCTGATCGGCTCCGGGGAGCTGGAATCGATGAAGCCGAGCGCGGTTCTGGTCAACGCCGCGCGGGGTCCCGTCGTCGACGAGCGGGCGCTGGCCGAGGCGCTGGCGAGCGGGCAGATCGCCGCCGCCGGCCTCGACGTCTACGAGCACGAGCCGCGGGTGGAGCCCGGGCTGCTGGAGCTCGACAACGTCGTGCTGGCGCCGCACCTCGGCTCAGCCACGGTCGAGACGCGGACGGCGATGGCCGAGCTGGCGGCGCGCAACGCGATCGCCGTGACCCGGGGCGAAGCGCCGCTGACGCCTGTCCGCTAGCCACTTCGTAAGGGGGTGTGGTTGAGCTTTGGCCTCTATAGCGGGACAAAGCTCAACCACACCCGGTCACAATGGCTGCATGAGGACGATTCGCCACTGGATCGGCGGTGAGGAGACGAGCGGCGTCTCCTCCCGGACCGCTCCCGTGTGGGACCCGGCGACGGGCGAGCGGCAGGCGGAGGCGGTGCTGGCCGAGCCGGCCGACGTCGGGGCGGCGGTTGCGGCGGCGCGGGGAGCCTTCGCGGACTGGTCGAAGGCCTCCCTCAGCCGCCGCGCCAAGGTCATGTTCGCCTTCCGCGAGCTGCTGAACGAGAACGTCGAGGAGCTGGCGCGGATCGTCTCCTCCGAGCACGGCAAGGTGCTGGAGGACGCGAAGGGGGAGGTCCTGCGGGGCCTCGAGGTGGTCGAGTTCGCCTGCGGGATCCCGCAGCTGCTGAAGGGCGAGTACTCCGACCAGGTCTCCTCGACCGTCGACGCGTACTCGTTTCGCCAGCCGCTCGGGGTCTGCGCCGGGATAACCCCCTTCAACTTCCCGGCGATGGTGCCGATGTGGATGCACCCGGTGGCGATCGCCTGCGGCAACTCGTTCGTGCTGAAGCCCTCGGAGCGCGACCCCTCGGCTTCGAACCTGGTCGCCGAGCTCTACGCCGAGGCGGGCCTGCCCGCCGGCGTCTTCAACGTCGTCCACGGCGACAAGGTCGCGGTCGACGCGCTGCTCGATCACCCCGACGTGGCGGCGGTCTCCTTCGTCGGCTCGACCCCGATCGCCTCCTACGTCCACGCGCGGGCCACCGAGAAGCGCAAGCGGGTGCAGGCGCTCGGCGGGGCGAAGAACCACGCCGTGGTCCTCCCGGGCGCCGACCTCGGCTACGCCGCCGACCAGCTCGCCGCGGCCGGCTTCGGCTCGGCGGGGCAGCGCTGCATGGCGATCTCGGTCGCGGTCGCGGTGGGAGAGGCGGGCGACGCTCTGGTTGACGAGGTGGAGCGGCGGGCGCGCGAGATCAAGGTCGGCCCCGGCCTCGACCCCAGCTCGGAAATGGGTCCGGTCGTGACCCCGCAGGCGCGCGAGAGGATCGTCGACTACATCGGCCAGGGCGCCGAGGCCGGGGCGCGGGTGACCGTCGACGGCCGCGAGCTCGAGGTCGACGGCGGCGGCTTCTGGGTCGGGCCGACCGTGATCGACCAGGTCGAGACGGAGATGTCGGTCTACCGCGACGAGATCTTCGGCCCGGTCCTCTCGGTCGTTCGCAGCGGCAGCCTCGACGAGGCGATCGCGCTGATCAACGCCAACTCCTACGCCAACGGCGCCGCCGTCTTCACCGGCTCCGGCTACGAGGCACGCCGCTTCCAGCGCGAGGTGGAGGTGGGGATGGTCGGGATCAACGTGCCGATCCCGGTGCCGATGGCCTTCTACTCCTTCGGCGGCTGGAAGGACTCCCTCTTCGGCGATCACCACATCCACGGCCCCGAGGGCGTCCGCTTCTACACCCGCGGCAAGGCGATCACCAGCCGCTGGCCCGAGAGCAACGCCGCCGGCCCCGCCGACGCCGGCTCGATGCACTTCCCGACTTCGTCCTAAGCTCCAGCCGATGGAGCACCTGGGCACCGAGCCCCTGCACGCGGGCAAGCACGTCGACCTCGTCGCCAAGCGCTACCGGCACGAGGACGGCTCCGAGGTGGAGCGGGAGATCGTCGAGCACCCGGGGTCGGTGGCGGTGCTCGCCTACGACGAGGAGTTCGCCTACCTGGTCGCCCAGCCGCGCGAGGCCGTGGAGGAGGAGCGGCTGCTGGAGATCCCGGCGGGGACGCTGGACGTCGAGGGGGAGAGCGAGCTCGAGTGCGCGCAGCGGGAGCTGGCGGAGGAGGCGGAGCTGCGGGCCGAGCAGTGGAGCCTGCTCCACGTCGTCTATCCCAGCCCCGGCTTCCTCACCGAGACGGTGACGATCTTCGAGGCGACCGGGCTTTCGCCGGCCAGCGGCGAGCGCGACGAGGACGAGGAGATCGAGATCGTCCGCCTGCCGGTGGCCGAGATCGACCGGGCGCTGCCCGATATTCGCGACGCGACCACCGTGATCGCCTTGTTGCGACTGAAGGAGCGGCTGAAGGGGTAACGGAGGGGCTCCGTGTTCCTCTTCTTCTCCAACAACCTCGGCTGCGGCGGCTCGCTGCTCGTCTCCGCGGTGGTGACGCTGGTCCTGCTGCTGCTCTTCGGCGTGATCGAAATCGGTTAGCGGCCCTCGCCGGCCGCGACCGCCGCCAGCTGCTTCTCCGCTCCCGTCAGAACCGGGGCGCCGTGGGAGGTGAGCACCATCTCCACCGGCAGGTCGAGCGCTGGCCGCAGCGAGGCGCGCAGGTCGTCGAGGCCGGTGGACTCGGGCAGCCACGACCGCGGGCAGGTGTGGAGCCCGCTCCCCTTTTCGCCGTCGCCGAGTAGGCAGTCGCCGGCGATCAAGGCCTTCGAGCGCGGCTCCCAGAAGATGACCTCGCTGCGCGGCCGCACCTCCAGCGCCAGCAGGCCGGCCGGAAGCTCGTCCCCGATCCGGAAGACGTCGGTGATCGGCGCCCGGCGCGCCACCGCGGCCCGGTTGCGCGAATGGGCCCAGACCCGGGCGCCCTCGAAGCGGGCCGCGATCTCCGCGGCCGAGCGGGCGTGCCAATGGATGGTCAGCAGGACGTGCAGCTGCCGGTCGCCAAGGGAATCCTCAAGCTGCTGCCATTGATCGTCGACGAGCAGCGGGTCGATCAGGACGAGGGCGGTCTCGGAGACGACGGCAACGGCGGCGACCTCCCGCTTCCACTCCTCGTGGTGGGCGGTCCAGCGCCGGAGGCCCGGGCGCAGCTCGTCGCCGAGCACGGCTAGCGACGGGGACGGCGCCGGACGGGGCGCTCACGGCTGGCGAGGGTGAGGCTGGCGAGGAATTTCATGATCGAGATCCTCCTGACACTGGCTAAGTAGGTTTGCCGGTGTCTTCAACACTAGCTAAAATAGATAGCCGGTGTCAAACACGCTTAACAGAGCGATCGAAGCCGAAGCCGAGCTGCTCGTCGACTTCGTCAACACCAGGGACGTCGAGGAGGACACGGACTCGCTCGCGGATCCAGAGGGGCTGGTCGAATGGATCTCGGAGCAGACCGGCGAGTTCCTGGCCCCTCCCGATCGAGGCGACCATGCCCGCGTCCTCGCCCTGCGCGAATCCCTGCGGGCGCTGCTGCGGGCCAACAACGGGGTCGCGGTGAGCGATGGGGGCTCGAGGCCCATCCGCGAAGCCGCGGAGCGCAGCCGCTACCGGACCAAGATCTCCTCAGACGGCGAGATCGAGCTCGTCCCCGCTCGCTCCGACCTCGGCGGCTTCGAAGCCCGCCTCCTGCTCGCCCTCGAGCGGCTCCAGTCCCAGGGTGCCTGGCCCCGCCTCAAGGCCTGCACCGACGAGGGCTGCCAGTGGGCCTTCTTCGACGCCACCCGCAACCGCTCCCGCACCTGGTGCTCGATGGAGGAGTGCGGCAACCGCGAGAAGACGCGGCGCTACCGGGCTCGCAAGAGCGGCTGACGCCGCCTCAGGCGGCGCCGATCCGGGTCACCGACTGCTCCTTGCCGGCGTCGCCGGGCTCACGCTCCGGCTTGGTCCGCTCGCAGATCGACTCGAACTTCTCCAGCAGCGATTCCAGCTTCCGCAGCGGCGGGGGAGAAGGATGCTGGCCGAGTGGGTTCTGATGCGCGCCGCCGGCGATCTCCTTGACCGCGGCGTCGATCTCGCGGGCCAGCTCCGGGCTCCACTTCACCTGGTGCAGTTTTCGGACCTGAACCTGGCGGGCCTGCCGCTCGACGATGCCGCCGAGGACGTAGACCTCGATCAGCCGCTCATAGGCCTTGCGCAGGTCCAGCGTCCAGAGCACTGCCTCGCGCTCGTAGCGAGGGTCGTTGCCCTTGAACAGCGGCCGCAGCTCGCTCTTCAGCCGGTGTCGCAGCGCCTTCATGTGACCCATCGGCGACTTCGCGTTCCAGGGCAGGTCGCGCTCGACGATCCCGACCGAGTGGTAGGCCCGCCGCAGCGCCTGGCCGTGCAGCTCGACCCCGAGCTCGGCGGCCTTCTCCTGCAGGTAGTAGAGGAAGACGAGGTCATGGGTGAGGACGACCACCTGCCGCTGGCGGGCTTCTTCGACGAGGCGGGTGGCGACGTGCTCGCGGCGCTGGTGGTCGAGCGAGGAGACCGGGTCGTCGAGGACGATCGCGCTGCGCTCGTTGCTGACCCGCAGCTCGGCGAGGAAGAAAGCGGTGGCGAGCGCCGTCTGCTCGCCGGTGCTCAAGACCTTCGCGACTCGCTCGCGCCCCTCGCTGCGGAGCTTGAACTGGACCGCCGGCTTGCCCTTGCTGGCGGAGGCGCTCAGTTCGACCCGGTCGGCGATCGGGTCGAGTTCGGCGATCTCCACCGCCAGCGCCCGTTTCAGCCGCGTCGTGATCGCCAGCTTGCTGAGCTCGCCGATCCGGTGGGAGATCGAGCGCGTCGAGAGCCGCCGCCGCGCCTCCTCCCGCGCCGCTATCGCCTCCAGCCCCTCGAGGTGCGCCAGCACCTGCTCGAGCTCGGCGCCGACCTGCTGGCGGGCGCGCAGTTCCCGCAGGCGGCGCTTGATTCGCTTCCGCTCCTTCTCGTCGCGGAGGACCGCGAACCCTTCGGCTTCGGCGACCTGGACCGCGACGTAGTCCCGCAGCGGCTTCAGGTCGAGGCTGAGGGCGAGCGAGGGCTCGGTCCGCCCGGTCGCGATCGCGAGCCGGTCGGCCAGGGCCCCGAGCGCTCCCTCGGCCGCGTCCTGCAGCTGCTCGCCGGCGGAGGCGACGGCGATCTCGGCGGTGTGGGAGATCTGCTCGAGGTCCGGTAGGCCTTCGAGACGCTCGAGCAGAACCCGGTCCACCTGCCGGACCTGGTCGCGCAGGTCGCCGGCGACGAAGCTCTCGAAGCGGTGCAGCCGCTCGTGGGCCTCCGACTCCAGCCCCTGCTGGCAGAGCGGGCAGGTGGCGTCCGGGCTCTTGTCCGGAAACGTCCCCTCCTCGGATGCGACGAACCGCCGCGCCGCCTCCCACATCTCCCGCCAGGCCTCGCCGCCGGTGCCGGGCTGGGGTTGGTCGGCGAAGGTCTCGGCGGCGAGCTGGTCGACCGCGGCGGAGGCGCGGGCAAGGCGCTGGCGCAGCTCGGCGATCTCCGCCAGCGCCTCGTCGTCGAGCCGGTCCCACGCGTCCTGCAGCTCGCTCGCCAGCTTTTCGACCGCGGCGGCCCGTTTCCTCGCCCCCTTCTCCAGCGCCGCGCTCTGGTCGGCGGCGATCGCGGCTTCGGCCTTCTCCAGCTCGCGCAGCTCCTCAAGCTCCGCCTCCTCGAGACTCGCGAAGCTCGCCACCTCCTCCCGCGACGCCTCACCCGTTTCCACGCGCGCCAGCAGATCCGCGGCGGCCGGGTCCTTCACCACCGGCAGGGCGGGCAGCTCCTCGCGCCGATCGTCGACCTGCCGCGCGAGCTCGGCCGCGAGCTGGTCCTGGGTCTCGGCCAGCTCCTTCAGCAGGCGCAGCGGCCGCGGCGTGTGCTCGATCGTGTTCTGCCTGGTCAGGTGGAACTCGGCGCAGCTCGCGT
The DNA here is from genome assembly GCA_035273795.1 of Solirubrobacterales bacterium. Classification (GTDB taxonomy): domain Bacteria; phylum Actinomycetota; class Thermoleophilia; order Solirubrobacterales; family 70-9; genus VAYN01. The sequence goes on along the minus strand of DATEOT010000056.1, from coordinate 1,061 downwards.
CGAAGGCGGTCATCGCCGAGAGGACGTGAGGCGCTTCGCCGGCCAGGTCGACCTCCACCACCCGCTCCTCGCCGTTCACCTCCAGCACGAACTCGGCCGTCTGCGGAGCGTCCGCCTTGCCGGGATCGAAGACGTCGTGGAGCACCTCGCCCGGTTCCGCCGCGCGGAAGACCCGGCGGCAGAGGCGGCCGTAGCCGCTCTTGCCGGCGCCGTTCTCGCCGAAGACGACGTTGAGGCCGGGGCCGAAGCGCAGCGCCTGGTCTTCGGCGAGCCGGTTGACGTTGCGCAGGTCGCGGATCTCCCGCAGCTCGACGATCCCGTGCTCGGTCTCGTCAGCCGGCAGGTCGCTCAGCTCCAGCGGCGGCAGGGACGGCGCCCCCGGGTTCCCGCAGAGGACGGCGAGGACCGCCGCCCGCCCCGCCTCGTCGAGGGGACCGCCGCAGAGCTTCCGCATCAGGCCCCGCTGCCAGTCGGGCAGCCCGAGCGACCAGTCGTAGATCCGCTTCTGGAGGAAGACGTCCTGGTCGGTCACCCCAGGAAGCTTCGCAGAAGAGGACGCGCTGGTCAGGGCTTGAGGGAGGACGATTGCGGCGACCCGACCATCAGGGGAGACTGCCTGAATCAACCCCTTGAAATCACTGCGGACCGTGGGGAGGGAGCCTGAGGTCGAGCTCCTGGAGCTGATGCTCGCCGAGCTCGGCGAGGCGCCGGCATGCCTCGCGGTCGAGGGTGAGCCGGGGATCGGCAAGACGCACCTGCTTGCGGAACTGCGGCGGCGCGGCGACGAGCGCCGGATGCTGGTCCTGGGCGGAGCCGCCGCCGAATTCGAGCGCGACGTGCCGTTCGCGGTCTGGGCCGACGCCCTGGATGCCTACGTTGCTTCGCAGGAGTCGGAGGAGCTGGTCCCGGCCCCGGCGCGGTCGGAGCTGGCCGGGGTCCTGCCCACGCTGGCGAGCGAGGGAGGTGAGCCGCCCGTCGACGAGCGCTACCGGACGCACCGCGCGGTGCGAGCCCTGCTCGAGCGAATCGCCGCCAGACAAACCCTGATCCTGATCCTCGAC
>DATEOT010000055.1:0-46225 GCA_035273795.1 Solirubrobacterales bacterium | reverse complement strand
ACCCGGAAGGGGACGATCGTGTGGATGTCGAGCATCGCCTGGAACTGCTCGTCGCTCATCTTGTGGGCGACGCCGTCCCAGGTGTAGCCGGCGTTGTTGACGCAGATGTCGACCGCGCCGAACGCGTCGATCGCGGCCTTGACCAGGTCGTCGGCGGCGCCCTCCTTGGTCAGGTCGCCGGCGAAGACGGCGGTCTCGCCGTCGATCTCACCCGAGGCCTGCTCGGCGACGTCGGCGTCGAGGTCGTTGATCAGCACCTTGGCGCCCTCGGCCACGAACATTTCCGCGGTGGCGCGCCCGATCCCGCGCGCCGAACCCGTGACGATCGCGGCTTTTCCGTCCAGAAGTCCCATTGCTCCGTCTCTCCTTCGCTCGATGAAAAGTCGGCTCGGGAGGCTATCGGGATCGGGCCGTCCTGGTTGACTGGCCAGTCGGACCAGAAGCATGCCTTGAGATCGGTCACATCTGAGGAGTTTCCGCGAGAGCAGCGAGGTGGTGCGGACCTAACAGCGCGATCAGCGTCGCGCCGTCGACGATCGCAAGCCCGCCCTTACGCAGCTTCACTCGGGCGCCGGTCAGCCGGGCCACCTCGCTGGAGAAGTCGGGCTCATGGCCGACGAGGAGGACGTCCCCGCGGCCGGCGACGAGTGAGAGCGAATCGAAGGGACCGCCGCGCAGCTCGTTTGCGATCTCCGGCTCGAGATCGAGGGCCTCGCAGGCCAGCTTGGCCGTGTCCGCAGCGCGGACCTTCGGGCTGGTCAGGCAGGTTTCGATCGCCGCGTCCATTGCTGCCAGCGCCCTGCCCGCGGCGCGGGTCTGGGACTCCCCCTTCGGCGTCAGCCGCCTAGCGGCGTCGTCTCCATCGCCGTCCTCGGCCTCTCCGTGCCTGAGCAGATAGATCAAATTTCCCATCCAATTTGCAGGGTCGAATGTCTGTTGGGTTCAAGTTTCCACTTTGTTAGCCGATGCACATGTTTAGTATGCCCGCGATGCCAGCCACCCCCGGCCGCATGTTCGTGGTCGGCGTGCTCACGGCCCTCGCCCTCCTGGCGACGCCGGCCGTTGCCACGCCCGCCAGCAAGATCGTCGTCTTCGGCGCCCACTCGGGGGCGAAGCTGAGCCTTGGCACGAAGGGCGGCAAGATCGTCGTCAAGGGCAATCTGGCCGAGCGCCGCCAGCCCGGCTGCCGTTTCGTCCGCGGCCACCGCGTCGCCGTCTGCACTAGCCGTGCCACCTCGATCGAGATCTGGATGGGCAACTCCGGCGACTTCGTCCGCGTCGAGGAGCGCCTGCCGGTGCCGCTGACGATCCACCTCGGCGGCGGCTCGGACAAGTTCATCGGCCACGGCGAGCGCGACACCTGCTTCCCCGGCGGGGCGAGGCGCAACCGCTGCATCGGCGGCGGCGGCAACGACACCTGCATCACCGGTCCCCGCAACAGCGACTGCGTCGGCGGCCCGGGCGACGACTACTGCCGCCACGGCACCGGCAGCGACGGCTGCTGGGGCGGCCCCGGCAACGACGTCTGCGTCATGGGCCCCGGCCAGGACGGCTGCCACGGCGAAGAGGGCAACGACCGCCTCTACGGCGGTGCTCAACCCGATCAGCTCTACGGCGGCCCTGGTCACGACTACTGCAACGGCCAGAGTGGCTGGGGCAGGTCGCATACCTGCGACGCCGGCCCCCGACGCTGACCCTTTTTTTCCGAACCGCGCGCAGGATTGCGAGCGCGCGGATGTCGAGCCCTGGGGATTTGCAGGGGAATTTGGTCAAGACCTTTTTACGCGTGGGCTCGAGCCTCCACTAATGGCACAGGGATTCTTGATCGTTTGGGAACGATCACTTACTCCTAGCAGCGCAAGCGGGTCGGCAGACGAAAGTCGCCCACCCACCAATGGCCCAGCGGGAGGCGGCCTAAAAGCTTCCTCCTGTTCGGGCGCAGACGAAAGGTAAGTATGAGCAAGAAGATGATGCTGCTCGCCCTCTCGGTGGTCAGCGCCGCGATGCTCGCGATGCCGGCCCTCGCCTCGGCGCTGCCGGCGCATATCGATGCGACGTCGACGTTTAGCGTCTCCGGCGGTGTATCGGTCCTGCAGGAGAAAGAAGGGTCAGCGAGCAATGGCACCGGGATCGGCGGCAGTGGCGCATTCACTAATACCACAACAGGCACGCTGAACCTGACCTTCACCGGCGTAACGGCGGGCCCCACGCCCAGTGGTATCAACTGCGGGAGCACGGCTCAGGGGCACACCGAAGCCAGCAGGGTCGTGACAACGACACCCCTCGAATTCCACCTGATCATGATCGCGACAAACCGGCCGGGCATCCTGATCACACCCAACGCTGCAACCGGAGTCTTCGCTCACTTCCGGTGCTTCCTCGTCGAGAAAACAGTGACAGGCACTGGGATCATCGGCGAGATCATTGCACCCGCGTGCGGCGTTAAAAGCAAAACCGCGACCGTGAAATTCCGCGGCGCCGGCGGTACGCAGGAACTGCTCACCTACACAAATAAAACCTACGACCTCCACACCAATAGCGCGCCCACAGCATCGATGGACATTCCGGGCAATGTGACGATCACCTTCCCGAATGAACGGTCGATCACTTGCACACACTGATCTGGGCGTGATTGCCAGGTAGTTAAGGCATGAAGCACGGGGCCTCCGCAAGGAGGCCCCGTGTGCTCGTGGCCAGCGCCTGCTGACAAGATGGCCGGTCCAGCGCAAGAATGCGCACGCGATTTCTCATCGCACGTGGTTTGCAGGGTAAAAGCCCTGAAAACAAGCAGGAGCGAAAACCTCGAAGGCGAAGATCAGGTACTACTGCGGTACGCCACGGGAACTGGCGGCTTGGGAGGGACTGGCGTCGGGGCAGGAACCCGGGGCACCTCTTGTTCGACGAAAAGATGGGGGAGAGATGGCGGCAAGATCTAGAAGCATGAGGGTGGCTCTGGGATTGATCGCCAGCATTGCGTTGACGGCATTGTTGTTTTCCGTGGGAGTCGCTGGTGCGGCAGAAGTCCAGAAGCTCTCCCGCTTCGGCCCTGACGGCACGGACGCTTCGAATTTCGAATCTGCCGACTCCATAGCTCTTGACCAAGCGGAAGGCTTCGTCTACGTCCTCGATCAGGATGGCCTGGAAGGTACCCTGTTGAAATTCGACTTGGACGGCGATCCCGTCTCCTTTACCGGAGGCAGTCCTGATATCGAAGGCAACGAAATAAAAGGCCTGGCTCCCTTCGTCGAAGACGAGTCGTATCGAATTGGCACCAAGGTGGCCGTGGATTCTGCCAGCCACCGCATCTATATGACCGAACAGAGTTCGCTAAGGGCTTTTGAGGCCAGTGGCGAACCCGCCGAATTCGCCGCGGGCCCCGGTGCGGGCACTAGCGAGATTCCAGGTTTCACCGACCTCAACGGCGTCGCCGTCGATGGTGCCGGCAACATCTATGCCAGCGACCATTTGGGCACCATCAGTGTCTTTGCCCCTACTGGAGCGCCCCTGACTACCTTCTCTGTTGCACAGCCACAGGCCATAGCGGTGAGCGCGACTGGAGTCGTCTTCGTCATTCCGACGACCGAAGATCAGCCTCGTGAAATCAGGCGATACACGCCCAACGCGATGCCTGTGACTGAAGGCGCCACCTACACGGAAACTGCGTTCGCGAAATCGAAGTTCCAGAGCGGAGGTCTATTCGCCGGTGTCGCCGTCGATGGGTCGAATGGCGATGTGTATGCACTGGAAACCGCCTTCACCAGCACTTGGGTCAGGAGGTTCAACGAGACCGGGGCGCTGGTCGAAGAGATCGGGGCCCCGGATACGCCGTCTGAAGGCTCGTCTCTAGGTGGAGGATCGACCGGGATCGCCGTGCTCGATGAAAGCGTGAGCATAGAACCAGACGAAACGGTTAAATTTTACACGGGTGATACCGAGGGGACCGAGTCCAAAATAGCGTTGTTTGGGATCAAGGAAATAATCGACAAACCTTATGTGACGGGCCTCAGGGTCACGAAGCTCACCTCGGAGTCGGCGCGACTGCACGCGTTCGTCGACCCGAACTTGAAAAGCACCTCGTACAGGTTCGAGTATGGACCCGAGGATTGCTCCGTGACTACTTGCATCAGCGTGCCGGTCGGTGGGGCGAATATAGGAGAAGGCGAGGATCCGGTGGCCGTATCCCATCTGGTCACCGGTCTCGAGCCGAACAGCCTCTACCATTACCGGATCGTTGCCGAGAATGAGCTCGGAAGTGGCGAAGAAGCAGGAACGTTCTCGACGATGTCGATCCCTGGACCCGGCTTCCAGCTCAGCGACGGACGGGTCTGGGAGATGGTCTCACCCCCCAATAAGGGTTCAGCGGTTCTGAATGTTGCCGGTTACTTGGTCCAAGCGGCGGCCAACGGTGACGGCATCGTCTACTCGAGTCGCGGGTCGGTCGAAGACCATCCCGAAGGTAATCGGAGCTTGGAACCGTCGTTCGTGCACGCCCGGCGCGGGACCGGGGGATGGTCCTCGAAAGACCTCAGCCCCCCGAGCTCTCGCATGGTCCCATCGGCAGAATTGGTAGGCGAGTTCAGGCTGTTCCGTTCGGACCTCGCCAGGGCGCTGCTGGAACCCGCTGACGGATCTCAACTTTCCCCGGAGGCGACTGAACGGACGCCCTATCTCTGGGAAGATGGCGAACCACCGCTTTACGTCCCGCTCGTCACGGCTGCGAACGTTCCACCCGGAACCGAATTCGGTGGCAATCCCTTCGGTTCCCAGGGTGCGGTCGTGCATATGGGCGCCAATGACGATTTCACCGCCATGGTCCTCAAGTCCGCTGTCCCCCTTTCGGAGGAAGTGCCGGCTCCGGTGGAAGGAGCGCCGGCTCCGGTGCTCTACTACTGGCAAGCAGGCGAGCTGAAGCCGCTCAGCGTCCTCCCGGCCGACGAAGGTGGCGACGTCGTGAGCACCCAGTTGCTTGGGTCCGGCATTCAAATGCTCCAGCATGCAATTTCGCATGACGGGAGCCGCATCTTCTGGAGTGGAGGCGGCCTCGTGCCCGACTCCCTCTACATGCGGGATACCGCAGCCGAAGAATCCGTGCGACTCGATGTCGCGCAGCCGCCGGCCCTGGGCACGGGTCCGGCTGAGCCTGTGTTCCAAGGGGCGAACCCTGACGGCACCGTCGTGATTTTCAAGGAATCACGGCAGTTGACCCAGGATGCAAGCCCGACCGGAAGCGATTTCTATCGGTGCGAGATATTGACTGTCGACCCCTCGGGTGGCTGTGCGACGCTCACCAACCTCACTGGGGCCACGGAGACCGATTCAGAAAGCGCTGAGGTCCTGGGTCTCGTTTCCGGCATGAGCGACGATGGCGAGACCGTCTATTTCGTCGCTCGAGGCATCCTCGACGCCGCTGCGAATACTTTTGGCGACGCGGCGGAAGCAGGAAAACCGAACCTGTACGTCTCCCGGGGAGGAGAGGTGCGTTTCATTGCCACTCTCGCGGAGGCTGATCGTCCAAACTGGGGCGGCGTCGATGCGCTGGCTGATGACCGCAGTTCCGCCGCCAGTCCCAGCGGCCGCTACCTGGCTTTCATGTCGCAGAAGAGCCTCGCTCGCCATCCGAACTTGGATTCCGAGACGGGGGACCCGGTTCAGCAGGTGTTCGTCTACGACTCCCAAACCGACCGGATTGACTGTGCCTCCTGCCACCCTCTGGGAGCGGCTCCCACCGGAGAAGTTCCGACCGTGACCGGATTCCTGGGTAACCTCGACCCCCAAAGGCAGTGGCTTGGGCGGCGAATCTCAGCCGTATTGCCGCAGCCTGTTGGCACTTTGGTGCCATCTGTCACCCCCGCGCCCTACCGACCGCGGGTGGTGCTGGACAACGGGCGGGTGTTCTTCAACTCGCGCACCTCGCTGGTCGTTGGTGACTCGAATAGCCAGTGGGACGTTTACCAATTCGAGCCGATTGGAACGGGTAGCTGCACCGCGTTGTCCGCGGGGCGAGCGGTCATTCGCTCTGGGGGTGGTTGCATCAGCCTCCTGTCGTCTGGGACCGGCGTGAAGGAAGCCTTGTTCTTCGATGCGAGCGCAAGTGGTGACGACGTCTTCTTCCTCACCCCGGCGCAGTTGTCCGTCCGGGACAAAGACCAGGAGCTTGATGTCTACGACGCGCGCGTCGGCGGCACCGAGGACGCGCTGAAGCCGGCATGGGAATGCAGCGGAGAAGCCTGCCGACCGGCCACCCCTGCGCCGCCGGCCGCCGCTCCGCCGAGCTCCTCGTTCAGCGGCGCCGGAAACGTAAAAGCAAAGAAGTGCCCCAAGGGTAAGCGCAAGGTCCGGCGTGGCGGCAAGACGCGCTGCGTTCGCAAGAAGAGCGCGAAGTCGAAACAGCGTCCTGGGAGAGCCGACCAGGCCAAGGGGGGGAGACGATGAGCGACGCGACCCCCCACCGCCGCCAAGAACCTGGTTCGACCAAGGAGCTTTCGAAGATGACGAAGCGAATCGCGATTCTGATCGCCGCCGTGGCGGTCTTTCTCCCCCTTTCCGCTGTTGCGTCTGCTTCGGCCGCGGCCGCGCCGTCGCCTTGGTGGCAGGTGCTGACGACCAGCCACCCGACGCATCTGTGGGAAGCCGAGGACTTCGTGATGGAAATAGAAACCAAAACGGGGGAACACCCATTTGTGCCGGGGGCTCCCATTGCCGTGGTGAGCATCGAAGTCGGCGGCAACACGGTTGGCTGCCTCGGTACCCATAACGGTGAAGGCTTTGGTGACGCCATATGCGAAGGCGTCACTGGCTTCGCCTCCACCGAAACCGCTGCGGAGTTGGAGGCGCTCCTGGAGAGCGCGATGGGCAGCGAAGCCGTCGAGGTCACTGGAGGCCCGGTGGGAGGGGACAACTTCAAAATCATGGCTCCCGGGACGTCTCCGACGTTGAGCCTCTCTCTTGCGTTCCCTCCTGAGGAAAAAGAAGCTGAAAATATCTTCGGCTCGGCCACGTTGGAGGTGTTGGCAGGCGGCAGCGGTCGGCTCGTTTCGATTCTCACGAACCTGGGCAACGCTCCGCTCGACGCCACCACTAAACCCATCACTATCACCAACGAACTTCCAGAGGGCGTGGTCGCATCCGAAGCCCTGGGATATGCAGGTGTCCAGGACAAATCGGGCGCTGAGGCCGGCACCCCGGTCGATTGCACCGTGGAAGGCCAAGATCTCGTCACCTGCACCTTCGAGGGCACCTTGCCGTCATATGAAGCGATAGAAGTTGAAATCTTCGTCAGTCTCACCGGGACCCCTCCGGTGGCGGGCGCCCCCGGCAAAGTGTCGGTGAGCGGCGGAAATGCTCCGGCGGCATCGGCCCCTCAGGAGATCATCGTCAGCCCGGAGAAAGTTCCCTTCGGCATCCGCCACTTTTCCGCCCAGGCCGAAGAAGAGGGCGGTGCCCCCGCTGTCCAGGCTGGAGGTCACCCTTTCCAGTTTACGACGACCATCCAGCTCAACACGGGCCGACTGACCGCTAACGCGAAGCGTTTGAACCCCGCCAGGATCGAACAACCCGCCCTGCCCCGCAACTTCCGTTTCCCACTGCCGGCGGGTTTCATCGGCAACGCCACTTCAGTCCAGAAATGCCCGATGGAGGTCTTCTTCAAGGAACTGCCAGAGGATGGCTGTCAGCCGGCTACGGCGATCGGAGTGGCCTCCACCACGATCATTGAACCCAAGAACCTTGGCCTCACGCGAATCGCCGTGCCCATCTTCAACCTGCCCCCCGCCCAAGGAGAACCTGCCCGCTTCGGATTCTCGGTACAAGGCGTGCATGTGGTGATCGGTACCTCCGTAGATCCCGACAACGAGTACCGGATCGTTGCCGAGGTGCGGAACACGACGCAGATTGCCGACCTCCTCTCGAGCACCGTAGTCATCTGGGGCTCTCCCGGCGATCCAGCCCACGACACCTCCCGCGGCTGGGCTTGCAACAACGCCCGCGAAACGGAGGTCGGTCCATGCGAGCGGCCGGATGGCCTTGGCGAAGACGCTTTCCTGCGGCAGCCGGTCTCCTGCGTGACGCCGCTCGACTTCGGATTCGAACTGGAACCGTGGAACGTGCCGCCGGGTAGCACGATCGAGCGAGCGAGCGACAGCAACGGCACCTTGATCGGCTGCGACCAGATCCCCTTCGACCCCACGGTGGGTGCCTCGCCCACGAACCCGACGGCCGCCAGTCCGAGTGGGCTCGACTTCCAGCTGGAAATGCCGAACGCGGGGCTCCTGACCGATGACACCGTCGCCGAAGGGCAGGCGAAGAAGGTCGAGGTGACCCTGCCTGAGGGTATGACGATCAATCCTTCGCAGGCCAACGGCCTCGCCGCCTGCAGCCCGGCGCAGCTTGCGCGGGAGACGGCGAGCTCCCCGGCCGGGGCGGGTTGTCCCGAGGCGTCCAAGGTGGGAACCGTCCAGGTCTCGACGCCGCTGCTCGCAGAGGAAGTGAAAGGCTCGCTCTATGTGGCGGCGCCGTACGACAATCCGTTCAATTCGCTGTTGGCCCTTTATCTGGTGGCGAAGAGTCCGGAGCGTGGGGTCCTCGTCAAGCAGGCGGGCAAGGTAGCGCTCAATCCCAGCACCGGCCAGATCGTCACCACCTTCGACGATCTGCCGCAGATCCCGTTCGACTCCTTCAAGGTGCACTTCTTCGAAGGCAGCCGGGCGCCGCTGGTGATGCCTCCGAAGTGCGGGACCTACCAGCTGCAGACGAAGTTCACGCCCTGGCACGCGTCGAATCCGGACAGTCCGCTGCCGAGCGAGGTGGTCGTCGAGACCAGCTCGTTTACGGTGGGCCAGGGGCCGAACGGCAAGCCGTGCCCCAGCGGCACGCCCCCCTTTGACCCGGGCTTCACCGCCGGCACCGCCAACAACGCGGCCGGCAGCTACTCGCCGTTCATCATGCGGCTCACCCGGGAGGACGGCGAACAGGAGCTCACTCGCTTCTCCGTCAAGCTTCCCCGGGGAGTGATCGGTAAGCTGGCCGGGATCCCGCTCTGTCCCGACGCGGCAATTGCCGCGGCCGGGGAACGAACCGGGCCAAACGGCGGCCAGGAAGAGCTGGACAACCCAAGCTGTCCCGCCGCGTCGCAGATCGGCCGCACCCTCGTCGGCGCCGGAGTCGGCCCCGAGCTCAGCTACGCCCCCGGCAGGATCTATCTTGCCGGGCCGTACCGGGGAGCGAAGCTGTCGATTGCGGCGATCGCCACGGCGAAGGTCGGACCGTTCGACCTCGGCACGGTAGTCATTCGCCAGGCCCTGCGGATCGACCCGGAGACGGCTGAAGTCACCTCCGACGGCAGGGCCTCCAAGCCGATCCCGCACATCCTGCAGGGGATCGTCGTTCACGCCCGCGACATCCGCGTCTACATCGATCGCGCGAACTTCGTTCTCAACCCGACCAGCTGCGAACGGAAGACGGCGGCCGCTGACGTATTCGGCTCGGGGGTCGATTTCGGTTCCCCGGCCGACGACAAATCGGTGGCGGTGTCCAGCCCCTTCCAAGCGGCCGATTGCGCCAGCCTCGGCTTCAAGCCGAGGCTCTCGCTGAAGCTCCTCGGCGGCACGAAGCGAAGCGATACGCCGCGCCTGCGGGCAGTCCTGAAAGCCCGCAAAGGCGATGCGAACATCGGCCGGGCCCAGGTCACCCTGCCCGAGTCCGCCTTCCTCGAACAGGCCCATATTCGGACGATCTGCACCCGGGTGCAGTTCCGAGCGGGCGGCGGCAACGGTGAAAAATGCCCGAAAGCCTCGATCTACGGCAGGGCGACGGCGATCTCCCCGCTGCTCGATGAACCGCTCAAGGGGCCAGTGTTCCTGCGCTCCTCCGATAACGAACTGCCGGACATGGTGGCGGCTCTGGGCTCGAGGAAGGTCGACATCAACCTCGTCGGTCGGATCGACTCCTTAAACGGGCGCCTCCGCACCACCTTCGCAGGGGTTCCGGATGCGCCGGTAACCAAGTTCGTCCTCGAGATGCAGGGCGGCAACAAGGGGCTGATCGTCAACAGCACCAACATCTGCAAGGGCAAGCAACGGGCGATCGCCAACTTCAAAGGCCAGAACGGCCGGCAACACCTCTTCCACCCCGTCGTCAAGGCCAAGTGCAACGGCAAAGCCAAGAAAGGCGGCAGGCGCAAGTAGCGCCTGCCGCGCTTTCCCTCGCTTGAGGCGAGGTTTCCGAGCGCGGGCCCCCTCACAGGCGGCCGACAGGGCTGGGACGAGGTCGCTAGATGTTGGGGGTTGGGACGCGTGCAGGATTGCGAGCGCGCGGATGTCGAGCCCTGGGATTTGCTGGGGCTAGTGCTCAGAATAAATCTGCGCAAAAAGTAACTCTTGACCATTTGGGAACGGTCGGTTACTCCTGTAGGCAACCTGGGTCGGCTGGCAAAGGCCGCGACCCACCACGGACCCGAGGGAGGGGCCTTGCAGCGTCTCCTCTTGCCGGGTGCACAAGAAAGGTAGAGAGAAATGAAGAAGTTGATGCTTCTCGCCCTGGGAGTGGTCAGCGCCGCGACGCTCGCGATTCCGGCCCTCGCCTCGGCGCTGCCGGCGCACATCGATGCGACGTCGACCTTCACGGTCAACGGCGGTGCATCGACCCTGCAGGAAAAAGAAGGGGCAGCGACCACTGGTACCGGGATCAGCGGCAGCGGCCAACTCACCAATACCACAACAGGCACGCTGAACCTGACCTTCACCGGCGTTTCGGCAGGCGGTATCTCCTGCGGGAGCACGGCTCAGGGGCATACCGAAGCCAGCAAAACCGTGACAACGACACCTCTCGAATTCCACCTCATCATGATCGCGACAAACCGGCCGGGGGTCCTGATTACACCCAACGCCCAAACCGGAATCTTCGCTCACTACCGGTGCTTCTTTGTCGAAAAAACATTGACAGGCCCTGGGATCATCGGCGAGATCATTGCACCCGCGTGCGGCGTTAAAAGCAAAACCGCGACCGTGAAATTCCGCGGCGCAGGTGGTACGCAAGAACTCCTCACCTACACAGGTAAAACCTACGACCTCCACACCAACAGTGGGGCCACAGCATCGATTGACATTCCGGGCAATGTGACGGTCACTGCCCCGGCTGAACGATTGGTCAGTTGCACACACTGATCTGAAGGCGGCTCCCACCCCGTCGTCAAGGCCAAGTGCAATGGCAAGGCGGCTAAGCAAGGCGGCGGGCGCAAATAGCGCCTGCCGCGCTTTCTATGGCTGTAGGCGAGGTGCGCGGAGCGCCCCGCTCGCGAACAGCCGATAAGCCGCCAGTGGGGGTTTGGGCAGATCGCACGCGTGGCGTCGAGCCTAGGTGTTGACCCCTGTTCCTGAACCGCGCGCAGAATGGCGAGCGCGCGGATGCCGAGCCCTGGCGGTTGCTGGGGGTTGTACTCAGGGCCTCTTGTTGCGTAACGGAGACTCTTGACCGGTTGGGGGCGGCCGGTTACTCCTAACGGTGCAAGCTGGGTCGGGCCTACGGAATCAGCCGACCCACCACGGATCCGGCGGGAATCGCCTTTGCAACGTTTTCTCTTTGCCGGGTGCACGAGAAAGGTAGAGAGAAATGAAGAAGAAGATGCTGTTCGCCCTCTCGGCGGTCAGCGCCGCAATGCTCGCGATGCCGGCCCTAGCCTCGGCGCTGCCGGCGCACCTCGATGCGACGTCGACCTTCACCATCTCCAGCGGAACATTTGTCATCCAGGAAAAAGAAGGATCAACGATGCATGCGACCGGGTTCAGCGGCAGTGGCGCATTCACCAATACCACAACGGGCACGCTGAATATGACTTACACCGGCGTTACGATAAACGGTTCCATCGGCTGCGGGAGCACGGCTCAGGGGCACTCCGAAGCTAGCAAAACTGTGACAATGACACCTCTTGAATTCCACCTGATCATGATCGCGACAGACCGGCCGGGCATCCTGATCACACCCAACGCTGCAACCGGAGCCTTCCTTCACTACCGGTGCTTCCTCGTCGAGAAAACAGTGACAGGCGCGGGAATCATCGGCGAGATCATTTCACCCGCGTGCGGCGTTGCCAGCAAAACCGCGATCCTGAAAATCCGCGGCACCGACGGTACGCAGGAAATCCTTACCTACACAGATAAAACTTACGACCTGCACACCAATAGTGGGGCTACAGCAGCGCTGAACGTGCCGAGTAATTGGACGTTCAGCTTCCCGGCTGCACGGACGATCACTTGCACACACTGATCTGAGGGCGGCTTCCTACGTCGGCAAGGCCAAGTGCAACGCAAGGCCAAGAAGTCCGGTAGGCGCTTCCTGCGCCTGCCGGACTTCTTGGCCTCCAGCTCTAGGAGGGGCCATGGACAGCAGGAACACCGCCTCGATGTCAAGCCGGTCGATCGGAGGGTCGTCTCGGCTGCGAACCTCCGCTCCCAGGTCGCGGCTGCGGTGAGGATTACCACCGCCGTGCGCAATCCTTGGTGGGTTGGGTGGACGTGCTGGGGCTGCGGCTCGACCAACCTGAAGCTTTGCATGTGCTGAGCCTGCGGTCGAGCGTGGGGTAGCTGGCTTTGGAGATTGCGATGTTCAACTTGGTCAGTGAATGGGGGCGAGCGCCCTGACGACGGTGGTCGATCAACCTCCCGCCACTGTCCGGTAGTCGGGGTCCGGAAGCCACTATCACTCGCAAGAGCGGTTACTTGGGCTCCCGTCCTACAACCCCATGGTCTTGCCGATGATCTCTTTCATGATCTCGTCGGTGCCGCCGCCGATCGGGCCGAGGCGAGCGTCGCGGACGGCGCGCTCGATTCCGTACTCGCGCATGTAGCCGTAGCCGCCATGGATCTGGAGGGACTGGTCGGCGATGTCGAGGACGGCGCGCTGGGTCAGCAGCTTCGCCATCGAGACCTCCTGGATGCAGTCCTGACTGGTGTGGAAGAGGCGCAGTGCGTTGTAGGTGATGGCGCGGGAGGTCTCGGCGAGGGTGGCCATCTCCGCCACCTGGTGGCGGATCGCCTGGAACTTGCCGATCGGCCGACCGAAGGCTTCGCGCTCCTGAGCGTAGGCGACGGAAATCTCGATCAGGCGCTGCATGGCGCCGACGGCGCCGATCGCCATCAGCAGCCGCTCCCAGGCGAAGTTGGCCATGATCAGCTTGAAGCCACCGTTTTCCTCGCCGAGCAGGTTCTCGGCCGGCACCTCGACGTCGGTGAAGGAGATTTCGCCGGTGTCGGAGGAGTGCCAACCCATCTTCTCCAGCTTGGCGCTGACCTCGTAGCCGGGCATCTCGCTCTCGAGGACGAGGAAGGAGATGCCGCCGTGGCCGCCCTCCTCGCTGGTCTTGCAGGCGCAGACGAGGAAGTCGGCGCGGACGCCGTTGGTGATGAAGGTCTTGGCGCCGTTGACGACGTAGGTGTCGCCGTGGCGCACGGCGGTGGTGGAGAGGGAGGCGACGTCGGAGCCGGCGCCGGGCTCGGTGATGCCGAGGGCGCCGATCTTCTCGCCTGCGATCCCGGCGGGCAGCCAGCGCTGCTTCTGCTCCTCGGTGCCGAACTTGAAGATCGGCGGCATCGCGATCGAGGCGTGGGCGTTGAGGCCGGCGGCGACGCCGCCGGAGCCGCCGGAGCGGGCCAGCTCCTCGACCCAGACGGCGTCGTGCAGGTGGGTGCCGCCCTGGCCGCCCAGCTCCTCGGGGAACTTGAGGCCGAGGAAGCCGAGCTCGGCGCAGCGGGTGAAGAGCTCCCGCGGGAATTCCCGCGCCGCCTCCCACTCGTCGACGTTGGGGGCGATCTCCTTGGCGACGAAGCGGGAGACCGTCTCGCGCAGTTCCTCGTGCTCCTCGTCGAAGGGCGGCAGGGTGGCGCGAGCGCCGCTGTCCTTGACCACGGTCATGCGGTGCCCTCCTCCTTGCTCGCCGGTGCTTCCCAGTCCGCGAGCATCCGGTAGCCGCGGCCCTCGTGGTCGAAGCCGAGCAGGTCGCCCTGGGGGTTCTTCTTGCCGCCATGGTGGTAGGCGCGGACCTCGGCGATCCTGCCGTCGCGGATCAGGAACCACTCGGTGCCGCGGTCGAGCCGCTTCTCACCGCTCTTCGGGTCGCGCCAGGTCATCGTCCACTCGATCACGACTTGGTCGTCCTGCGCGATCAGGTTTTCGATGTACCACTGGGCATCGATCGTGGAGACGCCTAGGGCGGCGAAACCGCCGATCGTCTCCGCCCCCTCATGCGGGCCAAGGCGCGTGTAGTAGTGGGTGGCATCGTCGGTGAAATGGGCGGATACCGCCTCAGCATCACCCGTATTCAGTGCCTCGTAATAGGCGCGGACGCGCTCCGTGCCAGTCATGGCACGAAGTTGGTGCTATAAGGTTGCAGACAAAGCATTTCTTGTGACATTTATCTCTGTAGCGTGGGAGGCATGAAGCGGAAGATGTGGACCGACGAGCGACTCACCGAGAGATTCGATGGGCTGGACAAGCGCCTTGATCGGATCGATGCTGACATTCGTGACCTGCGGACTTTGATGGTCCAGCTCTGGGGCTCCACGATCATCGGCTCTCTCGGCATCATCGCCACGCTGGTGGCGACGCAATAACTTCGCCTACAGCCCGTAGCTCCGCCCGATCACGTCGAGCATCACCTCGTCGGTGCCGGCGCCGATGCGGTTGAGGCGGACGTCGCGGTAGGCGCGCTCGATCTCGTACTCCTTCATGTAGCCGTAGCCGCCGAGGATCTGGATGCACTCGTCGGCGACCTCGCAGCCGACACGGGAGGCGAAAAGCTTGGCCATCGTGATCTCGCGCACCGGGTACTCGCCGTTGGCGAAGCGCCAGGCGGTGGCATAGGTGAACTGCTTCGCCGCCTCGGTCTTGGTCGCCATCTCGGCGAACTTGTGGCGGATCGCCTGGAACTTGCCGATCGGGCGACCGAAGGCTTCGCGGTCCTTGGCGTACTCGAGGGTCTTCTCGATCATCCGTTCACAGCCCGCGTGGGAGCCGGCGGCAGCGACCAGCCGCTCGCCCTGGAGCTCCCAGGCGATGTGGTAGAAGCCCTTGCCGACCTCGCCGAGGACGGCGTCGGCCGGGACGCGGACGTCGTCGAAGGCGAGTTCGCCGGTGTCGGAGGCGTGCATGCCCATCTTCTCCAGCTCGGCGGAGACGCTGAAGCCGGGCACCTTCTCGCCGTTCTCGTCGCGCAGGTCGACGATGAAGAGGGTGATGCCGGCGTGGCGCTCGTCCGGGTCGGTCTTGCAGACGAGGACGATGAAGTCGGCGCGGGGGCCGTTGGTGATGAAGGTCTTGGAGCCGTTGATCACGTATTCGTCGCCGTCGCGGAGCGCGGTGGTGCGGATTCCGGCGACGTCGGAGCCGGCGCCCGGCTCGGTGATCCCGAGGCTGCCAACCTTTTCGCCCTTCAGGCCCGGTTCGAGGTACTTGCGCTTCTGCTCCTCGGTGCCGAGCAGGTGGATGGGGGGGAGGACCATGTCGCTCTGCACCGCGAAGCCCATGTTGGTGCCGCCGGACCCGGAGTAGCTCATGCACTCGGCGCGGACCAGCGAGTAGAAGTAGTCGCCGCCCTGGCCGCCGTACTCCTCCGGGAAGCAGAGGCCGAGGAAGCCGAGCTCGCCCGCCCGTTCCATCGCCGAGGTGGGCCAGTAGGTGTCCTCCCACTCGTTGCGATGCGGCCACAGCTCCTTTTTCACCCACGACTCCATCGACTCGCGCAGGTCTTCGTGCTCCTGGCTGAAGATGAAGTGCTTGCGCCCGGCTGCGTGGTCGGGCTTGATGACGCTGGAGCCGTTGGTTGCGGTCGCCACTGGTCTCTCCTCCTCGTTCCTCACCGGGGTTTGTGAGCCTGACCCACATATATGGCGGGAAAACTCAGACACCCCCTTTGCGAAGTGGACAGTAGCACTTCCCACTTTCAGCACTGCTATGGTCCGGGCGGATGAGCCAGGGCAATAACCAGTGGGCTGGCGAGAAGGTCGCTTACGAGGTAGTCGACGGCGTCGCCACGGTGACGCTGAACGACCCGGAGAAGCGCAACATGCTCTCCGGCCAGATGCTGACCGAGCTGGTCGAGGCGATGAAGCTCGCCAAAGCTTCCGACGAGGTTCGCGCCGTCGTCCTCACCGGTTCCGGCGAGAAGGTCTTCTGCGCCGGCGCCGACCTTGGCGGCTTCGCCATGGACGTGCCCCTGGTCGCCAAACACTTCGCCTCCGACCTCTTCCTCGAGTTCTTCCGGCTGATGCCCCGGCTCGGCAAGCCTTCGCTTTGCGCCGCCAACGGCCACGTCCTCGCGGGCGGCATGGGCCTCGCCCTCTCCTGCGACCTGGTGATCGCCAAAGAAGGCGCCACCTTCGGCACGCCCGAGATCAATGTCGGCGCCTTCCCCTACATGATCATGTCGATCATCTACCGCAACGTCCCGCGCAAGAAGGTCAACGAGATGATGCTGCTGGGCGAGCGGCTCTCGGCGGAGCAGGCGGTCGAGTACGGGCTCGCCAACAAGGTGGTCCCGGCGGCCGAGTTCGAGGCCGCCGTGAGCGAGTGGGCGAGCAAGCTCGCCTCCAAGAGCCCGGTGCTGATGCGGCTCGGCCACGACGCGATGTACCGTCAGCAGGACATGGCGCTCGACGACGCGCTCGAGTTCCTGCGCTCACAGCTCTCGCTCACCTTCACGACCGAGGACATCGTCGAGGGGGTCACGGCCTTCTTCGAGAAACGCGACCCGCAGTGGAAAGGGCGATAGCCGATGGCGACCGAGGAGAAATCGGAGAACCTGCTGCCGGGCACCGCCCCGCTCAGCGACCTCACCGAGCAGCTGCACGAGCGCCGCGAGAAGGCGAAGCTCGGCGGCGGCGAGGAGAAGATCGCCAAGCAGCACGGCCGCGGCAAGCTCACCGCCCGCGAGCGGATCGACCTTCTCGTCGACGAGGGGACCTTCGTCGAGATGGGGATCCACGGCCGCCCGCACTTCGCCGTGCGGACGATGGACGGGGTCGAGGCGCCGGCCGACGGCGTCATCACCGGCTGGGGCGACGTCGACGGCCGCCCCACCTGCATCGCCGCCTACGACTTCACGGTGATGGCCGGCTCGATGGGGATGACCGGCGAGCTCAAGGTCACCCGCCTGCGCGAGATGGCGCTCTCCAAGCGGATGCCGTTCATCTGGCTGCTCGACAGCGCCGGCGCCCGCATCCAGGAGGCGACGGGATCGCTCTTCGCCGGCTCCGGCTTCCTCTTTCGCGAGGAGGTGGAAATGTCGGGCGTGATCCCGATGGTGGCGGCGATGATGGGTCCCTGCGCCGCCGGCACCGCCTACATCCCGGCGCTCTCGGACTTCGTGCCGATGGTCTCCGGCCAGGGCGCGATGGCGCTCGCCGGCCCGCATCTGACCAAAGCCGTGACCGGCGAGGAGATCTCGATGGAGGACCTCGGTGGCGCCAAGGTACATTGCCGCAAATCGGGGGTGGGGGACCTCGAGGTGAAAGACGACGAGGAGTGCATCCGCGTCGTCCGCGAATACCTCTCCTTCTTCCCGGCCAACTGCGACGAGAAGCCGCCGGTCCTGGACACCTCCGACCTCGAGGACCGGATGTCGGAGAAGCTGATGGAGATCGTCCCCGACTCCTCGCGGAAGCCTTACGACATGTACGACGTGATCCGCGAGATCGTCGACGACGGCAACTACTTCGACATCAAGCCGAGGTTCGCCAAGAACGTGATCACCTGCCTTGCCCGCTTCGGCGGTCAGCCGGCCGGGATCGTCGCCAACCAGCCCAAGCAGCTGGCCGGCACCCTCGACAACGACTCCGCCGACAAGGCCGCCCGCTTCATCAACCTCTGCGACGCCTTCAACATCCCGCTGGTCTTCCTCCAGGACGTGCCGGGCTTCATGGTCGGCTCGAAAGTCGAGCACGCCGGGATCATCCGCCACGGCGCGAAGATGCTCTACGCGGTCAGCCGCGCCACGGTGCCGAAGGTGACCGTGGTCGTCCGCAAGGCCTACGGCGCCGGCTACTACGTGATGTGCGGCAAGGCCTACGAGCCTGACCTGATCGTCGCCTGGCCCGGGGCCGAGATCTCGGTGATGGGCGCCGAGGGGGCGGTAGAAATCATCGGCCGCGGGGCGATCGAGGCCTCCGACGACCCCGAGGCGACCCGCGAGGCGATGCTGAACGCCGTTCGCCAGCAGATCGATCCCTACATCGCCGCCGGCAACGCGGTTATCGACGACGTCATCGACCCACGCGAGACGCGACCGACGATCGTCAAAGCGCTGCGGATGGCTCGCAACAAGCACGTGGAGAAGCCGAGGAAACGACACGGCGTCATGCCGGTCTAGGAGACGAGATGAGCTCTTTCAGTGACCCGGTGATCATCAGCTGCTCGATCAGCGGCGTGATCGCCAACCGCGACCAGTGCCCGGCGATCCCCTACACGCCGGAGGAGTACGCGGCGGAGGCGCGGCGCGCGGTCGACGAGGGCGCCTCGCAGATCCACATCCACGCTCGCAAGCCCGACGGCACCCCCTCCTACGAGGTCGATGACTTCAAGGCGATCACCGAGGCGATCCTGGCCGAGGTCGGCGACGTGATCGTCAACTACTCGACCGGCGCGATCGGGATCCCGATCGAGAAGCGGATCGAGTACCTGCGCGCCTGCCGTCCGGACGTCGCCGCGCTGAACATGAGCTCGATGAACTACGCGAAGTACTCCAAGCGGCGCCAGGACTTCGTCTTCAAAGCGGTCTTCGAGAACAGCTTCGACACGATCATCGAGTTCCTGACGGCGATGAAAGAGCTCGGGATCAAGCCCGAGCACGAGTGCTTCGACTCCGGCCACGTCGCCAACCTCGATCCGCTGATCGACATGGGCCTGCTGGAGCCGCCGCTGCAGATCTCGCTGGTGATGGGGGTGACGGGCGGTATCCGACCCACCCCGCGCAACGTGACCCTGATGTCCGACCAGATCCCCGGCGGCCCCGAGGGGCCGAACCAGTGGCAGGTGATCGGCATCTCCCGTGACCAGTGGAAGCTGCTCGCCTCCTCGCTGGTGCTCGGCGGCAACGTCCGCGCCGGCGTCGAGGACAACCTCTACCTGCCCAACGGCGAGATGTGCCGCTCCAACGGCGACCTGATCGGCAAGGCGCGGCAGATGGCAGAAGACGTCGGCCGCCGCCCCGCCAGCGTGGCCGAGGCGCGCGAGCTGCTGGGAGTGCCGAGGCGGGCCGAGGTCTAGGGCGATGGCGAAGTCGATCCACCGTGCCGGTGTCTCCTGGAGCGGTGGCGAGGGGGAGGACGTGCGAGCCCACGAGGTCCTGCTCGGCGCCCAGTCCCTTCCCAGCTCCTCGGCGCTCGAGTTCGGCGGCGACGACACCAAGTCGAATCCCGAGGCGCTGCTGGTCGGCGCGCTCTCGAGCTGCCACATGCTCTGGTTCCTGGCCCTGGCAAGGAAAAAAGGGTTCGAGGTCGCCTCTTACGAGGACGACGCCGACGGGGTGCTCGACGGCAAGCGCTTCACCTCGGTGACGCTGCGCCCGCTGGTGCGCTGGGCTGGTGACCCGCCGGCTCCCGACGCGATCGAGGCGCTGCACCACCGCGCCCACCAGCTCTGCTTCATCGCCAACTCGGTCGACTTCCCCGTCGAGGTCGAGCCCGGATGAGCGACAACCTTCCTCTCAGCGACGTCAAGGTCCTCGACCTCACCCGCCTCCTCCCGGGCGGCTTCTGCTCGCTGCTGCTTGCAGACTTCGGCGCCGAGGTGCTGAAGGTCGAGGACACCGGCATGGGCGACTACATCCGCTGGGCGCCGCCCTACTACGGGACCGACGAGCAGCAGGCGCTCGGCACCCGTTCCTCGCTCTACCTCGCTCTCAACCGCGGCAAGCGTTCGGTCCGCCTCGACCTCAAGAGCGAGCACGGGAGAGAGGCGCTGCTGCGTCTCGTCGCCGACTACGACGTCGTGCTCGACGGCTTTCGCCCCGGCGTCCTCGACCGCCTCGGGGTCGGCTACGAGCGGATGCGCAAGGAGAACCCGACTCTCGTCTTCTGCGCGATCACCGGCTACGGGCAGGACGGCCCCTACGCGCAGCGGGCAGGGCACGACATGAACTACCTCGGGCTGGTCGGACTGCTCGGCCTGACCGGCGCCAAGGAGGGCCCGCCGATGCAGTCGGCCGGCCAGATCGCCGATCTCGGCGGCGGCGCCCTGATGGCCGCCTTCGGGGTGATGGCCGCCCTGCACGAGCGCGGGCGTTCCGGCGAGGGGCAGATGGTCGACGTCTCGATGGCCGACGGCGCCCTCTCCTGGCTGGCGATGGTCGCCGGCCGCTACTTCTGCGACGAAGAGGTGCCGCGGCGCGGCGAACAGCAGCTCGCCGGCGGCCTTCTCTGCTACCTGCCCTATGAAGCTTCTGACGGCTGGGTCACCTGCGGCGCCCTGGAGCCGAAGTTTTGGGCCGCCTTCTGCAACGGCGTCGGCCGCCCCGACCTGGTCGAGAAGCAGTTCGAGGCGCCGGGGTCGGAGGCCTGGCAAGAGGTCGCCGCCGTCTTCCGCTCCCGCAGCCGCGACGAGTGGCTCGCCTTCAACGACGAGCACGATTGCTGCATCGAGCCCGTCCTCGACCTCGACGAGGCGCTCGACTCCGAGCTGGTGCGGGCGCGGGGGATGGTCGTCGAGCTGGAGCAGCCGCAGCTGGGGACCGTGCGCCAGCTCGGGAACCCGGTGAAGATGAGTCGCACCCCCGCCGACCCCACCCGTCCCGCCCCCGCCTTCGGCGAGCACACCGACGAGGTCCTGACGGAGGCTGGGTACTCCGAGGACGAGATCGCCGCGATGAAGGAGTCCGGCGCGGTCGCCGGTCCGACCGCCGAGGAGCAGGGGGAGTTCCGCGCATGAGCGCCAGCGGCGGTGCCGACACCCAGCAGAATCAGATGCTGAAGATGCGCGAGCTGGCGGAGGCGTCTGGCGTGCCCGGGCCGACGATCAAGCACTACCTGCGCGAGGGCCTGCTGCCGGAGCCGGTCAAGACCAGCCGCAACATGGCCTACTACCCGCCTGAGTTCGTCGACCGGATCAAGCTGATCAAGCGCCTGCAGGAGGAGCGCTACCTGCCGCTGAAGGCGATCAAGAACGTTCTCGACGAGGATCCCGACCGGGCCCAGGCGATGCTCGAGCTCGGCGACCAGATCCTCGACCGCGCCCTCGCCGGCGAGCGCTCCCGCACCAGCGCCGCCGAGGTCCGCAAGCGCTACGGCGTCCCGAAGGAGGTCCTCGACCGGCTCGCCGAGCTCGAGGTGCTGACCCCAAACAGTCGCGGTTACTCCCCCTCCGACGTGAAGATCATCGAGGCGATCAGCCGCTTCCGCGCCGGCGGCTACGACGAGCAGATCGGTTTCACCGTCTACGACACGCTGCGCTACAAAAACGCGCTGGAAGAGCTGGCACGCCAGGAGGTCGACGTGGTGATGGAGCGGCTGGCCGGCGAGGTGCCGCCGGAGCGGGTGGTGGAGATGCTCGAAGCCGGCGCCCAGCCGCTGAAGGACCTGATCGCGGCGCTCCACACCAAGCTGATGGTCGCCGAGCTCGAGCGCCGCAGCTAGAGCGGCTTAGCCCGCGGCTGAGGCCAGCACATCGCGCTCGGCTTCGATCTCGACGACGCAGGTGAGGGCGTTGGTCTGGCGGGCGACCTCGAGCGCTTCGGACAGCGCCTCGTCGGCCCCGTCCCGACCGGCGGCGTGCCGCGCCCGGCCGAGCGCCAGCAACGCGATCGGCAGCGCCCAGCGCAAACCGCGCTCGCGCGAGACCCGCACCGCCCATTCGGCCTCCGTTACCGCCTCTTCAGTGCGGCCGACGCCGATCAGCGCGTTGGCCCGCAACTGCGAGCGCCACCCCTCCATCTCCCCGCCGACCTTCATCGCCTCGCGGTAGATCTGGTCGGCCTCCTCGATCGAGTCCAAGGCGTCCTGGTATTCCTCGGCCGCCAGCTGCGTCCAGGCGAGGTTGGCGATCGCGAGGCTGCGGGAGAAGACGTCGCCGATCCGCTCGGTCAGCTCGCAGTTGCGTCGCGCCACCGCCAGCCCGCCCTCGACGTCGCCGCGCATCGCCATCAGGCCTGCCTGGTTGCTGCGCACCCAGCTCGCGGTCTCCGGGTCGTCGGCAGCCGCGGCGATCTCCAGCGCCCGCTCGAAGTACGGCTCGGCGCCGTCGAGGTCGTCCTGCTCGCGCCGCACCATCCCTTTGCCCATCTCGGCCCAGGCGAGCGGGGTGTTGAGGATGATCCCGGCTCCGACGGAGAGGTCGCCGTCGGCGATCTCGATCAGCTCGTCGAGAGCGCGATCGAAGCCGGCGAAGTCGCCGGCGATCAGGTACGCGTAGGCGCCGGCGGCGCGAATCGCGACCTGCAGGTGGGGATCGCCGGCCTCGTCGGCGAGCCGGTTCATCTCCTCCACCTGCTCCAGCCACTCGTCGGTGTGAACCTGCAGTCCCGGCCGTCCCGAAGCGGACATCTTCAGCAGCACGATCGAGTGGATGTCGCCCCGGCGGTCGGCGATCTCCTCGGCTTCGTCCAGCAGCTGCGCCTGCTCCTCCAGGTCCATGCCGACGCGCCAGGCGAACTGGATCTGGGCGAGGCGGGAGGCGATCCCGAGCGCGTCGCTCTCCTCGTTCACCTCCAGCTCTCCCGCCAGCTCCATCGTCTCGTGCCAGAGGCGCATCGCGTCCCGGGGGCGGCTGTGGCCGGCCCAGTGGGCGGCGCGGGCCGACCAGCGCGCCGCTTCGAGCGTCTCGCCGCCCTGCTTGAAATGGTCGGCGATCAATGCCGCTCGCTCGTCGTGGCGTTCGGGCGGCTCGAGCTCGATCATCGCCCGCGCCGCCGCCGCGTGGGTGGCCTCCCGCTGGCTCGCCAGCTGGGTTCCGTAGGCGACCTCGCGGGTCAGTGGGTGGCGGAAGGCGAGCACCCGCTCGGGGTAGAGCTCGGCTTCGTAGAGAAAGCCGCCGTCGATCAGCTCGCGCAGCGCCTCCTCCATCGAGCTTTTCTCGAGGCCCGCCGCCATTCCCAGCGCCTCGGCGCTGACCTCCTTGCCGAGCACGGATGCGACCTGGAGGAGTTGCTTGGCGTCGTGCCCGAGGCGGTCGATCCGCGCCGCCAGCACCGCCTGGACGGTGACCGGCACGCCCGCGTGCTCGATCGGCCGGGCCAGCCGGTAGCCGCCGCGCTCGCCCTCCAGGTATCCGGACTCCGCCAGCTCGCGGACGATCTCCTCGATGAAGAAGGGGTTGCCGCGGGTCCGCTCGTGGATCGGCTCGTCCACCCCGTCCAGGGAGGGATGCTCGCCGGCCAGGTCGCGCAGCAGCTTCGCCGTGTCGCCGCGATCGAGCGGCTGCAGCTCCATCGCCTCGAAGGCCGGCGATTCCTCCCAGGCTGGCAGGTGCTCGGGGCGGTAGTTGACGAGGATAAGGGTCGGGGTTCCCTCCATGCCTTCGATCAGGCCGTGCAGCATCGCCTGGCTGCCCTCGTCGATCCAGTGCAGGTCCTCGACGATCAGGACCAGGGTCTTGTGGCGGGCGGGGTTGCCGACCAGGCGGCAGAGGAAGTTCCCGAGGGCGCGCCCGCGCCCCTCCGGGTTCATCTTGGGAACCGGTCGCTCGGGATCGGGGACGCCGAGGAAGTCGAAGACCAGTGGCAGGTCCGCCGCGAAGCCGGGGTCGAGGAGGAGCGAGCGCCCGGCGATCTTCTCGCGCGCCGTCTGCTCGGGATCCTGGTCGCCGATCCCGTAGAAGGAGCGCAGCATCTGCAGGATCGGCATGAAGGGGATCGACTTGCCATGCGCCTGCGCCTGGGCTTCGAAGACCTCCAGCCCCTCGGCGCGACAGCGCTGGCCGAACTCGAGGCAGAGGCGGCTCTTGCCGATTCCGGGCTCGGCGACGACACCAACCGCGGTCGCCCGGTTGCCCTTGGCGCGATTCAGGGCATCGTCGAGGCGGGCCAGCTCCGTCTCGCGGCCGACGAACCTGGAGAAGCCACGCTCGCGGGCGAGGTCGAGGCGCGAGCGGGCGGCACCGACGCCGACGAGCTCGAAGACCTCGACCGGGCGGCTCGCCCCTTTGATCTCGAACTCGCCGAGGTCGCGCAGGTCGAGGTAGCCACGTGCAAGGCCTGCGGTGTGTTCGGTCAGGTAGGCCTTGCCGGGCTCTGCCAGCGCCTCCATCCGCTGCGCGAGCCCGACGGTGTGGCCGATCGCGGTATACGAAGAGCCGCCACCGGCGCCGATCTCCCCGGCGACGACCTCGCCGGAGTTGATTCCGATCCGGGTCGAGAAATTGAGTCCCTTTGCCCGCCGCAGCTCGCCGGCGTACCCGGCGACGTCGTCGAGCATCTGCAGGGCGGCGTAGCAGGCGCGCTGGGCATGGTCCTCATGGGCGACCGGGGCGCCGAAGATCGCCATGATCCCGTCGCCGGTGAACTTGTCGACGGTCCCCTCGAAGCGGGTCACCGTCTCGGCCAGCATCGAGAAGAAGCGCTGCATGATCTCGCGCCACTCCTCCGGGTCCTCCTGCTCGGCGAGGTCCATCGAGCCGCTGACGTCGGCGAACAGGACGGTTACCTGCTTGCGCTCCGCGTCGTCCCGTGGGGTGTCGCTCATATACTTCCTCTCCCGATTGACTGGTCAATCAACCGGAGGCATGGCAATTGCGGGTTGCTGCGATACAGCTTAGTTCCAGCGGAGACAAAGCGCGAAATCTCGCCACGGCCGAGCGGCTGGTGCGCGCCGCCGCCGCCGACGGCGCGGAATTCATAGCCCTGCCGGAGAAGTGGAACCTGCTGGGCGGCGGCGAGGAACTGGTCGCCGGGGCCGAGCCGCTCGACGGGCCGAGTCTCGGCGCCGCCCGCGGATGGGCCCGGGAGCTCGGCATCCACCTGCTCGCCGGCAGCATCTCCGAGCGGGGGGGCGAGGGGGAAAAGGCCTCCAACACCTCGGTCCTGATCGACCCGCAGGGGGAGGACCTCGCCGTCTACCGCAAGATCCACATGTTCGACGTCGACGCCGGCGGCGTCTCCTACCGCGAGTCCGAGTTCGAGCGGCCCGGAACCGAACCGGTCGTCGCCCGGGTCGGTGAGCTCACCGCCGGCCTCACCGTCTGTTACGACCTCCGCTTCCCCGAGCTCTTCCGCATCCTCGCCCTGCGCGGGGCGCGGCTGATCGCCGTTCCCTCGGCCTTCACCCTCGCCACCGGCCGCGACCACTGGGAAGTGCTGCTGCGGGCGCGGGCGATCGAGAACCAGCTCTTCGTCCTCGCCCCGAACCAGGTCGGCGAGGCGCCGCCGCACTTCAGCTCCTTCGGCCGCTCGCTGATCACCGATCCCTGGGGCGTCGTCCTCGCCACCGCCCCGGACGAGGAGTGCTTCGTCGCCGCCGACCTCGACTTCGCCGCCCTGGAGCGGGTGCGCGAGCAACTGCCATCGCTCGCCAACCGCCAGCCGGGCGCCTACGCCTGGCCGCAGCCGGGGGAGGACGGCAGCTGATGGCGCAGGCACCGCCGGCCGACAAACGCCGCCTGATCCTCGACGCGGCGATCCGCGTCTTCGCCCGCCAGGGCTTTCACGCGACCCGCGTCTCCGACATCGCCGACGAGGCGGGGGTCGCCTACGGCCTCGTCTACCACTACTTCAAATCCAAGGACGAGGTCCTGAACGAACTCTTCATCGAGCGCTGGTCGTTGCTGCTGGTGGCGATCGAGGAGGCGGACAAGACCGCCGCCAGCCCGCGCGAGAAGCTAGCTGCGGTCGCGACCTTCATCTTCGACTCCTACCGCCACGATCCGGAGTTGATGAAGGTGATCATCGTCGAGGTTACCCGGGCGGCCAACTCCTTCGGCCAGACGCACCTGGAGGAAATCCGCCGCGCCTACGAGTCGATCGCCAAGATCGTCGCCGACGGTCAGGGGAGCGGCACCTTCCGCGGCGACGTGGCGCCGATGTTCGCCTCGCTCGCCTTCTACGGGGCGATCGAGCAGCTGCTCTCCGGCTGGATCTTCGGCACGATCCCGGCCTCGGACACCGATTTCGACGAGGCCCGGGACCTGCTTGTCACGACGATCTGCGACGGCCTCGAGCCGCGCTGAGCGATAGGGTCAAAACTCCCCGCAAACAGTGGGGAATGGTTTACTGCCAACTTCCCGTGGGGAAAGGTTCGAACTAAGTGGATAACGAGCTGGTCAAGCGCCTCGTCTGGAGCGGCCTGCTGGCCGCCACCGGTGCGCTCGCGAGCATCGCCGCGGCGCGGGTCGCGTCGCTGATCTACCGCCGCATTTACAACGAAGACCCGCCGGATTAGGAGCAGCGATGCAAGAGCCGCCGCAGAACCCACCGCCGACGCCGCCACCAGGAACGCCGCCCCCACCGAGCCAGCGCCCGCTCGGCGACCTCGTCGTCGAGGTCAGCGAAAACGCCTCGACGTTGGTGCGCGAGGAGATCGAGCTGGCGAAGGCCGAGGTCTCCGAGAAAGTCGCCAAGATCCTCCGCGGCTCCGTCGTCGGCCTCGCCGCCGGCGTCTTCGCCTTTCTCGCCCTGATCCTGATCATGCACGGGATCGCCTGGGTCCTAGCCGAAGAGCTGTTCGACGGCAAGGCCTGGCCCGGCTTCTTCATCGAGGCCGCTGTCTTCCTCCTGATCGCCGCCCTCGCCGGCTTCATCGCCTCGAAGGCGCTCAAGCAGGGAGCCCCACCGATGCCCGAGCAGGCGATCGAAGAGGCGAAGTTGACCAAGGAGATGCTCGAAAAGGAGGCCTCGTGACTACCGGTGCCCCAGGTCGTTCCCCGGCGGAGATCCGCCGCGACATCGAGCTCAAGCGCAGCCAGCTCGGCACCTCGGTCGAGCTCCTGCGGGGCCGCGTCAACGAGCTCACCGACTGGCGTCGTCAGGCCGAGGAGCACAAGCAGCAGCTGATCATGGGCGCCGCCGCCGTCGGGTTCCTGATCGGCGCCCGGGCAATGCTGCGGCGCCGTCGCCGCAATCGCTAGCTGCGACTAAGCAACAAGCTCGGTGCGGACGCTGCCGACCCCGAGAAGGCCGGGGCCGACGTGGGCTCCCAGCACCGGGCCGACCTCGGAGATGAAGGCGGGGTCGCAACCGAAGATCTCGTAGCAGTCTTCGATCAGCGAGTCGGCGGTCTCTTTGTCCTGGATGTACTGGACGACCCAGCCGTAGGCGCCGGACTCCTTTCGCTGCCGCGCGTAGCCCCGTAGGCGCTCGAGGGATCGGGTGCGGGTGCGGACGCGCTCGACCGGCGTGATCTCCTCCTCCAGGGTGAGGATCGGCTTGATCTTCAAGGCGCCGCCGATCCAGGCGCGGGCGCCGCCGATGCGCCCGCCGCGGCGGAGGTACTCGAGGGTGTCGATCGCGAACCACATCTTCAGGTCGTTGCGAGTCTCTTCGGCTTGAGCGATCGTGGCCTGCGCGTCGGCGCCGGCAGCGGCAGCCGTTGCAGCTCCCAGGGTGCAAAGCCCCATCCCGCCGGCGGCGGTGCGGGAGTCCATCAAGTGGAGCCGCTCGCCGCCCTTGTCTTCCTCGATCAGGCGCTCGCGCGCTTGGCCCGCCGCCTCGAAGGTGCCCGAGATACCGGCGGAGATGTGGATCGAGACGACCTCCCTTCCTTCTTCTAGGAGGGGTTCATAGACGGCCAGGAAGTCGCCGATCGAAGGCTGAGAGGTCGTTGCGCCGCTTTCAGAGGCGCGTAGACGCTCGTAGAACGCGTCGAAGTCGCTGATCTCCGACTCCCGCTCCTGCTCGCCGTCGACTGCGACATAGAGGCTGATCGTCTTGATATCCCTCTCCGCCACCAGGTCGGTGGGGAGGTAGCCGGTCGTGTCGCAGACGACCGCGGTCGCGGGGGGCGAGCTCACAACGGCGATTCTAGACGCGCAGACCAGTCGAACCGCCGATCGGGTACTGGGTCCCGCTACACTTTGTGAAGTGACTGACGCCCCCCAAGCAGCCATCACCCTCAGCGACAAGGCCGCCGAGAAGATCGGCGAGCTGCTCGGCTCCCAGGCCGACGGCGCCGAACAGGCGCTGCGGGTCGCGGTGCGCGGTGGCGGTTGCTCCGGCTTCCAATACGCGCTCGCCTTCGACAAGGCCAAGGAGGACGACCACGTCTTCGAGGTCGACGGCGTCGCCGTCGTCGTCGACAAGGTCAGCATGCAGTTCGTCTTCGGTTCCGAGGTCGACTACGTCGAAGGACTCCAGGGCGCCGGCTTCCAAGTCAACAACCCGAACGTGGTTGCGGCCTGCGGCTGTGGCTCCTCCTTCCAGGTGAAAGAGGACGCCGCGGAACAAGCAGCCGCTGTCTAGCGGCTGCTATTCGATCTGTAGCGGCGGCGACTGCTGCTGCGCTTGCGGGGCCTGAGCGTTCTCGGGCTGCTCGACGCCGAGGGCCTCGGCCAGCTCGCCTGACTCGAACATCTCCTCGACGATGTCGCAGCCGCCGAGCAGCTCGCCGTTGACGTAAAGCTGCGGGAAGGTTTGCCAATCGGCGATCTCCGCGGTCACTTCGCGCAGCGGCTGCAGCGCGGGGAGGACGTCGATCGCGCCGTAGTCGACGTCGACCTGGTCCAGGACCTGAACCACGCGCAACGAGAAGCCGCAGCGCGGCATGTCCGGGGTCCCTTTCATGAACAGCAGGACCGGGTTGGCGGCGATCAACTCTTCGATTTTGGACTTCAGCTCTGGGTCGGCCATGGGGGCATTGTAGGGAGACTCGGCGGCCGGCTCAGATCTGGGTGACGATCAGCCCGGCAAGCCCCATGAAGCCGGTCGCCATAACAACCACAAGCCCGATGAAGGCTTGGAGCATCGAGTGCTGAAGGGCGTCGATTCGGCCGGTCAGACGCGTGTCCATCTCGGTGACCCGCTCGTTCAGCTCGTCTAGACGTGAATCGGTCCAGGTGGATCGCATTGCCTCCATGCCCTCCAGGCTAGAAGAAAAGTTCCTACGTGTGGCACAAGGAAGTGTAACTTTTTGTCCGCGGATTCGCGGAACGACTGAGGTCAGCCTGGAACGCTGGTCTTCACCGACAGCGCGTGGATCGTGCCGTCGTCGAAGCGCTCTTTCACTGCGGCCTTGACCAGCCGGTGCTGGTCGATCCGGGAGAGACCCTCAAACTGAGGCGCGCGGACCGTAGCCCGCAGGTGGTCGCCGGTGCCAGTTTCGTCAATCACCTCGACCTCGGCGCCCGGCAGGGCGGCCTCGATCATCCCTTCCAGCTCGGCGAGGTCGGCGGCCACCGCTAGCCGGGGAGGCGCTCGCCGACGGTCTCGAGCATCTCCTCGACCCGCACGAACTTGACCCGCGGGCGGCCGTGCGGCTCGCCGCGCCCGACCTCGGCCTGGTCGATCGCCTGCCAGTCGTCGAAGGTGATGAAGCGGACGTTCCGCTCGCGCAGCAGATCCTCGACCGCCACCGGGTCCGGACTCTCCGGGCTCAGCAGCTTCTCCCCCTCGACGTCCTCGAAGAGGTTCTGGACCGTCTCCAAGGCATCTTTCTTGTTGGTGCCGATCACGCCCGAGGGGCCGCGCTTGATCCAACCGGCGGTGTAGTGGCCGGTCTTGTGGCCGGAATCGTGGGAGTCGAGGATGCGGCCACCCTCGTTGAGGATCAGGCCCCGCTTCTCGTCGAAGGGAACGCCCTCGATCGGGATCCCGGTATAGCCGACCGAGCGCAGGACCAGCCCGCACTCGAGCTCTTCGCGCTCGCCGGTGTCCTTGGCGCGCAGCGTTCCGCCTTCCTCGACCAGCTCGTTGCGGCCGATCACGATCGATTCGACCTTGCCGTCGCCTTTGATCTCGACGGGCGAGGCGAGGAAGCGGAGGACGATCCGCTGCTTCTTGCCCTCGGGCTGGCGCTGCGAGAACTCCTTCAGCGTCTCGAAGTTGACTTTGGTCGTCTTGTCGGCCTCGTCCGATACGACGTAGGCCTGACTGGCAGCGTCAACCTCGACCTCCTGCGGGTCGACGATCACGTCCGCGCCCTCCATCTCGCCGAGCTCTTTGATCTCGGGGTTGGTGAAGGCAGCCTGCACGGGCCCACGGCGGCCGAGGACGACGATCTCGCGAATCTGCTTGGCGTCGAGCACCTCGATCGCGTGGTCGGCGGTATCGGTCTGGCGCAGCTCGTGGTCGGTCAAGGCCAGCATCCGGGCCACGTCCATCGCCACGTTGCCGTTGCCGATCACCACCGCCCGCTCGCAGGAGAGGTCGAACTCGCGGTCGGCGTAGTCGGGGTGAGCGTTGTACCAACCGACGAAGGAGGTGGCGGCATGGCTCCCGGGCAGGTCCTCGCCGGGGATGCCGAGCTGGCGGTCGGTCTCGCAGCCGACCGTGAAGACGATCGCGTGGTAGAGCTTCTCCAGCTCCTCGACCTCGACGTCATGGCCGATCTTGACGTTGCCGAAGAAGCGGAAGCCCTCCCGGGCCGCGGTTTTCTCGTAGACCCGGATCACCGACTTGATCTTCGGATGGTCCGGGGCGACGCCGCCGCGGACCAACCCGTACGGAGTCGGAAGGCGGTCGAACAGGTCGACCTGGGCGTGCAGGTCGCCGTCCTTGAGGATGTGCTCGGCGGCGTAGAAGCCCGAGGGGCCGGCGCCGACGATGGCTACGCGGAGGGGGGTCTCTTCGGTTCCGATCTTGCTCATGGGAGCGCGAAAGAATACGGAAGTCGGCGCTTCAGCCGAGCGCCGGGGCGCTGGAGCCGACGGCGCCGGGGGTGCCGTCGAGCGCGTCGAGGGCCTTGGGGACCGACGTCGCGACGCAGGTGAAGATCGGGGTCTCCCGCTCGGTGTACTCGCTCGACTTGGTCGGCCGCAGCTCGTTGACGAGGTCGAGGAATTCACCCGGGTCGTCGCCCTCGAAGGCGACGACGAACTCCTGGTCGTCGATCCCGTACGAGTAGCTCGTGTTGATCGTGATCTCGGGGTAGCGGCGGCCGACTTCGATGTGGCTTTTCATGATCCGGCCGCGCTCCTCCGGCGGCAACCCGTACCAGCGCCGCTGCTTGACCATCGGGTAGAGGAACATGTACTTGCGCTCGGTGGTGCAGATCTCGGGACGCGCCTGCTCGTCGGAGTAGGGCGAGCGTTTGGTCATCGAGAGGAAAGAGTGGGGCGTGCTCGTCCATTTCGCCAGGCCGCTCTGCCCGAGCACGACGTGAAAGGTGTGGATGTCGTTGAGGTTGGGGCTCTGGGTGAGCAGCACCAGGTCGACGTCACCGCGCGTTCCTATGGTTGAGTAAGCACGCAAGGAGCGGTCGACCGCGAAGTCTTCGCAAGCGGCGAGGAACTCCTGCTTGTCGGCTGCCCGAAGCTCTGCGTCCCGACGACGCCAGGCTGGATCGATCTTGAAAAACGTGAACTTGGCGAAAGTGCGGTCGGCCATCGGGGTGACGATAGCGCTCAGTCTGCTCCTGGCTCTGGCGCCTCCGGCCACGGCGAAGAATCCCCCGAAGGTCACCTTTCTCCTTCTCCCTTCGGAGACGACGGTCCGCGATCTGGCTGACGCCGGGTTTTCCCCGGGCCTGATGAGCGCCGGCCTCGGCGCCGTGCCGCCCGGGCAGACCCATCTCGACATCACCCAGGGCAACCGCGTGTTCGACTCGCTATACGAGGAGGATCTGCCGTGGCTCGAGGGCGGCTGCGAGAGCTGGACGAAAGCGGTTGAAAGGCGGGCGGAATCGGCGCCGGCCGACGTCGTTCCCTTCCTCCTCGGCCGGGAAGCCCTCCGCCACGGCGTGAGCGTTTTCTGGGTGGGGGAGCTCGATTGCGGTTTCGGAGAGATCGAGCCCGGCTACCGAGCCGGCGAAGCGGGCGTTCTGACGTTCCTGGAAGGGGCTCTGCTGAGCGACGCGGCAGGGACGCAGCGTTTCCTGGGAGCGGATCTGTTGATCGCGATCGCCGACCCCCGACCCGATTCGGACGAACCGGTCGCGATCGGGATCTCCGGCGCCGGGTTCGATGGCAACCTCACCTCCGACAGCACCCGGATGGACGGCTACGTCCTTTCCACGGATGTGGCGCCGACGATCTTGGATCGGCTCGGGATTCAGGCGCCCGCGGAGGTGACGGGGCAGCCGATCCGGGCGGAGGGGGCGGTCGACGCCGGCGCGATCGAATCATTGGGAGCGCGGATGAAGGTGATTTCCTCGCGGCGCGGAACCGCGGTCGGGCTGCCGGTGGCTGCCTGGCTTTTGCTGGCCCTGCTCGTCGCCGTGGCCAGCCGTGGGGCGCTGGCGCGGTGGGCCGTCCGGGTGCTGGGGCTAAGCGTCGTCTACCTGCCGTTGCTGCTCCTGCTGGGGGCGGCGCTCGAGCCGGCCGAGACGGCCGAGGCGCTGCTCGTGGGGCTTGGGGCGCCCCTGCTGGGAGGACTGACGCTGGCGCTTCTGTCCGGCTATCGCGCTCTTGCGGCTGCCTCCCTCCTCACGGTCCTCGCCTACGCGATCGACGTGATCGCCGGATCGCCGCTGACCTCGCTCTCGCTGCTCGGGCCGAACCCCGGTCTCGGCGTGCGCTTCTACGGGATCGGCAACGAGCTCGAGGCCGTGCTTGCGGTGCTGACGGTCGCGGGGGTGGGGGCGGTATTGACGGCGTACGCGCCACGCTCGTCGGGGCGGGCGTCGGCATTCGCCTTCGTCTCGGCCGGTCTTGTCGCGGCCTTCATCTTCGCCGCCGGACGGTTCGGAGCCGACGTCGGGGCGGCGATCGTCTTTCCGGTCGGCGCGGCGGTCGCCGCCGCGGCGATCGCGGGGCGCGCCAGGCGCTCGGCGCTGCTGGCGGTGGCAGCGGCCCCGGTCGCTGTCTTGGCCCTGCTCGCGCTGGTCGACCTCGTTAGCGGCGCCAACGCCCATCTCACCCGCTCGGTCCTGGACGCCGGCGGGCTTGGGGACCTCGGGGACGTGGCGCAGAGGCGGCTCCAGCTCTCCGCTCGCAGCTTCGGCCGCCCGGTTCTGCTCGCCTTCCTGCCGGTGGTGCTGGGCTTGGCGGCGCTGGCCTACCTGCGTCGAGATCGGCTGCGAGTCTGGCTGGAGCGGGTGCCGGCGATGCGGGCGGGTCTCGCCGGCGCTCTTGCGGCCACCGTCGCCGGCACGCTCGCCAACGATTCGGGGGCGCTCCTGCTCGAGGTCGGAGCCGCCTATCTCCTCGTTTTCACCGGTTACGTCTGGGCCGAAAACCAAGGGAGCTCCGGTGAAAGCAAGGGCGCAGACGAAAAGTTACACTTTCGTGCGCCACACGTATGACCTTGATCCCTAGTCTGGAGCTATGGAGGCAATGAGATCGACCTGGACCGATTCCCGACTGGACGACCTGAACGGTCGCGTCGGAGAGATTCGAGAAGACGTCCGAGACCTACGAGGTGAAGTTGGCGCCCTGAAGCGGACCATCATCCATGTCGGCGGCGCTCTCGTCGGCACCCTCCTGATCGGCATGCTTGGTCTGATCGGGACCCAGCTGTAGGCCCATAGAGCCGGGCCTCGGCCCCTGTGCCGGTGCCGGGCCATGCCCTACCCTTAGTCGTCCGTGCGCATAGGTCTCGTCTCGCCATATTCCTGGTCCTACCAGGGGGGCGTGAACCGGCACGTTGAGGCCCTCGCCGAGGAGTTTCTCGGTCGAGGCCACGATGTCCGCGTCCTCGCACCCGTAGACCCTCCCGGGAGGCTCAGTCGCGCCCTTCATCGGGCCCCGGCCGAACAGCGGGAGCTGCCCGAATACCTGCTCCCGCTCGGGCGCACGATGGGCTTCGGCGCCAACGGCTCCGTCTCGAATCTGGCGCCATTCCCGGCGGGCGGGGTCGTCGCTCCGCGGCGACTCGTGCGGGCGGGGGATTTCGACGTCATCCACGTCCACGAGCCGATGGTGCCGTTGGTCGGCTGGAACGCGACCCTCGGTGCCAACGATCCGGTCGTGGGCACCTTCCACGCCTACTCGACCAAGGCGGTGCCGAACCACGTCGCCAACGCGCTCGGTGCCCGCAGGGTGTTCAACAGGCTTTCCGCCCGCATCGCCGTCTCGGAGGCCGCCGCCTGGACCGGCCGCCGCTGGTTCGGTGGCGAGTACACGATCATCCCCAACGGAGTCGACGTCGAGGCCGCGCCGCCCGCGCCGGCCGAGCCGGGGGACGACCTCAGGATCCTCTTCGTCGGCCGGCCCGAGGAGCGCAAGGGGCTGCCGATCCTGCTGACCGCCTTCAACGCCCTGGTCGAGCACGTGCCATCGCGGCTGACCGTGATCGGAGCCGACCGGGAGGACGTTCTCCGCTACGTCGCCGACCCCGATCTGCTCCGCTTCATGGACATTCGGGGTCGTGTCTCCGGCGAGAGCCTCTGGGCAGAGCTCCACCGCGCCGACGTTCTTTGCGCTCCGTCGCTCTCCGGCGAGAGCTTCGGCATGGTCCTGACCGAGGCCTTCGCCGCGGGAACCCCGGTGATCGCTTCGGCAATCGCCGGCTACAGCGACGTCGTCAGCGATGGCGTCGACGGCCTCCTGGTTCCCCCGGGCGATCCGCAGCGCCTGGCCGAAGAGCTGCAGCGGATCCATCACGAGCCGGAGCGCCTGCGAGAGATGGGGGAGGCTGCCCGTAGCAGCGCCCAGCGCTACGCCTGGCCGCGTGTGGCGGATCAGGTCACCGAGGTCTACGAGCGGGCGATCGAGGCTCCGAAGCCAGTCACCGCGAGCGAGAAGGTCGCCCATTGGACCGGGCTGAGGCCTGCCGACGGGGGACCGAAGCGGCCCGCCGAGCGGCTGCCGTCACTCGACCCGCCGCTCGCGCAGGCGGGCAGCAAGGGACGAGCGGTCGCCCGCCGTATCGGGCTCGGCGTGGCCGGCGCCCTCGGGGTGGGGCTGACTTTGCTGGCAGCGCAGAAGATCGGCGTCAACAACGTGGTCGAAAGCATCGTCCGCTCCAACCTGACCTGGGTCCTGGTCGCTTGCGCTCTGATGGCCAGCTCGCTCTTCTTTCGGGCCGCCTCCTGGTACTGGATCGCCCGCGCCGCCTTGCCGAACCGCCAGGTGCGACGACGGGACGTCACCTCGGCGACGATGATCGGGGTCCTGATGTCGGCGACCTTGCCGGCGCGACTGGGGGAGCCGGCACGCGCTCTCACGCTGGCGCGACGCACCGGTCGCATGCGCGAAACCTTTCCCGTCCTGCTGGGGACGCTGGTTTCGCAGACGATGCTGAACATCGTCGCCCTCTTCCTGCTCGGGGTGATCATCGTCTCCAGCACCCCGCTCTTCCATTCCGGGACCAAGCAGATCTTCGCCTTCAGCCTGGTGCCGTTGATCCTGCTCGTCGTCGTTCTCGTCGCGCCCCTGCTGATGCGCCGCAACGGCAACGGGCGCCTGGCACGGCTGGGTTCGGCCGTCCACGGGGCCCTGGTCCAGGTCAGAGCCGGCCTGGCCGTCTTCCGCGATCCTCGCTATGGGCCCGCCGCGGCCGCGGCGCAACTCGGCGCCTGGGCGATCCAGCTCTCCTCCTGCTGGGCGCTTTTCTACGCTCTGGGGCTGGAGGGACGGGCCGGAATCGGGGCCGCCGCGGCGGTGCTTTTCGCCGTCAACGTCACCGCGGTGGTGCCGGCGACCCCCTCCAACATCGGCGTCTTCCAGCTGGCGGTGATCAGCGTCCTTCATACGGGGTTCGGGGTCAGCACTCCCGATGCGCTGGCCTACGGCGTGATCCTGCAGGCGGTCGAGATCGCCACCGCCGTCGCCCTCGGCCTCCCGGCTCTCGTGCGGGAGGGCCTTACCTGGAGCGACCTGCGCGTGCAGGCGCTTTCAACCGCCCCGGTGCGCCTCGAGCCTAAGCCTCGGGCGCGGCCCGAGCGATCCAACCGGGAAGGCGTTATTTAGGGAAAGAAGGATCAAAATGTTAAAAAACCTCGATGTATTGATCTAAGATGGACACCAGAGGCGTGCCGCCACCATTCCCAGGCCGGCACTCCCAAGCTAGAGAAGGGCGGGCGGCCGGCGCCAGTCCATCCCAACGGCAGCCGGCCCACCTTCTCTTCGCATTTCGTCATAGCCGGATCGACAAGGTTCCTTGACCTGTCCACAGTAATTTGCATAGAGTCGAGCAATCGGCCAAACACTCACGCGAACTGGGGGAAAGGGAGACGTGAGATACGACTCGGCATTGTTGGAGAGGGTCGCGCAGCGCTTCCGGCGCGACATGTGGGACTCGGTGGTTCCGGAAGCGGTCTCCGAATCGGGGGTTGAGGTGCAGAGGTTCGGTCCGGTGCAGGCAACCGCCTTTGGCGACCTGCCCGAGGTGTACCTCCTGCAGCAAATCCAGGGGGCGGCTGAGCCAGGCGCGATCGAGGGCGGTCACCTGGCCGCGGCGATCGAATGGATGCGGGCTCGCGAAGTCGATTACCGGATCCCGGTGGCGGCTGGCAGGCCGGGAGCGGCGACAGCGGAAAACTGGCTGGGGGAACGTGGATACGAGCGGGGAGGGGGCTGGAGCAAACTGGTCCGTGACGGCTCGCCACCTGATTTTCCCGCCGACCCCAACATCGTCGTCTACAGGTTGGGGGAAGACGAAGCGGAAGGCGAAGGGCTGAGCACGATTGCTGCGGAAGCCCTCGACATGCCGCTGGTGGCGGGAACGTTGTTCTTCTCCCTGCCTCAGAGGAACGGGTGGCGCTGCTACACGGCGGCCCTGGGTCCCGACGAGGTGCCGGTGGCCACCGGATCGATGCTGATCACGGATGGAGTGGCGCAGCTCGGGGCGGGAACGACGCTCGCCCACGCCCGTGGACGGGGTTGCAACGCCGCGCTGCTTCACCGGCGTCTACTCGACGCTCACCGCGCCGGCTGCCACACCGTCTTCGTCGAGGTCGGCGAATGCGATCTGGCCTCCTGGTCGGCTGTCTGCAGGAACCTGAAGCGCGTGGGTTTCGAGGAAGCCTACGAAGGCCGCAACTGGCAGCGGCCCGCTTTGCATCCGGCGGAGATGCCGGAACGGTTCAGCGGCTGAGCTCTGGGGCGGGGGCCGACTCGGTCCCATCGCCCTCGTCGCCTGGGTCCGGCTCGGACTCAGGCGGCAGCTCGCCGCCCCGCGCGGTGCCGGCGATCAGCTCGTCGGGTGCTTTTTCCTCCGGGATGAAGCCGGACTTCATCCCGAAGTAGACCGCCTGCGGGTGGTGGGCGATGATCGCCACCGTCGACTGCTCGGGCATCACCGCGTAACCCCCCGAGAGGGTCATCCCGATCTTTTCCAGGTCGAGCAGCCGCCAGACCTTCTCGTGCTCGGACTGGTCGGGGCAGGCCGGGTAGCCCCAGGAGTAGCGGCGTCCCTGGTCGAGGTCGACCTTGAGCTGGCGCCGCGCCTCCGCGTGCATCCACTCGGCCAATCCCTCGGCTGACTGCACGCCGAGACCGTGCACGTAGAGCTGCTCGGCAAACTCGCCTTCGCTCTCCAGCCGTTCGATCAGCTCGGTCACCTCCGGCCCGACGGTGACGCCCTGAAGCGCGACCACGTCGCGTTCGCCCGAATCCAGCGGACGGTAGAAGTCGGCGAGGCAGATCCGGTCGTGCTTGGGCTGGCGCGGGAAGACAAGCCGCTCGAGCTCGCGCTCCGGGTCCTCGGGGTCGAAGACGACCAGCTCGTTTCCATCCGAATTGCAGGGGAAGTAGCCGATCCGCGCCTGCGGCCGGAGGTAATCCTGCTCGCGCCACATCCGCTCCAGGCGCGCGGCGAAGCCCTCCTCCTCGGCGGTTCCCTCGACCAGATCCCGCCAGGCGTCGCCCTTGACCCCGCGGCCGCCCCAGTGCAGCTTGAAGAGGACGTGGCGGTCGAGGTAGGGGAAGACGTCTTCGAGGTCGACCGGGATCTCCCGCACGCCCCAGAACGGCGGCTCGGGGATCGCGACGTCGGTGCGCGCGCCGGAGCGCACGCTGTCGTCGGTGGTCGGCGGCCCGTCGTCGACCACGACCGGTTTCTCGCGCAGCTCCCGCGCCTCGGTCTTGATCCGCTCCACCAGTGCCGCCCGTGCCTCCTCGTCGACAAGCGCGTCCATCGTGTCGAGGCCCTGGAAGGCGTCCTTGCAGTAGAAGACCCCGGCTTCGTATACCTCGTCGGACTCTTTGCCCTTCGGGTAGAGCGTGCGGCGACCGAAGTCGCGGTTGATCGCCGCGCCGCCGATCAGCACGGGGAAGTCGAGGCCGCGCTGGTGCAGCTCGGCGATGCAGGTCGGCATCTGCTTCGAGGTCGAGACGAGCAGAGCCGAGAGGCCGATCGCGTCGGCCTCGTTCTCCACCGCCGCCTCGATGATCGTGTCGACGGGGACCTGCTTGCCGAGGTCGATCACCGTGTAGCCGTTGTTGGTGAGGATCGTGTTGACGAGCGACTTGCCGATGTCGTGGACGTCGCCGAAGACGGTCGCGATCACGACCTTGCCCTTGGTGTGGCCCTCGATCCGGTCGAGGTGGTTCTCCAGCTGCGCCACCGCCCGCTTCATCACTTCCGCCGACTGCAGGACGAACGGCAGGATCAGTTCCCCGGCGCCGAATTTGTCGCCGACCTCCTTCATCGCCGGCAGCAGCACCTCGTTCAGGGTCGGGACGGCGCCGATCTTCTCGACCGAGCGCTCGATCTGGTCCTCGACCCCGTCCTTCTTGCGGCGCAGGATGTGCCAGTGCAGGGCCTCCTCGGGCTCCATGCCCGCGGTCGGGTCGGCGGTCTCGGCCTCCGCCTCCTCGCCTTTGGACTCGAAGTAGGAGATGAAGCGCTCGAGCGCGTCCTCGCGGCGGTTGAAGACGAGGTCGTCGGTCAGCTCCCGCTCCTCCTCGGGGATCTCGCCGTAGGGGGTGATGTGGTTGGGATTGACCATCGCCAGGTCGAGTCCGGCCTCGACGCAGTGGTGGAGGAAGACCGAGTTGAGCACCGCGCGCGGCCGCGGCGAGACGCCGAAGGAGACGTTGGAGACTCCAAGCGAGGTCTTGACCCCGGGGATCTCGGTCTTTACCCGGCGGATGCCCTCGATCGTCTCCACCGCCGAGGGCCGCCACTCCTCGTCGCCGGTGGTGAGGGTGAAGGTGAGCAGGTCGAAGATCAGCGCCTCGGGGTCGAGGCCGTGCTCGCCGCAGGCGATGTCGCGGATTCGTTCGGCGATCTCGACCTTACGGTCGGCCGTCTTCGCCATCCCCACCTCGTCGATCGTCAGCGCGATCAGCGCCGCGCCATGCGCCTTGGCGAGCGGGATCACGACGTCGGCCTTGTCGCGGCCGGCCTCGAGGTTGATCGAGTTGACGATCGCCCGGCCGGGGATCGTCTCCAGCGCCGCCTTGATCACCTCGGGCTCGGTCGAATCGACCTGGATCGGGGCAGGCTGGGTGAGAGAGATCCGCTTGACGACGGCGCTCATCTGCTCGTCCTCGTCCTGGCGCTCGGTCAGCGCGACGCAGGTGTCGAGCACGTGGGCGCCGCCTTCGACCTGGTCTTCGGCGACCTGTACGAGGCCGTCGTAGTCGTCGGCGAGCAGCAGTTCCTTTGCCTTTTTCGAGCCCTGGGAGTTGACCCGCTCGCCGACCAGGGTCGGCCGCGGCTCCTGCACCAGCGGGGTCGAGGTCATCATCGAGGAGACCTCGATCTGGCTGGGCGCCGGTCGCTCGCCCGGAACCTTGCCGTCGACCCGCTCGCGGATCGCGGCGATGTGCTGCGGGGTCGTCCCGCAACAGCCGCCGACGATGCCGACCCCGTAGCGCTCGACGAACTCGCCCAGCGTCGCCGCCAGCGGCTCGGGCTCTTCCGGAAAGATCGTCTCGCCGTCGGGTCCCTGCAGCGGCAGTCCGGCGTTGGGGATGCAGTGGACCGGCAGCGGGCAGTTCTCGCCGAGGAAGCGAATCGCATCTCGCATGTCCTCGGGGCCGGTCGAGCAGTTGAGGCCGATCACGTCGACCTCGAGCGCGGTCAGAGTCGTCAGCACCGAGCGGATGTCGGTGCCCAAAAGCATCTTGCCGCCGTTCGGCAGCAGCGAGACGCTGCACTGGATCGGCAGCGTGCGGCCGGTGGCGGCAAACGCCTCGCGAGCGCCGAAGATCGACGCCTTGACCTCGAGGATGTCCTGCGCGGTCTCGATCATGATCAGGTCGGCGCCGCCTTCGACCAGGCCACGGGCCTGTTCGGCGAAGACCTCCACCAGGCGGCCGAAGGAGATGTCGCCCAGGGTCGGGTCGGTGGAGGCGGGCAGGAACCCGGTCGGGCCGATCGAGCCGGCGACGAAGCGATCCTCTCCGGCCGCCTTGCGGGCGATTTCGGCTGCCTTCGTATTGATCTCGAGGGTCTGCTCGCCGAGGCCCCACTCCTCGAGCTTCAGCCGCGACCCCTGGAAGGTGTCGGTCTCCACGACCTCGGCGCCCGCTTCGAGCATCGAGGTATGGACTCCCTCGATTACGTCCGGCCGATTGAGCACGAGCGCCTCGTGGCACTTGCCCTCGAGCCCGCCGTAATCCTCCTGGGTCAGCTCGAACATCTCCAGCGTCGCGCCCATCCCGCCGTCGAAGACGACGACGCGTTCCTTGGTTGCAGCTATGTAGTCGCGCTCGGCCATGAACCTGAAGAGGCTACCGGGCGTCCCCACTCAGGCGGTGATCGGTAAGGGGTCCGGTCATCCTCTGAGGAAATTGGGTCGCGCACCCTTCGGGTGCTAGCTCCGGATTGATGCTGCCCGCCTAGGGCGGGCAGGAATCAGATTGCATATCGCGTGCTTCGCACACATTCCCTCAGAGGATGACCGGACCCCTCCCAACACGCACCATCAGGACGCCCCAGGGTTCTCCATTTCTCTGAAAGAAAGCTGCCGCCCCTCGGTCGTCTGCCGGAGCTCGATGGGAGAGGGTGTCGGTGTCCCTCGCAGGAATGTTCGGCGATATGCAATCTGAGGTCTGCGCGCGAAGCGCGCAGCAAATTCTCCCCGGAGCGAAGCGGAGGGGAGGTCAATTCCGGAGAGGGACACCGACACCCTCTACCGGCAGCCCTTCGTCCTAGCTCTTCAGCCCCAATTTCCGGCGCCAGTCCCGCGCTCCGAAGAAGCGCGAGATCGGGGCGAGCAGGCGCCGGCGCCCCTTGGTGTAGGGGTACCACGTCGGCTCGCGCTTGCCGCCGAAGCGGGTGATCACCAGCGACTCGCCCCGGCAGTACTTCTTGATCCCGGGTTCGCCGTGCCGGTAGCCGATCCCGGATTGCTTCCAGCCGCCCATCGGCACGTCCATCGCGAAGTAGTTGATGAGGACGTCGTTGACGTTGATCGCGCCGCACTCGACCCGGCGGGCCACCTGCTCGGCGCGCTCGCGCTCGCCGAAGACAGATCCGGAGAGCCCGTAGCGGCTGTCGTTGGCAAGCTCGATCGCCTTCTCGGCGCTTCCCACCTTCATCACCCCGACCACCGGTCCGAAGGTCTCGTCGCGCATCACCTTCATCGAGTGATCGACGTCGACGAGAACGGTCGGCTCGAAGTAGTCCCCGGGGCCCTCCACCCGCTTGCCGCCGGTCAGCGCCCGGGCGCCGGAGGCCAGGGCGTCGCTGACGTGCTCCTCGACGATCGCGGTTTGGTTCGGGGAGGTCATCGCACCCACGTCCTTGGGGGCGGACCCGTCGTCGGCGCCCTGGCGCAGCCGTCCCACCTCAGCCGTCAGCTTGGCGACGAACCGGTCGTAGACCGGCTCCTCGACGTAGATCCGCTCCACCGACATGCAGATCTGCCCGGAGTTCATCATCCCGCCCCAGGCCGCGGCATTGGCGGCGCGGTCGAGGTCGGCGTCGGAGAGGACGATCATCGGGTCCTTGCCGCCGAGCTCGAGGCTGACAGGGGTGAGCGTCTCCGCGGCCCGCGCCATCACCTTGCGGCCGGTGCGGTCGGAGCCGGTGAACTGGATGAAGTCGACCGCGTCGACCAGGGCGCCGCCGGTCTCGCCCACGCCTTGGACGCAGTCGAAGACGTCGGGCCCGCCGATCTCCGACTTCCAGGCCTCGATTACCTCCGCCAGGCCCAGGGGGGTGAACTCGGAGGGCTTGACCACCACGGCGCAGCCGGCCTGCAGCGCCGGGATCGCGTCGCCCAGGGAGAGGATCAGCGGGAAGTTCCAGGGGCTGATGATGCCGACGACCGGATGGGGCCGGTACTGGATGCGAAGCTTCTTCGAGGCGAGGAGAGGGGAGTGGGGGCGGACGCTCTCCTCGCCGATGAAGCTGGCGGCCTTGCTCCCGTAGAAGTTGATCAGGTCCGCCAGGTAGCCGGGCTCGTTGCTGGCGTCGGCGCGGACCTTTCCGGTCTCCAGCTGCATCGTGTCGAGAACCCGCTCCTGGTTGTCCAGCAGCCAGTCGCGGAGCTTGCCGAGCCAGTGGGAGCGGCCCTCGATCCCCATCGCCTCCCAGTCGGGTTGATTGGCCCGGACCCGCCGCACGGTTGCAGCGACCGCCTCGGGGGAATCGACGGGGATCGACGCGATCAACGCTCCCGTCGCCGGATTGTGAACCTCGATCGAGTCAGCCGCAGCGGCCGACGCTCCGTTCGTCTCGGTGCTTTTCGCCGCCGTTCCGCTCTCCACCACAGCTCCCTTCGCCCGTTTGGCTGGTCAGCCAAACTCTAGCGGCGATTCAGAGCTGGGTGCCGATCAAGCCCAGCAAGGCCGCGAGTAAGACGCCGATAAGTCCGAACCCGATCTGCATAGCCCGCAGGACGGCCTCGAACCTGACATCCATCTGTTTCTGCTGGGCTTCGAACCTCGCATCGGTCTGCTTCTGCCGCTCGTCAAGCCTGGCGTCCATCCGTTCCTGCTTGACCAGCATCTTGTCCATCCGCTCGCGCTGCTCGCCGAGCTCCATCCGCACTTCGCGGAACCCCTCGTCCATATGTTTCGTCAGGTCGTCGAGGCGCTCGTCGATTCCGGCTTCTCTCGTCATCACGTGCATGAAAGCAACTGTAGACAGAAAGTTGCAACAAGTGGTGCGCAGAAATGTAAATTCTCAGCGCGGCACCAGCCGGTAGACCGGCCCTTCCA
Organism: Solirubrobacterales bacterium; assembly: GCA_035273795.1. Taxonomy (GTDB): domain Bacteria; phylum Actinomycetota; class Thermoleophilia; order Solirubrobacterales; family 70-9; genus VAYN01. The sequence goes on along the minus strand of DATEOT010000055.1, from coordinate 3,172 downwards.
GCGAGACGACGTAGAGCCGCCCCTGCTGGTCTTCGCCGAAGGAGCTCGGGCTTTCGACCTGCAGCCCCAGCTTGCGGTCGCCCCTCGCTCGTCTCAAACCGGGAGTGAGAGCACGCAGCTCTCCCTCGCAGAGGTCCGCGTAGACGTAGCGCCCGCGAAGTCCCGCCAGGCGCCGGTCGCGGACGACGTAGCCGCCGATGATCGTGCAGCCCCGGCCGCGACCGTAGGTGAAGATCGGCTTTACGGTGCCGCCGGGATCCGGGGAGCCGCCGCTGTACCGAGAGGACCCCTCGAAGGCGTCCCAGCCGAAGTTCGCCCCGTTCGCCCTGCCGACGGTCAGGTAGTCGAGCTCCTCGAAGCGGTCCTGGCCGACGTCGCCGATCGCGATCCGCGGCTGGCTTTGCGTGGTGTCGAAGGAGAAGCGGAAGGGGTTGCGCAGTCCGTAGCTGTAGATCTCGTCGCGCCCGTCCCTGCCGACGAAGGGGTTGCTGCTCGGCACCGAGTAAGGCTTCCCGCCCGCAGGACGTGGGTCGATCCGCAGCAGCTTCCCCAGCAGCACGTCCTTGTTCTGGGCGTTGTCGGGTGGGTCGCCGCCGGCTCCGCCGTCGCCGGTGCCGAAGTAGAGGAGGTTGTCGAGGAACTGCAGCTGGCCGCCGTTGTGGTTGCTGTTGACCGGGTGAGGGATCTGGATCACGGGGCGGCGGGAGCCGAAGGAGGCTCGCGTTGCCGACCGCCGGCGGAATTCGTCGACGCGGATGTCCCCGGCGTTGTCGTTGTAATAGACGTAGAAGCGCCCGCTGCGGGCGTAGTCGGGCGGGAAGGCAACCGAGAGAAGGCCCTCCTCGCCGCCGTAGCTGACCAGGCCGCGCATGTCGAGGAAGGTTCGCTGGCGCCCACCCTCCAGGACCAAGATCCGTCCCGGCTGCTCGACGACGAAGAGGAGCTTCGGGAAGCCCGGGGCGCCGGCGACGTATACCGGGGCGTCGAAGGAGCCGATCTGCTTCAGGCCGATGCCGCGTTTGGCGCTGGCCCCTGCGTCGTCCCGTGCGGCGCGGTTCTTCGCCGTGCCCGCCTGATCGCCCTCGTTCGCGGAGCCACAGGCCGGCAGCGCCAGCGTCAGCAGCACCGCCAGGACGGCGGTCGCTGTCGAAGCCCTATTTGCCTTTCTCGATCTCAACGATTTCACCGTCGTCGGTGACTTCCGTTTCGGGCAGCCGTTCGGTGATCTCGGTCGAGAAGGACCCGCCGGGGGCGACGCCGCCTTCGGCCTCCGCCTTTGCCTCCCCGCCGAGCCCGGCGTCGATCCGGTAGAGCAGGTCGAACTTTCCGGCCCGGACCGCGCTCAGCTTCCAGACCGCCTTCGCGGTCCTGCCCGGCTTCAGCGCTCCGAAGGAGAAGGTCTTGCGGCTCGCCGTCGAGGCGCCGCCGGCCGTGGTGGAGCCGCTGAGGCGGGGATAGGTCTCGGACAGAACCCAGACGGGCCGGTACGGCTGGGCCAGCCCGGGCTGCGGGTCGTTGACGCCGAACGGGAGCGAGGAGGATTCGCCTCGCTTGCCGGCGATCGTGAAGGTCACCAGCAGGCCGGGAATGGTGCGATCGCCGGTATTGCGGATCCCCAGCTGCAGCAGCGACGTCTGACCGAGCCTCTGCGTAGTGGGGAACTTCGCTTCGGTCACCTTGACCGGGAAGGTGCCGGTGGGTTCGTTCGAGTCTGCGGAGGAGTCGTCGCCACCGCAGGCGCCAAGCAGCGCCGCCACCGCCAGCGCGGCGAGCCCGGTCGCGATGGCCTGGAGGCGGGTGCGCCGGGAATGTCGCTCGGTCCCCCGCAAAGCGGCCCGAACATAGCACGGGGTTTGGCCGCTTTCGCAGGCATTTCCGGCACCGGCGGGGCGTTAGCCGGATCTCAACACGCGGCTAACGGTCGACGCATCGGCATCCCCTAGACTCCTGCCCACCGAGGGGGTGCCGCGCGCGTGCGGCACGGCTCGGAGGAGGAGCAGATGGTCGGATCCGCGGTCAACAGGGCATTCCTGCCCGCCAAGTCTCTGTTCGAACAGGTGGGGGAGATGATGATCCTCACCGCTCGTACGATCGTTTCCGCGGTCAAGCCTCCCTATCCCTATGGCGAGGAGTTCATCGGCCAGTTCCTCTTCGCCCTGCAGCTCTGCTGGTTCCCGCTGCTGGTCTCGACGGTGGCCTTCGGCTTCGGCGCTCCGGGTCTGCAGGCGGCCAACTTCCTCTCGCTCTTCGGCGCCCTCGATCGCCTCGGCGGCTTCTTCGTCCTCGCCTCGATCCGCGAGTTCGCCCCGTTCGTGACCGCGGTGGTGGTGGCCGGGGTCGCCGGGACCGCGATCACCGCCGATCTGGGGGCGCGCAAGATCCGCGAGGAGCTCGACGCCCTGCAGGTGCTCGGGGTCGACCCGATCAAGAACCTGGTGGTGCCGCGCTTCCTCTCGCTGATGCTGATCACCGGCCTGCTCGACATCTACGCGCTGGTCTTCGGGATCAGCGGCGGCATCCTCACCGAGATCCTCTACAACCAGCCGCTCGGCGGCTTCTTCGCGACCCTCTTCTCGAACGCCTCGATCACCGACCTCTGGGGCTCGGTCATCAAGTGCACGCTCTTCGGCGCCCTGATCGCCATCGTCTGCTGTTACAAAGGGATGACCGCGTCCGGTGGCGCCGCCGGCGTCGGCCGCGCCGTCAACGAGGCGGTCGTCATCTCTTTCATGGGGGTCTTCGCCTTCAACTACGTCTTCACCCAGACCCTGCTGGCGACCAACCCGGAGCTGCAGACGATCCGATGAACGCCTGGCTCGAGGTTCCGCGCAACTGGCTCGACTCGGCAGGCGAGATCGCCCGCTTCGCCGCCCGCGTAGCGGGGCTCGTCTACTCCGGGCGGGTGCTGCGCTTCTTCGGCGAGAGCCTGCGCCAGGCCGGCATCCTCATCCTCGGCTCGGCGCTGATCATCTGGGGGCTGGTCTTCACCCTCGGCCTGCAGTGCGGGATCGAGGGGGCCTACCTCCTGCGAGCCCAGGGCGCCCCCGCCTACGCCGGCGTCTTCTCCGCCTGGTGCGACCTGCGCGAGATCATGCCCTACGCCTTCGGCTACATGCTCGCGGCCAAGGTCGGGACCGGGATCGTCGCCGAGCTCGGGGCGATGCGGATCTCC
>DATEOT010000054.1:0-8406 GCA_035273795.1 Solirubrobacterales bacterium | reverse complement strand
GCAGTATTCGCCGGTGAAGCTGGCGTTGGCGGCTTTGACCGTGACGACGTCGCCGGCGTCGACGGTGACCGCGTAGTTGGCGATCTGGCCGGGTTTGGCGATGCTGACCGACTGGCTCGTCCCTCCGGCGGTCGGGGTGAGGGTGCCGGAGACGTCCGCGAAGGTGTAAGCGGTGAGGTCGACCGAGCCGGTGGCTTCACCCGAGCCTTCGACCAGCACCGTATAGGTGCCGTCTTCGGGCAAAGCAAATGGGCCGTGGATGCCGCTCAGACTGCCGCTGGAGCCGGAAACCTCGGCCCCGTTGGGGCGATAAATCTTGACGGAGCCAGTGAAGGTCGCTCCTGAGGGCACGATCGAGATGCGCTCCCCCGCTTTTCCGTCGATCAGGCGAAGCGCACGGGTTCCAGCGGTCGAAATCGAGATCGTCTCTGCTTCTTCGATAGCCATTCTGCCGGTGGAGCCAACCGTTGACGTCGCGGCGTTGTTCGGCGGTACGAAGAGATCGGGACCTTCGGCGGAGCCTTTCGGAGTGCCGATCGAGACCCTCCCACCCAGCCGGTCCGTCGGGACTTCGAATTTCACTTCCGAGGAGCTGGCCGATTTCACCAGCGCCGTAACGCCGTTGAAGCGGACGACATTGGCCGAGGGGGCCGAGTCGAATCCCGCCCCGGAGATCGTGACTTCCTGCCCCGCCGTCGCCATCGACGGAGAGATGGAGGTGATGGTCGGACTCGAGGATGCAACGACCGTGAAGGACTGGGCGCTGTTCACCGGACCGACTTCGCCGGTGGAGACCGTCACCGGACCGGAGCTGGCGCCGGACGGCACCTCGACGCTGAGTGACCACGGCGACGCTTTTTCGACGGTCGCGACGGTCCCGTTGAATTTGACCGTGTTGGCGCTCGGCGTCGGGGAGAACCCCGTCCCCGCGATCTCGATCGTGTCCCCCACGCTCCCTTCGGCGGGACTCAGCTGCAGGATCGACAGGGAAGAGGAATAGACACGGTCGATCGAGAGCAGGTTGCCCGCAGGATCCCATTTGTAGGTCGCAGTGTCCCCTTCGGGATCAATCGCCGCTTTCAGCCGTCCGTCCTCGTCATAGACAAAGCGGAAGGCGTTGCTCGGCGGATCAGATTGAGCAAGCGAAGGTGCGAACGCGGCCGATGCAGCCAACGCCATCGCCGCAAAAAGCAACGCTGCGACGGCACGTGCCGTCCTCTCCCCCGCTGCGCTCATAAGAAGGCCTCCCGCCTGCTCGACCTGGCTTGAAGTGATCCTGATACTCAGGACAAGTTGCTTCAGTTGTAGTTAGCTGACCGGGTACTTGTCAATACTTCAACGCTTAAACGGACGCTTGATCGGTCCTGAGCCGCCCCAATTTTGTTTCATTAAGCATTGAGTATTCCTTTCATATCTCGCCAGACCAGCGGGTAGGGGCTCTCCTCCTCATCGGGAGTGCGACGCGAGAGTCATCGCTTGCCACCGAGACTCGCAGCACATCTGCGTCCCGCTGACGCAGCGAAGCCCGCTGGGCGAGCTCAATCTGCGAGAGCCGCGCCCATCCCCGCGCCTCAGCGAGATTGCGCCCGAGCTGCTCGCTGATTGCCTGCCGGCCGCGGCTCATAGCGCCGACCTCTCCACATCGTTGGCAAGCGAGCCGATCAAGCGCTTGAATGAAGCGCCGGTCGGCTTGGCCGCACCAGGAGTCCGTCGCTGATGACCAAGCCCTCGTTGTCCAGCTCGCGGAGGGCGCGGGCGAGCGCATACCCCCGGTGAGACCGCGAGGATTCGCGACCACCCGATCGGCGAGCGCCTGAAGCGTCAGCACCGTCCGGATCCTCGCGAAGAACCTCGGCCAGCACGTCTAGCTGTAACTGGAGGTCGGCGGTCACCTGCGAACGCTCCGGCGAAGGTTGGCCGCGGGGTGTTCGACGTCGAAGTCTCCGTCGACGTAGTGACCGGGGCGCCAAGCCATCCCTTCCAGCAGAGCGCAGGCCGAGACGCTCGTGCCGGCGGCGAGCTTGACAATGGTGTCGATGCGGGGAAGGCGGCGACCGAGCTCCAGCTGACCGATAGCCTGCCGGGTCAGCCCGACGAGGTCGCCGAGCTCTCCCTGGGACAGGTCTGCCCGCCGCCGACAGCGCCAGAGGTTGAGCCCGAACCGCTCCGCCAGCGTCGGGCTCGGGCTCAGTTGAGGCGGGGTCCGCACCATCATCCCTTCCGCTCGGCCAAGCGGGCATCGCGCTCGACTAGCTCGTCCAGCACCTCTTGAACAGCAGCCTTTTGGGCAGCCCGCACCGGCTCGATCTGAGCGGCTAGCGCGGACCCCTCCCCATCCAGGGCGCGGGAGATCTCCTCCAAGATCCGCAGACCCGGATCGCCGATCCTGCCTTCCTCGATTTCCCTGATGAAGGTGGCGGTGGTCGGCGACCGCTCCGCGAGCTGGTCGTGGGTCAGCCCTCGCTCCTCGCGAAGCGCTTTCAGCGCCTCCCCGGTGCGCAGCACCCAGGCCGCGGTCGATCGTTCGCGGGGAGCGACCTTCGGAGCGTCGTCCCGCAACAGTTCGAGAACCCGCCAGTCTTCCTCGACCCTTTGCCTGAGCCGGTCCTTGAACCGCTTCTCGCTCTCATAGCCAACAGGAGATATCCGAAAGCCGGCCGGGAGGTCGAAGTCCAGAACTTCATAGCCGCTGGCATCTGAGGGTGCGGACTCGTAGTGGTGGTGGCGGCCCGGGTCCCACCACATCCACGCGACGAGGTCGCAGTTCTTGACTTCCAGGCCAGCGACCAGCTTGAGGGTCGTGTCGAGGCGAGGAAGCTGCCGGCCCCGCTCGATCTTGCTGAGAACCGTCCGCTTCATCCCTGCCCGGTCCGCCAGCGCCTGCTGGGTCAGACCGGCCTGACGGCGGAACCAGACCAGGTTCGCGCCGAACCGCTCGCCCAGCGTCCAATCTTTCAAGACCCATTTGTCTTCCTGGCCGAGGCCGCTCATCTAGATCCCTCCCTCAGCGGCTCCAGCTCCCAGGCGATCCCCATCAGCAATGCGCAGGGCTCCACTTCGACCGCCCCGGCGAGCTTGACGATCGTGTCGAGACGCGGGAGGCGATGCCCCGCCTCGATCATTGCGATGTGGGTGCGATGCAGACCGGCGCGGTCGGCGGTGCCTTGCTGCGATAGACCGACACGCAGACGATGCCCGACTAGGTTCTGGCCGAGAAGGCGACCGGCCTTCACCGCCTGCGGTCCTTTCTCCTTCCCCATCGCTCAGCCCTCCCTCATGCCGAGCGCTACCCGGACCAGCGGCGATCTCTTGACGCGGGAGGTCGGCAGGTAGAAATGCTGGAGCGCGCCGCGAACCTGCTTGCTGTCGGCGATCTCGATCGCGCCGAGCTTGTCGAGGACGCGGACGTGGTAGCTGACCAGCGAAAGCGATTCGTTTTCGAGCTCGGCCAACTCCCTGGGGCTCAGCTTCTGTTTCGACTCCAGATAGCGCCGCAGCAGGCGTCGCCGCAGCGGGTGCTTGAGGGCGTCGAGCAGGTCTTGCTTTGGATCGTGCTTGGCCATCAGGCGATCACCCCGCCCATCAGCTCGGAGAACCGCAGGGCGGATCGCGTCGGCCGGACCATCTCGTCCTCGCCGGGACGGTGGAGCAGGCCGCTGCCGGCGAGATCGCGAACGCCTCGCTGCACGGCGTCGAGCTCGGAGAAGTCCCGCGTTCCGCCGCCGGTCAGGTCTCGGACCAACTCGTCCAGAGTGAGCGCAGCCGGATCGAGTTCCAGGACCCGGCGAAGAATCGCCGCCTCCTCGCGCTCGTCTTCGTCGTGATTCGTTATGGCGGGGTCTAAACCCGCACCCTTAGGGTGTTCCTGCATGGGAGCTCGTCCTCCTGTGCCACGCCCCCGGCTGTCTCAAGCAGCGCGGGGGCACTTTTGCGTTTTCGGCGGCGAACGTAGGTGGACCGGCAGCCCCATTTCAAGGGCCGGATCGACCTCTCTCAGACCTCACCTTGCCCCAGGGCTTGCCCCAGATGTCATTCTGCGGCCTATTGTCTACGTCTTCAGAAACGCGAAAACCCCGCATTTGCGGGGCTTTCGTCCTATAGCGGGGGCAGGATTCGAACCTGCGACCTTCGGGTTATGAGCCCGACGAGCTACCTGGCTGCTCCACCCCGCGGCGGACTGCCGATGGTAGCAATCTGAGGCTGGAGCGGGGGTTTTGCGGGTCGGTGGCCGCTGATTGAGCAGGGGTCTTCGTGGTGGCGCCGGGCTCTAGAGTGGCCGGATGCCTGGGGGCGCGAAAAGGGTCGCGGTGATTGACGTGGGGACGAACTCGACGCGGTTGCTGGTGGCCGACGTGCTCGACGGGCGAGTCTCGGTACTGGAGCGGAAGAGCACGGTGACGCGGCTGGGCCGCGGCGTCGACCTCTCCGGCCACCTCTCGGCCGAGGCGATCGAGGACGTCTGCGGGGCGATCGGTGGCTACATCGAGACGATCGAGGAGCTTGAAGCGGAGACGGTCGACGCGATCGCGACCAGCGCCGTCCGCGACGCCGACAACGGCAGCGCCTTCATCGCCGAGCTGCGCGAGCGGTTCGCGCTCTCGGCCCGTGTCCTCGACGGCGAGGAGGAGGCGCGCTCGACCTACCTCGGCGCCACCTCCGAGGACCTCCCCACCGAGCCTACCCTGGTCGTCGACATCGGCGGCGGCTCGACCGAGCTGATCGTCGGCAGCGGCCGCGAGATCTCCTTCCACGACTCCCTCCAGGTCGGCGTCGTCCGCCACACCGAGCGCCACCTCCCCAGCGACCCGCCGACCGCCAGCGAGCTGGAAGCGCTCGCCACCGACGTCCGCGGCCTGATCGAAGAATCGCTCGGCCCCGCCGGCGTCGAGGCCCGCCACGGCATCGCCGTCGCCGGCACCCCCACCTCCCTTGCCGCAGTGGAGATGGAGCTCGAGCCCTACGACCCCTCACGCGTCCACGGGCACGTGCTTGCCCTGCCCTCGATCCAGCGGATGCTCTCCAGCCTCGCCTCGGTCCCCCTTGCCGAGCGGGTCGAGATCCCGGGCCTCCACCCCGACCGCGCCCCGACGATCGTCGCCGGGGTCGTCATCCTCGTCGAGACGATGCGAGCCTTCGGGCTAGAGGAGATCGGGGTCTCCGAGCAGGACATCCTCTACGGCACCGCGATCGCAGCGGCCACGCGCTAGCCTTTTCCTGTAGCCGATTCGACCGATCGAGCCGCATCGTGGTACTAGCTGGACACCCTGTCTTGTACAAAGAGGACAGAACGGTCAGTCCCGGGCAGGAAGGACTAGAAGTGAGTAGCCCTGTCTACCTGTTTTAGGTAACTTCTCTGCTGTCAGGTAGAAGCGAAGAAAAGGCGGGTACATACTGGATGAACCGGACTCGAGGTGGGGCTCGCTCTACCTCGACAGACCGGGAATACAGGGCTTGGGCGACTTGCCGCATCATGGCGCCTCCCGCCGTCTGGGCCCACCTAATAAAGGTCAACCGATGACGACCCCTGCCCGTCCTCGGAGACCGTCTGAATCGGCCGCCCTCGGGTGGCCGATTCTCTTTTGGCATCTCCTCAAGCCAGATTCGACTTGCGCGGGTAGGCGACCTCGGGGTCGGTGAGGACGTTGACCAGGGTCGGCCGCCCGGAGGCGAAGGCGCGCTCCAGCGCGGGCCGCAGCTCCCCCGGCTCGCGGACGAGGACGCCGTCGCAGCCGAGCGTTTCGACCAGCTCGTCATAGCGCGTTTCCGGCTGCAGCTCGGCCGCCACCGAGTAGCCGTAGAGGAACTTCATCGGGTGGTGCTCGAGTGCCCAGATGCCGTTGTTGCCCATCACCCCGACGACCGGCAAACCGTGACGCGACATCGTGTCGAACTCCATGCCCGCGAAGCCGAAGGCGCCGTCGCCCAGCAGCAGGCAGACCTGGCGGTCAGGGTGGGCGACCTTGGCCCCGATCGCCTGTCCCGGCCCGGCACCCAGGCAGCCGAACGGCCCCGGGTCCATCCAGCAGCCCGGCTGGAAGGTCTCGATGAAGCGACCGGCGTAGGAGACGAAGTCGCCGCCGTCGCCGACGACGATCGCGTCGCGGTCGAGGACTTCGTTCAGCTCCCTGTAGACGCGCACCGGGTGCAGCGGCGAGCGCGGGTCCGCCAGCTCCTCCTGCTCGGCCGCCCGCTTCTCGCTCTCGACGTGGCGCAGCTGCTCCAGCCAGGGCTTCGTCCGCGGCTCGCCGCCCGCCGCCTCGCGCAGCCCCGCCAGCGTCGCCCGCACGTCGCCGACCAGGTCGACGTCTGGCGCCCGGTTCTTGAGCAAGCGGTTGGGGGCGACGTCGAGGCGGATGATCTTCGTCTCCTCGCCGAAGCTGCCGCCGAAGCCGAGCCGGAAGTCCATCGGCACCCCGACCACCAGGGCGACGTCGGCGCCCTTCAGCGCCGTCCCCCGCGCCCGGCTGAAGAACAGCTCGTGGTCGGCGGGCAGGCAGCCGCGCCCGAGGCCGTTGAGGAAGACGGGGATGCCGAGGGCCTCGGCGAGCGCCCGCAGCTCCTCCTCCCCGCGCCCCCAGTAGAGGCCGGTGCCGGCCATGATCGCCGGCCTCTGGGCCGCCGCCAGCAGCGCCGCGGCCTCCTCCACGCCCTCGGCGGGATCAGGCGCTCCGGTCTCCGGCATGCCGGGAATCTCGACCTCCGCCTCGGTGAAGACCACGTCGAGCGGATAGTCGACGAAGGTCGGCCCGCTGGGCGCCGCGGCGGCGCGGTCCAGCGCGGCGGCGGTGACGGCGGCGATCTGCGCCGGGTCCTTGACCGTCTCGGCCGACTTGACCAGCGGCGAGACGAACGGCAGGTGGTCGATCTCCTGCAGCGAGCCCGAGCCCCAGCGCATCTCCGGAGCGCGCCCGCCGAGGACGCAGATCGGCGAGTTGTTCGACTGGGCGCCGGCGATCGCGCTCAGCCCGTTGGTGACCCCCGGCCCCGCGGTCAGCGCCGCGACGCCGACGTCGCGGGTCGCCTTGGCGATCCCCTCGGCGGCGAAGGCGGCCGTCTGCTCGTGGCGGACGTCGACGAGGGAGATCCCCTCCTCCTTGCAGCCGTCGTAGATCGAGAACAGGTGCCCGCCGGAGAGCGTGAAGAGGTGCTCCACCCCGCGGGACTTCAAAGCCTTCGCGACCAGCCTGCCGCCGTGCTCAGCCATCCCGGCAGCCTATTGGCTGGACGGCCACCCGCGGGCTACCATCGCGGAGCCCGGGTGGCGAAACTGGTAAAAGCGGCGGCCTTAAAAGCCGCTGCCCCTTAGGGGGCTTGCGGGTTCGAGTCCCGCCCCGGGCATCGCCTTCGCCAGACAGGGATTCCCCTGCTCCTGCGCGTTTTCGCTCTCCTAAAAGGGGAATAAAAGTTCTAAGGCCGCAACTTGGCCCCTGTTAGCGTGTCCTTAGTCTCGGAACCGTCCTTCCACGGGGAGATCTTTTGGAGGCTTCAGCCCTAACTCATGCCAGTCGCCGCGGGCTTCTCGCCCGCCGTTCGCCGCTGCTGAAACTGCAGGGCGACGAGAAGTTGATCGCGATGGCGCGCGCCGGCAACCCGGGCGCCTTCGAGACGATCGTCGACCGCTACCAGGGCCGTCTGCTCGGCTTCTGCCGCCAGATGCTCGGCTCGACCGAGGACGCCGAAGACGTCCTGCAGGAGGTCTTCGTCAACGCTTACAAGGCGATGCTGGCCGACGAGCGCGAGATCAACCTTCGCCCCTGGCTGTACCGGATCGCCCGCAACCGCTGCCTCAACTACCTGCGCAAACCGAAGGCCGACGCGCAGGAGACGATGGACATGGTCCCCGAGGTCGACGCCGCCTCGACCGCCGAGCGCGTCCACAACCGCGAGGAGTTCCGCCAGATCCTCAGCGACGTCAACAAACTTCCCGAGACCCAGCGCGCCGCGCTGCTGCTGCGCGAGATGGACGCCCTCTCCTACGAGGAAATCGCCGCCGCGATGGACACCACCGTGCCCTCGGTGAAGTCGCTGCTGGTGCGGGCGCGGATCAGCCTGACCGAGGGGAGCCAGGCGCGCCTGCTGACCTGCGGCGAGGTCCGGGTCGAGCTCTCCGAAGCGGCCGAGGGCCTGCGCAAGGCCTCGGCGCCGGTACGCCGGCATGTGCGCGAGTGCGACGAGTGCGCCGACTTCCGCGCCCAGCTGCGCTCGACCGACAAGGCGCTGGCGGCGCTCTCGCCGATCGGCCCGCTGCTCGCCTTCAAAGCCTTCGTCCTCTCCAAGTTCGGCCTCGGCGGAGCCGGCGGTGCAAGCGCCGGTGCCGGCGCGGGCGCCGCCGGTGATCGCGGCGAGCTTGGCGCCGAACAGCTGCTTGAGCGCGACCAGCGGACCGACGGGGAACAGCGCCGCGAG
>DATEOT010000053.1:0-19423 GCA_035273795.1 Solirubrobacterales bacterium | reverse complement strand
AGACACTCAACCTCGAGCCATAGCGAGAGGTGTCTGGGGAGGGACGCTCCCACCCCCATACCTCACCTGCTTCGAACCCGCTCGCGGCTCTCGCGAGGATCCGGAATCGGCACCGCCGCCAGCAGCTTCTTCGTGTACTCGTCGCGCGGGTTCTCGCAGACCTGGTCGGCGCCCCCCTGCTCGACGATCCTGCCCTCGCTCATCACCGCGATCCGGTCGGAGACGTGGCGGACGACGCCGATGTCGTGGGCGACGAAGAGATAGGCGAGGCCGAACTCGTCCTGGAGGTCGTCGAGCAGGTTGACGATCTGCGCCTGGATGGAGACGTCGAGGGCGGAGACCGGCTCGTCGCAGATCACCAGCTTCGGCTTCAGCGCCAGGGCCCGGGCGATCCCGATCCGCTGACGCTGGCCGCCGGAGAACTCGTGCGGGAAGCGGTTGTAGTGCTCGGAGGAGAGTCCGACCCGCTCCAGCAGCTCCTGGACCTGCCGCCGCAGGTCCGAGCCGGAAGCGAGCCCCTGCCGCTTCAGCGGGTCGCCGACTATCTGCCCCACCCGTTTGCGCGGGTTGAGCGAGGCCTGGGGATCCTGGAAGATCATCTGCATCTCGCGGCGCAGGGGCCGCATCTGGCGGCGACCCAGCCCAGCGACCTCGCGGCCCTCGAACTTCACCGAGCCGGAGGTGGGCTTGATCAGCTGCAACACCGCCCGGCACGCGGTCGACTTGCCGCTGCCGGACTCTCCCACCAGCCCCATGGTTTCGCCGCGCTCGATCTTGAAGCCGATGCCGTCGACCGCCCGCACCTGGTCGACCTCGCGGTCGATCAGGACCCCGCGCTTGATCGGGAAGTGCTTGACGAGATCGGTGACCTCGAGCAGCGGGGCGCCGGTGGTCTCGGTGACGTTCATGCCCGTGGAGCCTCCAGACCGATCTGGCCTTCGACCATCCGCTTGTCGCGCTTCTCCTCGGGGGAGAGCCAGCAGCGGTCGCAGTGGCCCGGGGACTCCGGCAGTTTCGCGTCGAGCGGCGGGTACTGCGGGCACTTGGAGAACTCGTGCGGGCAGCGCGGCCGGAACGGGCACCCCTCGGGCAGGTCCAGCAGCGAGGGCGGCTGCCCGGCGATCTGCGGCAGCCGGTGCGGCCGGGGCCGGTCGATCCGCGTCAGCGATCCCATCAGCCCCCAGGTATAGGGGTGCTGGGGGTCGTAGAAGATCTCGTCCAGCGTCCCCTGCTCGACGACTTTGCCGGCGTACATGACCAGGACCCGGTCGGCGACCTCGGCGACGACGCCGAGGTCGTGGGTGATCAGGATCGTCGCCAGGTTGCGCTCCCTGTTCAGCTGCTCGAGCAGGCGCAGGATCTGCGACTGGATCGTCACGTCGAGCGCCGTCGTCGGCTCGTCGGCGATCAGCACCTCGGGCTCCAACGCCAGCGCCATCGCGATCATCGCCCGCTGCCGCATGCCGCCGGAGAACTCATGCGGATAGTCGTCGATTCGGCGCTCGGCGTTCGGGATTCCGACCGCCTCGAAAAGCTCCACGGCTCGCACCCGTCCCTGCTCCTTCGAGGTGCCCGGCCGGTGCGCGCGAATCGCCTCGACGATCTGGTCGCCCAGCTTGTAGACCGGGTTGAACGAGGTCATCGGATCCTGGAAGACCATCCCGATCCGGTCGCCGCGCAGGCGCCGCATCTCGGCGTCGCCTGCCTCGAGCAGATCCGTCTCGCCGAGCTCCACCGATCCCTCGATCCGTGCGTTCTTGGCGCGGGTCAGGCCCATCAGGGTCTGCGCGGTGACGCTCTTGCCGGAGCCGGACTCGCCGACGATCGCCAGCACCTCGCCGGGACCGAGCTCGAAGCTGACGCCGTCGACCGCCTGCACCACCCCGTCTTCGGTTGCGAAGCCCACGCGGAGGTCCCGAACGGAGAGAAGCGGTGGTGGGCTCATTCCGAAGCGCTCTCCCCAAGGCGCACCCGCGGGTCGAGGTAGGCGTAGAAGAGGTCGACCAGGGTGTTCATCAGGACGACGAAGAAGGCGCCGTAGAGGGTCACTCCCATGATCGGCGGGAGTTCGAATTTTTCGACGGCTTCGGCCGCGTAGAGGCCGACGCCGTCGATGTCGTAGATCGCTTCGGTGATGATCGCGGTCCCGGCGATGGTGGCGCCGAAGTCGAGGCCGAAAAGGGTGACGACGGGGATCAGCGAGTTGCGCAGCACGTGCCTGGTCATCACCTTCCGCTCGCTCAGGCCCTTGGCGCGGGCGGTGCGGACGTAGTCCTCGTTCATCACGTCGAGCATGTTCGAACGCACCACCCGGCTGTAGAAGCCGATCGAGATCGCGGCGAGCGTGAACCAGGGGAGGATCAGGTGCTTCGCCCACTCCCAGGGGTCGTCGCCGAAGGGGACGTACTGGCCATTGGGGAAGATTCCGAGCTGGTTGGCGAAGAGGTAGATGAGGACGGGGGCGAGCAGGAAGACCGGGATCGAGATGCCGGCGATCGAGACGCCGGTGAGAAGGCGGTCGAGCCAGCCGCCGGCTTTGATCGCGGAGAGGTAGCCGAGCAGAAGGCCGAAGAAGAGCCAGATCACCGCCGCGCCGATCGTCAGCGAGAAGGTCGCCGGGATGCCTTCGACGATCTTGTCGTCGACCGGGATCCGCGGTTCGTAGGAGGTCAGCTCGCCGTTGAAGACCTTCTTCATCATCGTCAGGTACTGCTGCGGCAGCGGGTCGTCGAATCCCCATTCCGCTTCGATGTTCTTCACCAGCAGCGGCGTCGAGTTCTTGCCGGCGAGGCTCTGGGCGGGGTTCTGCTTCGGCAGGACCATGAAGACGACGAAGACGATCACCGAGACCGCGAAGAGCACCGCGACCATCCCTATCAGCCGGCGGACGACGAATCGGGTCATCAGATCACCGCCCCTCCCTCGGTGCCGGCGATTCCGGCCTGCGCCTCGAACTGCAGCGCCGCATCCATCCTCTGCTTGCCGCGCGGGTCGAGCGCGTCTCGCAGTGCGTCGCCGACGATGTTCAGCGACAGCACCGTCAGCATGATCATCGCCCCGGGGATGATCGCCAGCAGCGGCTGGACCTTGAGCAGCTCGACCCCGGTGGTGATCATCGCCCCCCAGGAGGAGTTCGGCGGCTGCACGCCGGCGCCGAGGAAGGAGAGCCCCGCCTCGAAGATCATCGCGTTGGCGATCATCAGGGTGAAGAAGACGATGATCGTCGAGGCGAGGTTGGGGAGGATCTCGCCGAACATCACCCGCAGCGGTCCGGCCCCCTGCGCGATCGCCGCCTCGACGAACTCTTTCTCGCTCAGGGCCAGGACCTGGCCGCGGATCGGCCGGGCGATGTAGGGGACGGTGAAGATGCTGATGATTCCGATCGGGATCCAGAGAGAGCCGCCGGACAGTTCGAGCGGCCCGAGCTTGAAGCCGCCGGTCGCGAGTGCGACTCCGACCGAGAGGGCGATGAGAAAGACCGGCAGCGACCAGATCGCGTCGAGGGTGCGGGCTATCACCGTGTCGACCCAGCCGCGGAAGTAGCCGGCCAGCAAGCCCAGGACCACCGCCAGCATGGTGGAGATCAGGGCCGCGCTGATCGCCACCAGCAGCGAGATGCGCCCGCCATACATCAGCCGCACCATCTCGTCGCGGCCGAGACGGCCGTCGGCGCCGAGGAAGAACTTGCCGTCGGCGCCGAACCACTGCGGCCCGATCGGTATTCCTTCGACGGTGACGACGTCGCGTTTCTCGCCGTCGACGGTGATCTGTTCGACGATGTGCTCCTCGTTCGGCCCGGTTTCGGCGACGTGCTCGGCCCAGAGGGGGGCGGCGAGGACGAAGAGGACGATGAGGACGAAGACGCCGAGGAAGGCGACGGCGAGGCGGTTGCGCAGGAACCGCCGCAGAGCGAGGGACCAGGGCCCCCGCTCTGCGCTCGGTTCGTTAGGCACGAGGTTCTTCTACCCCTGGGCGCGCTACTTGAATTCGAAGCTGCTCAGGTAGTGGCCGAAGGTCGGATTGAAGATGACGTTGTCGAAGTTGATTTCGTCGGAGACGAAGGTCGTCAGGTTGCGGTTCCCGTAGGGAGCCCAGGGTGCCTGCTCCATGATTTCCCTGTCCAGCTCGGCGTAGGCTTCTTCCTCCTCCGGCCCGAGCAGCTCTTCGCCCAGTTCGGAGATCTTTTTGTTGACCGCCGGGTCGTCGAAGTTGGCGAAGTTGCCGTTGTTGGTCGGCAGGATGCTTTCCCCCGCCAGCAGCGGCTGGAAGAAGTCGTTCGGGTGCGGGTAGTCCTGGAACCAGTTCGACCAGCCGGCATCGAGGTCCGGGGTGCTCTGGTTGCCGATCACCGTGAAGTAGTTGTCGGCGTTGAGGATTTTCAGGTTCGTGTTGAAGCCGAGGTCCTTGAGGACCTCGTTGAAGTATTCGCCGGCTTCGTTGTTCGGGCTTTCGGTGTCGGTCCAGACGGTGATGTCCATGTCCGACGGGTTCGCCTCTTTGATCATCTCCTTGGCTTTCGCCAGGTCGTATTCGTAGAGTTCGAACTCCTCGTGGCCCGGCATGCCGGGGGGCAGGATCTGCTGGGAGCCGGTCAGCTGGCCGGCATAGATCCGTTCCAGCGCCCGCTTGTCGATCGCGTGGTTTACCGCCTGCCGGACCTCGAGGTCGTCGAACGGCGGTTTCGTCGTGTTCATCCAGAAGAAGTAGGTGCTGATCGTCGGCTCGACCCGGAACTGGGTGCCTTCGAAGTTTTCTTTGACTTCCGCGTAGCGGGATGCGGGCGGCGGGTTCTGCATCCACTGGTAGGTGCCGTTTTCGACGTCGTCCACCTGCGACTGCTCGTTACGGACGATCGTGATCTTGGCCCCGTCGATGCTGCCGTCGGGCAGGTCGGGAATCGCTTTGCCGTTAGCTTTCTCCCAGTAGGGGTTGCGCTCGTATTCCCAGCCTTTGCCCGGCTGCGATTTGGTGATCATGTAGGGCCCGGTCGCGGGGGGCGGGTTGGGCGACATGTCTTCGATCGGGGTGTCCTGGGGCAGCGGCGCGACGAACATCAGGCCGAGCTCGTTTTCGAAGGTCCCGCGCGGTTTTTCGAGGTTGATGACGATCTCGCCGGTTTTGTCGTTGGTTTTGATGCCGGGAATCGGGCCCTGTTTGGTTTCGGCGAATTTTTCGGCCCCGACGATCGTCAGGTAGAAGGGGGAGCCCCCGGAGTTGAGCTCGATCATCCGTTCGACCGCGAAGCGGAAGTCGGAGGCTTTGACCGGGGTCCCGTCGGAGTATTTGAGTCCGGGGCGGAGTTTGAGGGTGTAGGTCTTGCCGCCGTTGCTGATCTCCGGCAGATCTTCGGCGAGGCCCGGGATCACTTCGCTGCCTTCTTCGCCGGCGGCGTGCTTGTAGGTGAGCAACGGGATGTAGGTGTCGGCCATCGCGCTCCAGCCTTCGGCCGTGTAGGAGATCGCCGGGTCCATGTAGTCGGGGAACGAGGCGTAGGTCCCTTTCAGGATCCCGCCCTGCTTGCCGCCACCGGAGGTCTCGTCGTCGCCACCTCCGCACGAAGCCAGTCCAATCGCTGCGACCGCTGCAACAACCAGAACCGCGATCAGTGAGCCAAGCTTCTTCAAGGTGTTCCCTCCGTCCCGGACTCGCCGGATTAGGCCGATTTGCTGGGTTAAGCCCTGTTTTTGGTCCCTGGTAACAACTCCACCACAACGTCATCGCGCCCGTCAAGCGGGGGAGTCTCAGACACTTCGCCGCTTTCCATCCATTTCCCTTTAAGCAAGGGCGTCATGACGACAACGATGGCCATTACCCCGGCCCCCGCGACAAGAAACGTCATCCGAGGGCTGACCAGGGCGGCGATCACGCCTCCCAGGGCGAAGCCCACGCCGGGCATCGCCGCGCCGATCGACTCGAGCACGCTCATCACCCGCGCTTGCATCGACTCTGCCGTCAGCTCCTGGACGGCGCTGATCATCGTCACCCACTGGACCCCGTTGCCGGTGCCGCCGACGACCGAGGCGAGGCAGGCGAAGGCCAGGGTCGGGGCGGCGGCAAGGCCGAGGTAACCGCTGCCGACCGCGAAGGTGCTGAAGAGCAGCAGGTAGCCGAGGGAGCTTTGGCGGAGGCGGGCGAAGAGGAGGCTGCCGAGAACCATCCCCGCCCCCCAGCTGGCGAGCATCAGCCCGTAGCCGGTGTCGGTCGAGTTCAGGGTGTCCTTGACGTAGACCACCTCCACCGGGATCACGGCGGCGAAGAAGACGAACGCCAGTCCCTCCGCTATCAGCAGGCGCCGCAGGGTGGTCTGCTCGCGGATGTAGGCGATTCCAGCTTTTAGGCGGGCCCTCATGTGGCCGGGTTCTGGCTCCGCCCGCGGCATCGCCCCTGCCATGAGGAGGATCCAGCCGATCGCGTAGAAGGACACGGCGTCCAATAACAGGGCGGTCGGGATCCCGAACCCGGCGACGACGAGGCCGGCGATCGCCGGACCGACGGCGGCCCCGCCGGTGAAGGCGACGTTGAGGATCGCGTTGCCGGCGCGCAGCTCCCCGACCGGCTCCAGCAGCGAGGCGGCAACGGAGCGGGTGAGGGCGCGGGCCGCCAGCATCAGGGTGCCGTCGACCGCCCCGAGCAGAATCACGCCGGCGAGGGAGAAATTGACCGAGAGCAGGGCCAGCCCGCCGAAGGCCGCCGCCTCGGCGGCATAGAGCACTGGCAGGGCAAAACGGGGCGAGGGCAGCTCTACGCGCGCCACCAGGGCCGGTGCCAGCAGGGCGGGCAGGAAACCGGTGCCGATGAAGAGCGCCGCCGTCGCCAGGGCGCTTTCGGTCTGGTCGTAGACGAGGACCGAGAGAGCGATCAGGCCCATCCAATCGCCCAGCTCGTTGATCGCGTACGTGACCGCCAGCCGCCTGAACAGGGGCCTGCGGAGGGGTGCGGTTAGCCCTTGTCCAGGCATGACTGGCTCATTGTCCTACCTCAAATTTGCACAACTTCTCTTGCAATTGCACAGGTTTTGGACAATCTGTGCTACAAACTGCGCAAGCAACTGCACGAGATTCAGACGATCTTGCAACGTCTGAGGGCTTCAATCTAAGAGAAGGGGCATTTCAAAATGGGTTTCCGTCGCTAAGCAGGACTTCAGAAGAACTTCAGAGCGAGACCGGTAGAGGGTCTCGCCAGCTTTACCCGAAAGGCGCTCGTTCGAGCGCCTTTCGTCTGTTCGGGGCCGGCTCACCGCGACCTTCCTAAGGGGCCGGGGCGCTGCAGCGACCCGTGCAAGATTGCTTTCTCCCTGGAATATCTGCCGAAATCCCGCCTACACGAGCGTTTTTGGCCGGTAACGTGGCTCTTAGCAATAAGCGGGAGGATGGGTCCGAGCGTGCGAGCGCAGGGAACTCGCTCCCCTTGCGGAACCCATTGCCGTGCCGGCCGCTTCGGCAGAACCCCACCACCCAGGACGAGCAATGTACGACGACCGCCCCACCCCCAGAGCCATCGCCCTGCAGGTCGGGGCGCTGCTGCTCGTCGTCGCGATCGCCGTCTACGAGGCGCCGCAGGGAAACTGGGACCTGGGTCTGCTGCTGGTCCTCTTCGCCTTCGCCGCCTTCAGCGACCTGACCGCGATCACGACCAACGCGCAGCTGAAGATCTCCGGCAGCTTCCTCGCCCTGGTCCTGGCGATGGTCTTCTTGGGCGGCCCTCCGGCTGCCCTGGTCGGGGTGCTGACGATCCTCGTCGGCTGGTTGCGCTGGCGCGACGAGCCGCACGACCTGCTCAACAACCTCGTCACCTACGCGACCTTCCCGCTGCTCGGAGGTCTCGCCTTCACCACCATCGCCGACCGCGCCGACGTGCAGTCCAGCGAGCCGGTCTTCTACGTGATGGTCTTCGTCCTCTTCCAGGTGGTCCTCGCGCTCAACTTCGTGATGACCGCCGGCTACGGCTGTTACCTGGAGCGGGTCCCGTTCCGCGAGAAGCTGCGGGTGCTGCCGCCGGTACTGCCCTCGGAGTTCGCCAGCGCGATGCTGGCGCTGGCGGTCGCCTTCATCTACCACGTGATCGGGATCGCGGCGATCGCCCTGTTCGGCGTCGTCTTGATCACCTTCCAGTACCTGCTTGGCCAGCTGCTGCTCTCCCAGCAGCGGGCCGAGGAACTGGAGCTGCGCAGCAAGCAGCTGGCCAGCTTCCAGGTCGGGATGTTGAGCGCGATGCTGCGCACCCTCGACCTGCGGGACAAGATGACCGCCCGCCACAGCGCCGCCGTGGCGCGGTACTCGCGGGCGATCGCCCAGCGCGCCGGCTACTCGCGCCGCGAGGAGGAGCTGGTCCACATCGCCGCGCTCCTGCACGACATCGGCAAGTTCATCCTTCCCGACCGCATCCTCAAGGCCAACGTGCCGCTCACCGACGAGGACTGGATGCTGATCAAGCGCCACCCGCAGCAGGGCGCTCGCGTCGTCTCCTCGCTCGACGGCTACGGGCCGGTGGCGGAGATCATCCTCGCCCACCACGAGCGGATCGACGGCAAAGGCTATCCGCGGGGCCTGGCGGGAGACGAAATCCCAGAGCTGGCGCGGATCATCTCCGTCGCCGACACCTACGACGTGATGACCGCGCGCGACTCCTACCGGACGCCGATGTCGAGCTACGACGCGATCGTCGAGCTGCGTCGCGTCGCCGGCAAACAGCTCGACGCCCGCTTCGTCGAGATCTTCATCGAGCTGCTCGAGGGCAAAGACGTCTCCTTCCAGCATGGCGAGGCGGCTGACTTCGAGAAGGAGCTGGCGCTGGAGGCGCGGATCGAAGAGACCGCCAGCCCCGGCAGCGAGCCCAACCGCTTCCAGACCGCCGGCGTCAGCAGTTGAACCTGTAGCGTTGCGCGCCAATGCGCGCTGTCACTTTCCAGGCGCCCGAGCAGGTGCGGGTCGAGGAGAAGGCCGATCCCGAGCTTCGTGCCGGCGACGACGCGCTCGTGCGGGTCGAGGCGAGCGGCATCTGCGGCTCCGACCTCCACATCTACCACGGCCGGGTCCCGGTGGAGCCGGGCTTCACGATCGGGCACGAGTTCGTCGGCACGGTGGTGGCGGCGGGGGACGACGTCGCGCGGGTGGCGGTCGGGGACCGCGTCCTCGGCACCTTCCACACCGCCTGCGCGACCTGCGTTTCCTGCCTGCGCGGCGACTACCACCGCTGCCGCGACGGCCAGACCTTCGGGCACGGCGCCAACCTTGGTGACCTGCAGGGGGCCCAGGCGGAGCTGTTGCTGGTTCCCCGCGCGAACCTGACCCTGCGGCGGGTGCCCGAGGGCATGTCGGCAGAGGTCGCCCTCTTCGCCGGTGACGTGATGGGAACCGGATATCACTCCATCGCGCACGCGGAGATGCGCGCGGGGGATTCTGTCGCGGTGCTCGGTCTCGGCCCGGTCGGCCTCTGCGCCGTGCAGGCGGCGCTCGCCGGCGGCGCGGTCGAGGTCTTCGCGGTGGATCCAGTACAGGAAAGATTGGACATGGCTGCGTCCTTCGGAGCGGTGCCGCTGCACCCTGAAGCGGAAGACCCGAAGAAAGCCGTGCGCGCCGCCACCGAAGGCATGGGGGTGGACGTCGTGGTCGACGCCGTCGGCGACCCCGGGCCTCTGGCACTTGCCATCAGCCTCGCCCGGGACGCCGGCACGGTGTCCGGGATCGGCGCCTACGCCGGCAAGGGCGAGGTCCCCCTCGGGTTGGCCTGGCTGAAGGGGCTGCAACTGCGCCTCGGCCTCGCCAACGTGATCGCCCACGTCGACCGCGTCTTGGCGCTGATGGAGAGCGGAAAGCTGGATCCGAGCCCACTGGTCACGCACCACATGCCGCTGGACCAGGCGGACGAGGCCTACAGGGTCTACGACAACCGCGAAGCGCTGAAGATCGTCCTCACCCCCTGATCTGGCTGGGGGAGGGTCGGGGAGGACCCTCCGTCGCAAAATTGGGGAGGCTCCTCCGGGTCCTCCCCGACCCCTCGCAACTGTTTCAGTTGATTCGTACAGATGGGAGAGATACTGTGCTGGCTGGTGGCACAGTTGGAGCTAAACCCGTTCAGGATCGATCCTGGCGACGAGGTCCCGGTGGGGTTGCAGTTGAGCTGGCGACTACGGGCTCTCATCCGCACGGGGGAGCTGGGGGCTGGGGAGCGGTTGCCGAGCTTTCGGCGGTTGGCGGAGTGGGCGGGGGTGAACGTGGGGACGGTGCGCGCCGTCTACGAGGCGCTGGAGCGCGACGGGCTCGTGGTCACCCGCCACGGCCAGGGAACCTTCGTCGCCGAGGAGGTGGAAGCCGCCCCGCAGCTGGAAGAGATCGCGTCCGAGGCCCTGCGGCGCGCCGAGGAAGCCGGCATCGGCCCGCGGGAGCTGGCGATCGTCGCCATGGCCAGCGCCGGCCTGGCCCCGACCGAGGAGAGCGAAGTGCTCGAGGTGCGGCAGGAGCTGCGACGGCAGATCGCCCGTCTGGAGGCCGAGCTGGCGACCTACACGAGCCACCTGCGGGCGGACCTGGCGACGGCGCCGAGACGTGCCGTGGCCCACGTGGCCGGGGTGGAGGAGCTGGAGCAGACGCGCGACACCCTGATCGCGCAGCTGGCGGAGGCGCAGCGGGAGACCGAGCAGGAGGTGCGGCAGCGGGCGCGCAGCCGCGGCCCCCTGGGAAGGGCGATGAGCCGGTGGCGAGCCAGGCGATAGCACGCGGGCTCCTGCCCGTGAAGAACGTCTTCGAAGAGGTGGGGGTGATGATGATCCTCACCGTCAAGACGCTGATCTCGGCGGTGAAGCCGCCGTACCCGTATGGAGAGGAGCTCGTCTGGCAGTTCCTCTTCGTCTTGAAGCTCGCCTGGTTTCCGCTGGTGGTCTCCACTTTCGCCCTCAACCTGGGCGCGCCGGGTCTGCAAGCCGCCGGGGTGCTCTCGCTGTTCGGCGCCCTCGACCGCCTCGGCGGCTTCTTCGTCGTGATCGCGATCCGCTGGATCGGGCCGCTGGTCACCGCGGTGGTGGTGGCGGGAGTGGCCGGCACCGCGATCACCGCCGACCTCGGCGCGCGCAAGATCCGCGAGGAGCTCGACGCCCTGCAGGTGCTCGGCGTCGACCCGGTCAAGAACCTCGTGGTCCCCCGCTTCTTGGCCCTGATGATCGTCACCGCCCTGCTCGACATCTTCGCGATCGTCTTCGGCCTCAGCGCCGGCATCGCCGCGATGCTCCTCTACAACCAGCCGCTCGGCGGCTTCTTCGCGACGCTCTTCTCCAACGCCACGGTCACCGACCTCTGGGCCTCGGTGATGATGTGCACGATGTTCGGGGCGATCGTCGCCGTCGTCTGCTCCTACAAAGGGATGTCGGCTTCGGGTGGCGCCGCCGGAGTCGGTCGCGCCGTCAACCAGGCGGTGGTGATCTCCCTCGTCGCGGTCTTCTTCTTCCAGTTCGTCGTCAGCTCGATCCTGCTCGCCACCAACCCGGAATTGCAGGCGGTGCGGTGATCGGCTGGCTCGACGCCCCGCGCTCCTGGCTCGACTCCTTCGGGGAGATCGGCCGTTTCGGCGTCAAGATCATGGGCCAGGTCTATTCCGGCCGGGTGTTCAAGTTCTTCGGCGAGGGCCTGCGGCAGGCGGGCATCCTGATCTTCGGCTCGGCCCTGATCATCTGGGCCTTCGTCTTCATCCTCGGCCTGCAGTGCGGCCTCCAGGGCGCGTACTTCAACCGTTCGATCGGCGCCCCCTCGCTGGCCGGCCTCTTCTCGGCCTACTGCGACCTGCGCGAGGGGTTGCCATACGCCTTCGGCTACATCCTCGCGGCCAAGGTCGGGACCGGGATCGTCGCCGAGCTCGGCGCGATGCGGATCTCCGACGAGATCGACGCGCTCGAGGTGATGGGGATCCAGCCGCTGACCTTCCTCTGCGCGACCCGCCTGCTGGGGGCGTGGATCGCGATCCCGTTCCTCTACCTGGTCGGCATCGGGCTGATCTACACCGCCAGCTACTTCTCGGTGGTCAACCAGGTCGGCGACGTCTCGTCCGGCGGCTACTTATTGATCTTCTGGATGTACCAGGACCCCACCGACCTGGTCTTCAGCGTGATCAAGGGAATGACGATGGCGACCGTGATCGTGCTGGTCGGCTGCTACTACGGCTACACGGCCTCGGGCGGCCCGGTCGGCGTCGGCACCGCAACCGCCAAGTCGATGGTCTTCAACATCGTCGCCGTCCACATCATCGGCATGCTCGGCACGGTGATCTTCTGGGGGGCCAACCCCAGAGCGCCTATCGGGGGCTGATCAGAAACCCTTGGTGATAAGCACTGAGGCGAACGTCAGCGCGAGGCCGAAGCTCATGCGGGTGAGGGTCGCCTGAATCGAGGCGACGCTTTCTTGGATCGACGCGACGCTCTTCTTCAGATCGCCGATGTCGCCTTCGACCCTGTCGAAGCGGCGGTTCGTCTCTTCTTTGTGCTCGGTGATTCGCTGGTTGACCTGCTCGAACTTCAGGTCAACCTCGTTGAAACGTCGATTGACGTCGTCGAACTTCAGGTCGACCTCGTTGAAACGTCGATTGACGTCGTCGAACCGTTCGTCGATTCGGGCGAAGCGCTCGGTGAGTGCATCCTCAGGCGGGGCCATCGTCGGCATGAAAGCACCCTAGCGAGAAGAATGCAACATTTTGTCTGAGAACGTAAATTCTCTGAATGAGATCCGTAGAAACTCTCAGCGGTACCGGTGGCGCCGAAAGGTGTCCTGCACCCACTGGTAGCCGCGGCGGCCGCTGAGGCTCTCGCGGAAGCGCTCGAAGGCGGGCGGCCGTGGCAGCTCCGGGTTGAGCGGGCCCTCGGGTGGGACGACCACCGGATAGAAGAGCGAGGCGGCGGTTATGTCGGCCACGGAGAGGCTGTCGCCGACGAGGAACTCGCCCTCGCCCTTCTCCAGCTCGGTCTCGAGCCTGTCGAACGCGGCGACGATCCCCTCGCGGGCCCGTTCGGCGTCCGCGTCGCTGTTGGCGCCCCAGCGAATGCTGGTGTAAGCGCGGGCGTAGGCGCCGACCACCGGCTTCGCCTTGCCCAGCGGCCCCGGCACCGATTCGGCGGCGACCTCGGCGAATAACTCGGGCTCCCGGATCAGCTCGTGGAAGGGGAGCAGGCGCGTGTGCGGCCCGAGGTTCTCGTCGAACCAGTCCTCGAGTTCAACGGCGCGGGCCCGCTCCTCGGCGTCGATCGGATAGAGCGGCGGATCGGGGTACTTGGCCTCCAGCGCGGCGATGATCTCGGTCGAGTCGCCGATCGCGCGGCCGTCGAGCTGCAGGATCGGGACGGTCGGCTGCCCGCCCCGGGTCAGCACCAGAGCGATCGGGATGTGCGTCCCCGGCAGCGGTGAGCGCCGGCGGTGGTCGATGCCCTTGTACTCGAGCGCCCAGCGGGCCTTTTCGCTGTAGTGCGAGATGTCGATCTGCCAGAGCGTCGGCTTCTGTCCGGATTGCGTCGCCATTCCCTGCCTGGCAGCATAGGCGCCGTGGCGCTTTTGAGTGACTCAGAGATCGAGCAGAAGCTGGGCGGCCTCGCCGGCTGGGAGCGCGCCGGCGACGCGATCCGCAAGAGCTTCAAGCGCGACGGCTTCGTCGGCAGCGTCCGCTTCGTCTCCAGCCTGGTCGAGCCGGCCGAGGGGATGAACCACCACCCCGACGTGAGCGTCTCGTGGGACACGGTGACGGTGACGATCTCGACCCACTCGGAGGGCGGGCTGACCACGGCCGACTTCGAGCTCGCCGAGAAGATCGACGCCTTGGCCTAGGTCGTCGCCGTGGCGAAGCGGAAGAGACAGAGGCGCCCGCGCGAGAAGCCGCCGACGGTCGACTACGTCGACCCGGAGGGGAACGTCCTCACCCTGCGGCAGACGCTGAGCCCGGGGACGATCGCCAAAGTCGGCGAGCCGCCGGCGGGGGACGCGACCTCGCTCGACGACGCCTGGCGGCGGCGCTCGGAGCTCCTCTTCGAGCGGTTGGTCGTGCGTTGGGAGGTCGCCGGGCTGCCCCTCACGGAGCAGAAGATGCTGCTCGGGCGCTACCGGATGGCCGATGCCGAGACGCAGCGCTGGGTTCGCCAGACGATCGGCGAGCACCTCCAGCAACACATCCCCGAGCTCAGCGGCTGAGGTCGTGACCGACGCGCTGCGGATCGACGAGCGGCTCTCGATCCCGATGGCGGAGATCGAGCTGCGGACCAGCCGCTCCTCCGGCCCCGGCGGCCAGCACGCCAACGTCACCGCCTCCCGGGTGGAAGCCGTGTTCGACGTCGAGGCGGCGGCGAGTCTCGACGAAGCGCAGCGGGCGCGGCTGCTGGAGCGGCTCGGCCCGGTCGTCACCGCTGTGGCCCAGGACGCCCGCGGCCAGTCCCGCAACCGGGAACTGGCCCTGGAGCGACTGGGGGCGAAGATCGCCGCTGGCCTGCGGGTGTACCGCAAGCGCCGCGCGACCCGGCCGACCCGCGCCTCGCGGCAGCGGCGCCTGGAGCAGAAGCGACGCACCGGCGAGAAAAAGCGCCGGCGGCGGAAACCGCCGCTAGAGTGAGACAGATGCTCGGCGACAAGAAGGCGACCAGCGGGTTCGCGGTGAAGGACCTCGACGCAGCGCGCGAGTTCTACGAGGGGACGCTCGGCATCGAGATCGAGGTTCTGGCCAAGGAGCACGGCGTCACGGCTCTGAAGCTGGCCGGCGGCGACGTCCTGATGTACCTCAGCCCCGAGATGACCCCCGCCAGCTACACGATGCTGAACTTCGAGGTCGAGGACATCGACTCCGCGGTCGACGAATTGACCGAGCGCGGCGTTGATCTGCAGCGCTACGACGACTTCGAGCACGACGAGAAGGGCATCGTCCGCGGCCCCGGCCCGCAGATCGCCTGGTTCGAGGACCCGTCGGGCAACACCATCGCGGTGATGCAGCAGTAGCGACGGCTACGCCGCGGAGTTCTCCAGCTCGCGGACGACGGCGTCGTGGCGGTAGTCGAAGATCGTCCGCAGGTCGCGCTGGACGAAGAGCCGGTTGGCGATCTCCCCGAGCGGTCCGAAGGGGATCGAGTAACGGATGCGGTCGTGGATGATCGTCGCCTCCGGCCCGTCCTCCTCGAACACGTGCGTGTGCTCCCACAGCGTGTAGGGCCCCCTTACCTGGGTGTCGACGAACCCCCGCGGCCGGTCCCAGGTCTCGATCCGCGTCTGCCAGCGAATCGGCACCCGGTGCAGTACCAGTTTGTAATCGAGCAGCGTCCCAGCTCCCATCTCGATCGGCCGCGGGGTGAGCACCTCGAAGCGGAGCCAGGGCGGCGTCAGCAGCTCGAGGTTGCGGGCGTCGCCATAGAAGTCGAACGCCCGCCCGATCGGGAGCGCGACCCGCTGCTGGCGTTCGAGGAGGTGGACGCGGGGCATTCGAGAACCCTAGAGAACTGCCTCGGTTGCCCCTTGGGGTTGGAGATTGATGGGCACGGCTGGTTTCGAACCAGCGACCTCTCGCGTGTGAAGCGAGCGCTCTCCCACTGAGCTACGCGCCCGGGACGGGGATTGTACGACGGCTGGGAGAGGGGGGTGCTGGTCGTGCATCTGTCCATTACTCCACAATTTTGAGTAGGCGGGGGTATTCGGGTCTCGATCCCCTCGATTGGCGAGGGAGACGACCAGATCGAAAGGAGCTTCGAATGCGAGCCTGGAAAGGAGGGTTTCTGCTGGCCCTGATCGCGGTACTGGCGTCGGGCGTGCTGGCGGCACCGGCGGGGGCCGCCGCGACGGTTCATCCGGCCGGCGGTGGCCAGTTCAGCGGGGGGCCGAAGGCTGGGAAGTGACCAGCGCGGAGTGCAACGTCCCCGCTCTCTGCTCGGCCAGCGGGGGCTATGACGGGGCCGACGGCGTCCCCGCCGGTTCTCTGGGGGCCGACACCAACATCGGCCTCAACCTGCTGACGCTTTTCAGGTCGACGGTGACTCTGCAATCCCCTGACTTCAAAGCCTCCACCGGGGGGGCGGCGACCGTCCACCTGGAGCGACGCTTCTCGCAGGGGTCCCTGGTGGACCTGGCGCCTCAGCTCGATTACCGCGTCCAGCTGATCGATCGAACCAGCGGCAAGCGCTCGAGCCTGATCACCGAGACCCTCGAAGGCGCCTCGGGCTGGAGCGGGGAAGACGGCGCCGCGACGCTGAAAGCCGGGCATACGTACGCCCTCGCCATCACCGCAGAGACCTCCTCGAACGTGGCGGGAGCCGGTCTTCTCTCCGGCGTGACCAGCGCTCGTTTCGACAACGTCGCGCTCACCGTCGGCAGCGGTGGAGAAGCCGGCGGCAAAGGTGGGAAGGGCAGCGCCGGCGCGGACGGGGACGGCTCCTCGATCGCGGCCCGGGTCACTGCGCTCGCCCCGGCGGCCCTCACCGGTCCCGCGCAGATGAAGGGCAAGCGCCTCTACGTCAAGGCGCGCTGCCCGAAGAAGATCGGCCGCAACTGCCGGATCTCGGTCCTCGGCCTGTTGAAGAAGCGCAAACCGGCGACCGCGAACCGGACGGTCAAGGTCGCGAAGGGCATGACCAAGCGCCTCGTCCTCAAGGTGAAGCCGCGGGCGAAAGGCAAGGTCGCCTCGCGCAAGCGCCTCCTCTTCAAGGTGCGGGTCCGGGCCGGAAATGCCAACGCGACCGCGTTCAAGCGGCTGAAGCTGATTCGGCGCTAGGGCCCTTGCTCCTTGCGCAAGGCCTGGCCGACGAACGGAAAGATCAAGGTGGACAGCATCGCCGCCCCCACCAGGCCGGCGGCGGTGCTGCTCTTCATGTGGTCCTGCTCGACGGCGATCGTCGTGATCGCCACCACCAGCGGCAGCTCGGTGGCGCTGTAGAAGGCGAGCGCGGCGCGTTCGCGGGCGCTCAGCAGCCCCCGGTAGAGCAGCATCGCCGGCGCTCCGCGCACGATCAGGAAGAGGGCGAAGAAGAGGAAGAGCTTCGCGATCGCTTCCGCGGAGCCGAGGGCGGCCAGGTCGAACTCGATCCCGCTGGCGACGAAGAAGAAGGGGACGAAGAAGCCGAACCCGACCGCCGTCAGCTTCGACTCGAACACCTGCAGCTCCTGTCCCCGGAGCGCGAGGCGGGTGATCATCCCGGCGACGAAGCCGCCGAGGAGGATGTCGAGGCCGAGCTCCCCCGCGAGCAGGACGAGGCCGAAGACGAGGACCACCGTCACCCGCACCGCCAGCTGGCTGCTCGCCTCGAAGGTCCGCTCCAGCGCCGGCCAGCCGCGCCAGGCGAAGCGGACCGAGGCCAGGGCGAGGATCAGGGCGAGGGCGACGAAGGCGAGCAGGATCACCGCCTCGTGCAGCGGGTTGGTGGTGGAGAGGACCAGCGTCACCAGCAGGATCGGGCCGAACTCGCCGGCGGCGCCGGCGGCCAGCAGGAAGGTTCCGAAGCGGGTCTTCAGCTCGCCGTTGTCGCGGAGGATCGGGATCAGGGTCCCGATCGCGGTCGTCGCCATCGCCGAGCCGGTGTAGAGGAAGGAGACGACGACCCCGGCCGCCGCGAGCGCGCCGCCGATCCCGTAGGCGAGGCCGACCGAGATGAACCAGCCGAGCGCGCCGAGCTTCATCGGCGCTCCCTTGATCCGCTCGAAGTCGATCTCGTAACCGGCGAAGAAGAACAGCATCCCCAGGCCGAGGTTGGCGAAGAAGTCGACGAAGTCGCTGGTCTCGGCGATGTCGAGGACTTCCGGCCCGATCAGGATCCCGAGCACCAGCTCGAGCACGACGACGGGGGGAGCGAAGCGCTTCGGCAGGTAGGCGACGGTGATCGCGGCGAGGGCGGCGACGGTGACGATCGCGAAGAACGAGTCGGTGTCGACCGTGATCACGGGCGTGATCCTATGGCGGCCGGGTAAGATCAGCGGTGGACCGTGCTAGGCGGGGTGTCAGCGGTGCCTTGTAACCCGAAATCCGCTTAGCGGGGCCGACTACCGTTCCGAGGGACTGGCCGTCGGGGTCAGTGCGTCGCGGCGGCGTTGACGGCCGGGTCCTGCGCGACGTGGGCACGCGAATCAGGTCAGGTCCGGAAGGAAGCAGCCTTAAGCGGATGCCGCGGGTGCCGCAGGAGAGCCCGACCCGAGCCTTAAGCGACGGACACGCCCGGTGACCTCGTTTCGAAGGACGGGTGCACGGTCCATTTTCAGTCGATCAGCCGCTTGCGCATCTGGTGGACCGCCACCCGCCAGGTGACGAAGGCAAAGGCGACGAGGAAGGCGAAGCGCAGCACGTCCTCCGCCTCGAAGCCGAAGGCGGCGCCGCGGACCAGTTCGACCAGCTGGTGCAGGGGGTTGGCCTGAGCCGCCACCTGCACGCCCTCGGGCAGGCCGTCGATCGGGAAGAAGGTGCCGGCGACGAGGAAGAGGGGGGTGACGAAGAGCGCGGTCACGTAGTTGAACTGGTCGATCTTGGCGACGGTCGCCGCCATCGCGACGCCGAAGCCCGAGAAGCCGAGGGCGGTGACGAATGCGAAGATCGGCACCAGCAGCATCCCCGGCTCGGGATCCAGCCCCCAGAAGAAGGTGACGATCAACGGCACGCAGCCGTAGACGGCGGAGCGGGTGGCGATCCAGAGCATCTCGGCGCTGACCAGCTCTTCGACGTCGACCGGCGCCGCGAGGATCGCTTCGTAGGTGTTCTGGAAGCGGTGCTTGACGAAGGTACCGAACATCGAGGGCAGGGCGCTGGAGAAGATCACCGCCGTCGCCACCATCCCGGTGCCGACGAACTGGATGTAGGAGATCCCGTCGACTTCGTCGACCAGGGTCGCGCTGAGGCCGAGCCCGAAGGCGAGCAGGTAGACGAGCGGTTCCAGCACGCTGGAGAAGGTGGTCCCCTTCCAGTAGGTGCGGAAGTTGGCGACCTCGCGGCTCATCACGCCGGTAATCGCCGCTGGTTCCAGCCGTCGCATCGTCCGCTGCCCGGTTCGGGTCTCGGCGCTCACTCGGCCTCCTCCCCGGTCAGCAGCACGAAGACGTCCTCGAGCGTCGCCGCTCGCACCACCGCGTCTTCTGGAACCGCGCCGTCGGTCGCCCGCTCGGAGCCGACGATCGCGATCGCCGGGCCGGCCGGTCGCACCCGCAGCCCGGCCGTCTCCGCCTGCGTGCGCAGCTCGCTCAGCCGCTCCGGCGGCGCGTAGACCTCGGCGGTCTGGCGCCCGGCGTGCTCCGCGATCAGGTCGCCGGGTCGGCCGCGGCTGATGATCTTCCCCTGGTGCATCACCGCCACCTCGTCGGCGAGGCGCTCGGCCTCCTCGATGTAGTGGGTCGACATCAGGATCGTCGTCCCGCGCGCTTTCAGGTCGCCGATCAGCGTCCACAGCTCGGTGCGGATCTGCGGGTCGAGGCCGACGGTCGGCTCGTCGAGCAGGACCAGGCGCGGC
>DATEOT010000052.1:0-70975 GCA_035273795.1 Solirubrobacterales bacterium | reverse complement strand
ACCCTGTCCGAGCTGATCGGCGACGAGACTGCCCGCGCCGAGCTCGCCGCCGCCGCGACCCGCGCCGCCGCCGGTCCCTTCTCCTGGGACGAGGCCGCCCGCCGCACGCTCGACCTCTACCGCGAGCTGATCGAGGCGCGTTCGTGAACACCGTTGCGGCGATCCTCTTCTGGCTCAGCTCCGGCCTGATCGTCTACGCCCATCTCGGCTACCCCCTCGCCCTTTGGCTCCTGCACCGTTTCCAGACTTTTGGGGCCCATAGGACCTCAGAGTCTGGAAACGATGCCGGGAGAGACCTGCCCACCGTCTCCCTGATCATCCCCGCCTATGACGAGGAGGAGGTGATCGCGGCCAAAGTCGCCAACGCGCTCGGCCTCGACTATCCCCGCGAGCGCTTGCAGGTCATCGTCGCCTCCGACGGCTCTTCGGACGCTACGCCTGAGCGCGCTCGTGCCGCCGGCGCCGACCTCGTGCTGGAGCTGCCGCCGGGCGGCAAGGTCGCCGCTCTCAATGCTGGTGCCGAGCAGGCGAGCGCCGAGGTCCTCGCCTTCTCCGACGCCAACAGCGCCTGGGAGTCGGATGCGCTGCGGCAGCTCGTCGCCCCCTTCGCCGATCCGCGGGTCGGCTACGTCTGCGGCCAGGTCCGTTTCCTGGACCCCGGCGGCAACAACATGGAGGGCGCCTACTGGCGCTACGAGATGGCGGTGCGGGAGATGGAGTCGGCGCTCGCCGGCGTCACCGCCGGCAACGGCGCGATCTACGCGGTGCGCCAGAGCGCCTACATCCGCCTGGCGCCCTCCGGCAGCCACGATCTCAGCTTCCCCTTCGCGCTCGCCAAGCGGGGCCTCCGCTCGATCTACGCGCCCGCCGCCCGCGCCGAGGAGAAGATGGTCCCCACCCTCGAGGGAGAGTTCGCCCGCAAACGACGGATGATGGTCGGCCTCTGGGACATCGTCGTCGGCGAGCGGATGCTCTCGCCACGCGGCTACCCGCCGCTGTTCGCCTTCGAGATCGTCTCCCACCGCCTGCTCCGCTACCTCAGCCCGTTCCTACATCTGGTCGCGCTCGCCACCAACGCCCTCCTCCTCGACGACGGTTGGTTCTACGTCGTCGCCTTCGTCCTTCAGCTCGCCCTGATCGCGGCCGCCCTGCTCGGCCGCTTCCTGCCGCTCGCCCCCCTTCGCGTCGCCCGCTACTACGCGATGACCACCGCCTCCATCGCCGCCGGGCTCTGGGATCGCTGGCGCCGCGGCGCCAGCGGCCGCTGGGAGAAGGCCGAAGGGACGCGCTGATGCCCCGCGCCTTCGACCTCCTCGTCGCCGCAATCGCCCTCGCGGTCCTCTCGCCGTTCCTCCTGGTCGCGGCGATCGCGATCAAGCTGACCAGCCCGGGCCCGGTCTTCTACCGCCAGCGTCGCGTCGGCCTCGACGGTCGCGAGTTCGAGATGTGGAAGCTGCGGACGATGGTCCAGGGCTCCGACCCGGTCGGCGTCGGCGAAGTCGTCTACCGCGACGACCCTCGCGTCACCGCCCCCGGCCGCCTCCTCCGCCGCACCTCCCTCGACGAGGTCCCGAATCTGGTCAACGTCCTCCGCGGCGAGATGGCGATCGTCGGCCCCCGCCCGACGATCAAGGCCCAGGTCGTCGACTACACCCCGCACCAGAAACGCCGCCACGAGGTGCTGCCGGGAATCACCGGCTGGGCCCAGGTCCAGGGCCGCGCGGGCATCCCCTGGGAGGAGCGGATCGAGCTCGACGTCTGGTACGTCGACCACCGCAGCCTCCCCCTCGACCTCCGCATCCTCGCCAGGACCGTCTGGCTTGTCCTCACCGCCCGGGGCTTGGCGCCGGACTGAGCCTGGATAGGTTTTGAGAATGAGCGCCGACCGCCCCGCCGTCACCCTGCGCCCCTTCCAGCCCGACGACGCCGCCGCCGTCCACCGTTGGTTCAACAACCCGGAGGCGACGCAGACGCTGATGGAGCAGCGGGACGAGTTCACGCTGGAGCAGGCGGAAGCTTGGGCGCGACGGGCGATGGACGACTCCGGCGAGGACCGCAAGTTCGCAATCGAGGTCGAGGGCTACGAGGAGCCGGTCGGCTTCACCGCTCTCTACGGTCTCTTCCGCCAGACCGCGCCCGAGCTCGGCGCCCTGATCGGCGACGACGTCCGCGGCAAGGGGGTCGGACGCCGCGCCGAGGCGCTGACGATCGCCAAGGCATTCGACGAGTACGGCGCCCACCGCGTCTACGGCCGCATTCCCGCCCGCAACGAGGTGGCGAAGAAGACCGTCGCCGGCCTCGGCTGGAAGCACGAGGGGACGATGCGCGGCCACCTCGCGCGCGTGGACGCCCCACCCGACGACTGCGAGGTCTGGGGGGTCCTGCCGGACGAGTTCCGCGCCGCCGCCGCGGACCTGCTGGAGTGAGCACCCCCGTCGCCAAGGCCGAGCTGCTCGAGGACCGGGGCGAAGCTGCGGTCGGCGACGACTTCTTCCGCTCCCGCCCCTTTCTCGACGTCGAAGGCGTCACCCACACCCTGAGGATCGAGGGGGACCGGGGAGAGCTGCTGGCGCCACTCATAGTTCGCGACATTCCGGGCACCGCCGAGCGCGACGCCACCTCCCCTTACGGATACCCGGGACTGAGGCGTGCGGTAGGGGTCGCCCCCGCTCCCCCCACTCTCGACCCCAGCGGAGTCGACTTCTCGGCGACCCGCCTCGTCACCATCTTCATCCGTCATACGCTCGGCCCCCCGCCCCTCTCCGCAACCACCGAACGCAACGTCGTCCAGCTGGCGGACCCGGAGCTGCCGCGGAAGAGCCGTCCGAGCGACCGGCGGCAGGTGCGGCGCAATGTCGAAGCGGGCTATTCCCTCGAGTTGGTCCCGGGGTCCGAGACCACTCCCGAGCAGCGGGCCGGATTCCTCGACGTCTACGAGCAGACGATGCGGCGGACCGGTGCCGCCCCGCACTACTTCTTCGGGGCCGGATACTTCGACCGCATCCTCGAAGCCGACAGCACCTGGCTGGCGCTCGCCCGCGGGCCCGAGGGTGACCTCGCCGCGGCTTCGGTCGCCACCGTCAGCGACGGCTACCTCCATTACTACCTCAGCGGCAGCGCCGACTCGCACCTCCGCGAGGCGCCGATGAAGAACGTCGTCAGCCGCCTCGTGGAGCATTCCGACGAGCTCGGTCTCCCTCTCAACCTCGGCGGCGGCATCTCCAACGGTGACGCCCTCGAGGAATTCAAGCGGGGCTTCGCCAATCGCCAGGAAACCTGGCTCACCTCAGAGCTGATCTGCGACGAGCGGAAGTACGCCGAACTCAGCGCCGGTCACGAAGCGGGCGCCTACTTCCCCGCCTATCGCGCCTAGCGGCTCAGCCTTCGTCTGGTTCAGCCGGCGTCGGGCCGGTGAATTTGAAGGCGAAGACGGGCTCGCCGCCGTATTTGCCCCAGGTCTCTTTGCCGAAGGCCCGGATCGCGTCGAGCGTGGCCGCCCCTTTGTATTCGCGGCAGGCCAACAGATTGGTCCAGGTAGTGGCCGCGACGTCATAGACCATTTCGTCGTTGGGGAAGAGCAGCGACGCTCCGTACATCGTGTCGTAGAGGCCCTTCAGCTCCAGCTGGTCTTCTTCGGGCAGGTCGGGCGAATACTGGATCGCCAGCCGCCCGTGCTCGAGCGAGTGGACCACGTTGAGCTGATCGGGCGCCTCCGAGTAGGCGCCGTCGGCCTGCTGGTAGGGCGGTTCGACGTGGTTGCCGGAGGTCGGCGGGCTGGTCTTGTAGTTGGGAGGCTGCGCGTTCTCGGGGAGGTGGGTGCTTCCCTCGTCGGGGAGTTCCAGCCGAAGTTCGCAGTTCGCCTTCTGGGCCGCCGCTTTGACGTCGGTCGTCTGCGCCGGCGCCGGCGCGATCCCGCCGCGCTCGTCGGGCTGGACGCCGTTGGTGTTGCCGAACTGCTCGTTCAGGTTGATGTGGGCGTCGCCGTCGCCACCGGCACTGCTGCTGTCGTCGCCGCCGCTGATGAGGACGAAGGCGAGCACCGCGACGGCCAGGACCACGGTCGAGACGACCGCGTAGCCGATGATCATCCGGTTGCGTCCGGACTGGCTTTCGCTTTCTTCGGCAGCGATCCGCTCTTCGCGGAGCCGCTCTCTTTCGCGCTCTCCCTTACCCATGAACTCAATAAAGACTAATCGGTTCGTTCCATCTCGGCGGCGTCGCCCCGCACCCGCTCCCAGGGGCGGGACGCCCGCAGCGCTCCCAGTACCGCCCGCGTCGCCGGAGCCTTGTTGAGGGCGTAGAAGTGGATGCCGGGACAGCCGGCGATCAACAGCTCCGCGCACTGCTGCGCCGCGAACGCGATGCCGAGCTCGAACTCCCTCTCCGGGTCGCCGCCGGCCGCCTCGAAGGCGGCTTCCAGACGCGGCGGGATCGAGGCGTCGCAGAGGTCGCAGATCCGTTTCGTCTGGGCGAAGCTGGTAACCGGAATCACGCCGGCGATGATCGGCACCTCGACCCCGCGCTCGCGCGCTGCCCGCACGAAGTCGAAGTAGACCTGGTTGTCGAAGAAGAGCTGCGTGATCAGGAAGCTGGCCCCGGAGTCGACCTTCGTCTTCAGGTAGCGCAGGTCGGTGTCGAGGTCGGGCGCCTCCGGGTGCACCTCGGGAAAGCAGGTGCCGCCGAGCCCGAAGTTCCACCCGGCCGAGATGAACGAGGCGAGCTCGGCGGCGCTGCCCAGCCCCCCCTCGGGCTGGACGAAGTCCTCCTCGCCCCGCGGCGGGTCGCCGCGCAGGGCGAAGACGTTCTCGATCCCGGCCGCCTCGATGCGGTCAAGCGTCGCCGCCAGGCCCTCGGTCGTCTCGCCGACGCAGCTGAGGTGCGCCATCGTCTCGAACCCGACGTCGTCCTTCAGAGCCTTGGTGATCTCGACCGTGCCGTCACGGGTCGAGCCACCCGCCCCGTAGGTGACCGAGACGAAGTCAGGCTCCAGCGCCCGCAGCTCCCGCGCCGTCTCGTAGAGCTGCTCGGTCGACTCGGCCGTCTTCGGGGGGAAGAACTCGATCGAGAAGGTCGGCTGCTGCCGGGAGATGATCTCGTCGATTTTCACCCGCTGAGAGTAGCCGCCCCGACCGCCCAGCCGCCTTGTGGAACGATCCCTGGATGAGCGAAGGGGAGGTTCGTTACGAGCGGCGCGGGGCCGCCGCCGTTCTCACGATCGACCGGCCGCAGCGGCGCAACGCGGTCGATGCCGCCACGGCCGCCGGACTGCGGCGAGGGCTGCGGGAGTTCGAGGCCGATGCGGAGGCCAGAGTCCTGGTGCTCGCCGGGGCGGGGGGCGAGGCTTTCTGTGCGGGCGCCGATCTCAAGGACCTCGACCTCGACGTCGACGATCCGGCGGGGCCGATGGGGTTCACCCGCCTCACGCCCTCCAAGCCCGCAATCGCGGCAATCGATGGATGGTGCCTGGCAGGCGGGCTCGAGCTGGCCCTGTGGTGCGACCTGCGGCTCGCGACCCCCGACTCCGTCTTCGGCTGCTTCGAGCGCCGCTGGGGAGTGCCGCTGATCGACGGGGGGACCCAGCGTCTGCCGCGGGTGGTCGGCGGCGGTCGGGCGATGGAGATGATCCTCACCGGTCGGCCGGTGGCGGCCGAGGAGGCGGTCCGGATCGGATTGGTCAACGAGCTGGTAGAGCCGGGCGGGCACCTCGAGCGGGCGCTGGAGCTGGCGGAGCGGATTGCTTCCTTCCCACAGGAGACGATGCTGAGCGACCGCCGCGCCGCCCTCGAGGGAGCGGGCCTGTCGCTTGCCGAGGGCTTGGAGCTGGAGCGGGAGCTCGGTCGCGAGGTGCTCGCGGTGGCGGTGCGGGGAGCAGCTCGCTTCGCCGGTGGCGAGGGCCGCCACGGCAGCGGGGTCTAGACACTCAGTCCGCGTCGGCCCGCATCTCCTCGGCCGCGACGTCGGGACCGAAATAAGGGAGCACCGCGAGGTACATCAACTCGGGCAGGAGCCGACCGAAGCCGGTTGGCCGATGCGCCGCGAGCCGCGTGTGGAGGACGGCGAGAATCCCGGCGACGACGGCCTCGGCGGCAATCGCCGGAGCGGAGTCGTCGCTTTCCTCCCGCGCCAGGTCCACCATCACCGCGGCCCTTTCCATTGCCTCTGTCCGTCTGCCCACGGCTCGCGGCCCGGCCGAGTGGACCTCGACCAACAGGGCGCGCCCGACCTCCGGCTGCTCGTCGAAGAATCGGAGCAGGCCCGTCAGCGCTCCGCGCAGCTGGCCGCGCCAGGTCGCCTCTCCCGCCGCCGCCTCCCGCATCGCCAGCTCGACCCAGGCAGACCCGGCGTCCAGCGCCTGCAGGTAGCAGTCCTCCTTGTCATCGAAGTCGTCGTAGAAGGCCTGCCTGTAGATGCCGGCGCTCGTGATCGCATCCTGAACCGTGGTTCGCTCGTAACCATGGGTCCCCACTGCTTCCAGCATCCCTTGAAGGATGCGCTGGCGTTTTCCGGTCAAATTCCCCGCCCGGTCTAAAGATCGATAAAACATCTTGTCTGTATATCGGTACCTAAACGGTATCCGTTTGGCGTTTCCGGCGACGCAGCGGTTCGACTCCAGTACTGTTTCGTTCGTGCCCTCTTATTCAACAACGCGTCCAATTCCGGGAGGGCAACGGCTACCGCGCGAGTTCATCGCTCGCCATCAGCGAGCCAGGATCATCGCCGCCCTCGCAGAGGAGACCTCCGAGCAGGGTTATCGGGCGGTGACAGTGGCGGACATCGTCAAGCGGGCGGGAATCGCTCGCAAGACCTTCTACGAGAACTTCGGCTCCAAGGAGGAATGCTTCCTGGCGACGCAGGAGCTGGCGATGTCGACGGCCCTCGAACGGGTCGTCGAGGCCGCGGGAACCCACGACGACTGGCCCCGGCGGATTCGCGCCGGGCTCACCGCCTTCCTCGACTACGTGGCGGCGGAGCCGGCGTTGGCGCGGACCTGCATGGTGGAGTCGCTCTCCGCCGGACCGGCGGCGGTGGAGTACCACGAGGAGTCCCAGCAGGCGTTCGTCTCCCTGCTGCGACTTGGACGCGATGTCACCCCCTATGGGGCCGAGCTTCCAGAGGCCCTGGAGGAGGCGATCGTGGGCGGCGTCTTCTGGATCGTCTACCAGCGCCTCGCCAATGGGGAGCAAGGCGCGATTCCCACCTTGCTTCCGGAGCTGGTCGAGTTCGCCTTGACTTCCTACCTGGGAGCTGAGGCCGCACGGGCGACAGCCAGAGCCGATGAGACGGACGGCGCCCGGACGGCGCCTCCGGATTGAGCCATGGGTTCAAGAAACTGGCCAGTTGGCCAACCTAGGCCCCGCTCGTCTGGATCGGTATCGTCGGTTCTCTTGCGCGATCCAGTCAACTCCATCGAGTCTCCAGAG
The DNA here is from genome assembly GCA_035273795.1 of Solirubrobacterales bacterium. GTDB lineage: Bacteria > Actinomycetota > Thermoleophilia > Solirubrobacterales > 70-9 > VAYN01. The sequence goes on along the minus strand of DATEOT010000052.1, from coordinate 63,554 downwards.
TTCCCGCCCGAGCTGGCTCGACTTCCGCCGGGACGGCACGGCTTGCCGCGCGAGTTCGTCGCGCGGAACCAGCGCGAGCGACTGATCGCGGGCCTTGCCGAGGCCGTCGCCGAAAACGGATACGCCGGCACGACGATTGCCCACATCACCCGCCACGCCGCCGTCTCCAGGCGCACCTTCTACGAGCACTTCAGCAGTAAGGACGAGTGCTTCGTCGCCGCCTACGACACGGTGATGACCGAGCTTCGCGGCCGGGTGGGAGAGGCGTTCGAGCAGGAGGAGGAATGGCCGCAGGCGATCCGCGCCGGGATCGCGGCGATGCTCGAGTTCCTGACGGCCGAGCCTCATCTCGCCCGGCTCAGCATGGTGGAGGCCCTGGTGGCGGGCCCGGTGGTGGTGGAGCGCTACGACGCCGCCATTCAGAGCCTGGTCCCTTACTTCCAGGCTGGCCGCGAGGGCCGATCCAAAGAGGTGCTCGCGGGTCTCTCGCCGACGACCGAGGAGGCTTTGGTCGGCGGCATGGTCTCGCTGATCTCCCGCCGCATCTTCGCCGATCGCCGCGAGGAGCTCGAATCCCTCCTTCCCGACCTGGTCGAGTTCACCCTCACCCCGTACCTGGGCAGCACCGAGGCTGCCAAGGTAGCCCGCCAGAGCTAGCCGGCCACCAGAACCAGCGACGCCTTCCGGAATAGCGACTGGGGAGGGCCCGGAGGAGCCTCCCAAATTTGCGACGGAGGGCCCTCCCTGTCGCTTCCTCCTGTAGGCGCGACCAAGAAGTTGTGCCCATCTCTATGGAAATCGGTATAGTCAAACACGAACATATGTTCGTATGGAGATCGCCTGTGTCATCGATGAATGCCTGGCGGCTCCGTCGCGCCCGGACCGTGCTGGGGGGCTTCGGTCCGGGCGCGTCGCTCTTCACGACCCCGTCCAAGCCGCGGAGAGGACCGAGACGATGCTGCGGGCGCTGGAGGCGCTTGGCATCGCGCCGGAGTCGGAGAGGCCGGGAGAGGCCTTCTTCGCTATCGACGGGCTTCGCGGCCTCTACGGGGGCTCCTCGGCCGGAGTCCTCGCCGCGGTGCGGCAAGCGGTCGGAGAGGAGAGGGCGATCGGCACCGGCCCCACCCGCTTCGCCGCCTTCCTCGCGGCCGCCGACTGGCCCCGTCCGACCCCGACCGCCGCTCTGCGGACGCGGCTGGGCGTTCCCGAGCGCGAGGCCGGCGGGCTGATCGAGGCGCTCGAGCGCCTCGGAATCGAGACCCTGCCGGCGCTCGAGCGCCTTTCCACCGATCAGGTCGCCGACCGCTTCGGCCCTCTTGGGCAGCGGGCGCTGCGCCTCTGCCGCGGCGAGGAGGGACCGTTGCGCCCCCGCGCTCCGCACGAGGAGCTGGCCGAGGAGATCGAGTTGCCGGAGGGGACTGCCGGGCGCCAGCTCGATCGTGCCCTCGAGCTGCTCGTCGACCGCCTCCTGGCGGCACCGCAGCGGAAGGGGAGGACCCTGCTCGGCCTCCGTATGGGGGCGATGCTCGCGACCGGCGGCAGCTGGAGCGTCGAGCAGGGATTGGGCCGCCCCAGCGCCTCGCCCCGAGCTCTGCGCAACGTCCTCGTCCCGCGCCTCGAGGAGCTGCCGGGGCCGGCGACGGCGCTGCGCCTGCGGGCTGTGGGTCTCGGACCGGCTGCCAGCGACCAGCTCGAGCTCTCTGTCGGTGGCAGCGAGCCGCGACGGCGCCGGCTCGGGGCGGCGGTGCGGGAGGTACGCGCCGCGCAAGGCTCGGAGTCGCTGCTGAAGATCCTCCCCGTCGACGCTGCTTCGCGGGTGCCCGAGCGCTGGGCGATGCTGACCCCCTACCCGGAGCTCTGATGCCCGGCCTTCGTCGCCTCTATGCCCCCCAGCGGGTGGCGGTGCGGACCGATCCCCGCGGCGCCCCGACAACGGTCGAGGGACACCAGGTCGAGACCGTGCGCGAGGAGTGGCTGGTCGAGGACCGCTGGTGGACGTCGAAGCCGCTGCGCCGCCACTACTTCGAGCTGGCGCTGGGCGACGGCCGGGCGCTGACGGTGTTCCGCACCGCCCGCGGCCAGCGCTGGTACCGGCAGCGGGCCTGAGGCTCAGGGGTTGATCATTTATGTACGTCGAGCTGCACGCTCACTCCGCCTTCTCCTTCCTCGACGGCGCCTCGACCCCGATGGAGCTGGCCGCGGCCGCGGCCGCGCAGGGGTATCCCGCCTTCGCCCTCACCGATCACGACGGGGTCTGGGGGTCGATGGAGTTCGCCCATGCCTGCCGGGGGTTCGGGATCCGGGCGATTACCGGGACGGAGTTGACGGTGGAGCTCCGGCCGGCGGGTCCTGTCTCCGATCGGGGGCTCTCCCTGCCGGGAGAGTCCTCCCGATCGTCGCCACCCGCCGGAGGGACCGCTCACTTGACTCTGCTGGTCGAAGACGAGACCGGATACCGGAACTTGTGCAGGTTGCTGACCCTCGCTCATTCGCATACGCGGGACAACACGACGCGTAGTCAGACGCAGCCGTGGGCGACGTTGGAGCAGGTGGAGGAGCATGCGGAGGGGTTGGTTTGTCTCTCTGGCTGTGCGCGGGAGGGGGCGGCGGCCGGGGCCTTTGAACGCGGGGACACCGCCGGTGGGGAACGGGTTGCCCGCCGCCTCCTCGCGGCCTTCGGCCGCGATCGCTTTCGGATCGAGCTGCAGCGTCCCTACTGGCGCCGCGATCGCGCCCGCAACCGCTGGCTGGGGCTGCTCGCCGAACGCCTCGATGTCCCCTGCGTCGCCACCGGCAACGCCCACTCCCACGACCGCCGCCGGGCGCCGCTGCAGGACGCGCTGGTCGCGATCGGCCGCTGCGAGACGCTGGAGGAGTCCGAGCCCCACCGCCGCGGCAACTCGACCTCGTCCCTCGCCTCGCCGGCGGCGATGGCGGCCCGCTTCGCCGAGTACCCGGAGGCGGTCGCCGAGGCCGAGCGGCTCGCCGAGAGGCTGCGCTTCGATCTCACCGAGCAGCTCGGCTACCGGTATCCCGGCAGCGAGGACGCCGGTGCCGACGCCGAGCTGGCCCGCGTCTGCAACCACCATCTCGGCGAGCGCTACGCCGGCAGCGCCCGTCTGCTCGAAGCCCAGTGGCGGCTGGAGGAGGAGCTGGCGACGATCCGCAAGCTCGGCCTCTCCGGCTTCTTCCTCCTCCACCGCGACCTGCTCGAGCTGGCGCGCGAGGTCGCCGCCGAGGTGCGCGGTCCCGAGTCGGCGCGCAACGTCCTGCCGCCGGGACGCGGAAGGGGCTCCAGCGTCAGCTCGATCGTCTGCTACCTGACCGGCCTCTCCCACGTCGACCCGGTCGAGGCCGACCTCTTCGCCGGCCGCTTCCTCAACGAGGAAACGACCACCCTGCCGGACATCGACCTCGACTTCCCCCGGGACATCCGCGAGGTGCTGATCCCGCGCGTGCACGAGCGCTGGGGGGCCGACCGCTCCGCTCTCGTCGCCGCCTTCCCCACCTACCGCCCGAAGGGTGCCGTCCGCGACCTCGGCAAGGCCCTGGGCCTGCCGCCGGGGGAGATCGACCGGGTGGCGAAGACGGTCGGCTTCCACGAGCGGACCGCGGCCGAGATCGAGCGCGATCTCGTCGCCTCCCTCGGCCCCGAGCGGGCGAAGGAGCCGCGCTGGCGGGTCCTGCTCGAGCTCGCCGACGAGATCATGGGCCTGCCCCGCCACTCCTCCCAGCACCCGGGCGGGATGGTGATCTCGACCCGGCCGCTGATCGACGTCTGCCCGGTCGTCCCGGCGGCGATGAAGGGTCGGCAGACGGTCCAGTGGGACAAGGACTCCTGCGCCGACGCGGGCTTCCTCAAGATCGACCTGCTGGGGCTGGGGATGCTCTCGGCGGTCGAGCGCTGCGTCGAGGAGATCGGCCGCACCCGCGGCGAGCGGCTCGACCTCTCGCGGATCCCGCTCGACGACGCGGAGACCTTCGAATCGATCCGCGCCGCCGAGACCACCGGCGTCTTCCAGATCGAGAGCCGGGCGCAGATGCAGATGCTGCCGCGAACCCAGCCGCGCGATCTCGACGACTTGATCGTGCAGGTGGCGCTGGTGCGGCCGGGGCCGATCCAGGGCGGCGCCATCCACCCCTATATAGAGAGGCGCAAGCTCCTCCGCGAGGACCCGGAGTACAAGGTCCCCTACCCGCACCCCTCGCTGGAGCCGGTGCTGGAGGAGACGCTGGGGACGATCGTCTTCCAGGAGCAGGTGATCGAGTCGGCGATGGCGCTGGCCGGCTTCAGCTCCTCCGAGGCGGAGGGGCTGCGGCGGGCGATGAGCCGCAAGCGCTCCGAGGAGGCGATCGCCGAGCACCACCGCCGCTTCCTCGCCGGCGCCGCCGCCAACGGCGCCTCCGAGGAGGTCGCGGAAAAGGTCTGGAACCAGATCAAGGGATTCGCCGGTTACGGCTTCCCGAAGGCGCACTCCGCCGCCTTCGGCCTGCTCTCCTACCAGTCGGCCTGGCTGCGGATCCACTACGGGCCCGAGTTCCTCTGCTCGCTGCTGAACGAGCAGCCGATGGGCTTCTACCCGCCCGACTCGCTGGTCCACGAGGCCCAGCGCCGCGGCATCCGCGTGGCGGCGCCGTGCGCCAACCGCAGCCGGGTGCTGTGCCACGTCGAAACGCCGCGGGAAGAAGGCGACGTGCGCGGCGGCCTCGTGGTGCGGGTCGGCCTCGGCTACGTGAAGGGGGTGAAGAAGGAGGAGATGGAGGCGCTGGTGGCCGAGCGCGAGCGCGGCGGGCGCTACGAGGGGATCGCCGAGCTCGCCTCCCGCGCGGGGGTAGGCCTACCGAGCCTCGAACGCCTCGCCTGGGCCGGTGCCCTCGACGGCATCCCGGTCGGCTCGGAGGACGATCGCCGCCAGGCCCTGTGGCAGGTCGGCGTCACCGCCGCCGGCCGCATCGCCGGTGCCGACACCCAGCTGGCGCTGCCGATGGAGCCGCCGGCGCCGCCCGAGCTGGAACCGCTGGGGGAGTGGGGGAAGCTGATCGCCGACTACCGCTCGACCGGGATGACGGTGGAGAAGCACCCGTTGAAGCTGCTGCGCCCCGGCCTCGACCCGAACCTGGTCCGCAGCTCCGACCTCGCCCGCCTCGACCACGGCGCCAGGATCGAAATCGCCGGCATGGTCACCGCCCGCCAGCGTCCCGAGACCGCCAACGGAGTCACCTTCGTGCTGCTCGAGGACGAGCGCGGCTCGGTCAACCTCGTCGTTCCCCCGGCCGTCTACGAGCGCCACCGCCCCCTCGTCCGCACCGTTCCCCTGCTCCGCGCCCGCGGCCGCCTCGAGCGCCGCGAAGGCGTCGTCAACGTCCTCGTCAGCGACCTGGCGCCGCTGGAGCGGGACAAACCCTCGAAACCCAGGCCTCGCAACGGGCGCGAGCTGGCCATCGCCGAGCTCCGCGCCGTGACCCCCGTCGGTCACTCCTTCGGCCGGCGCGGTCGCTGAGGCCGCTGCTAGCTTCGACCCATGCAGCGGATCAACATCGGATCGCCCCGGTTCGAGTACGACACCGAGGACCCGGAAGGCTTCCGCAGCGGCATGTCCCGACTCGGCAAGCTCCTCGGCGGAAGCGCGAAAGAGTCCGGCATCACGGTCTACGAGCTGCCGCCCGGGCAGGCGGTCTGCCCGTATCACTACGAGTGCGGCGAGGAGGAGTGGCTGCTGGTGTTGGAGGGGAACCCGACGCTGCGCCATCCCGACGGCAGCGAACGGCTCGAGCCTTGGGACGTCGTCTTCTTCCCCAAGGGCCCGGAAGGCGCCCACGGCATCGCCAACGAGACGGAGGAGACCGTCCGCGTCCTCATGTTCTCGACGGTCGTCGTCCCCACCGCCACCGTCTACCCCGACAGCGATAAGGTCGGGATCTGGACCGGCGACCCCGAGGCCGACGTCATCGTCCGCCGCGAGAGCAGGGTCGACTACTTCGACGGCGAGTCCTGACTAGCGCGACTGCCGTCGATTGACGAATCTCACAACGCTCCGCCCGTCCGGCGATTAGTTTCCGCCAATCCAGGAGTCCTACTTGCATGAACACGACTGAGAACGACCGCACCCGCTGGCTTGCCCTCTACGTCCTCTGCGCGGGGATGCTGATGATCGTCCTCGACGCGACGATCGTCAACGTCGCCCTGCCCTCGATCCAGGACGATCTCGGCTTCTCCCAGAGCAACCTCGCCTGGGTGATCAACGCCTACATGATCCCCTTCGGCGGCCTGCTGCTGCTGGCGGGACGGATGGGCGACTTGCTCGGCCAGCGCCGCGTCTTCCTCTTCGGGCTGACGATCTTCACCGCCGCCTCGCTCCTCTGCGCCGCCTCGCAGAACCAGGAGATGCTGATCGGCGCTCGCTTCATCCAAGGGATCGGCGGGGCGTTGGCCTCGGCAGTGATCCTGGGGATGATCGTGACGATGTTTCCGGAGCCGGCGGCGCAGGCGAAAGCGATCGGCGTCTACGGCTTCGTCGCCTCGGCCGGCGGCTCGATTGGCCTGCTGCTCGGCGGCATCCTCACCGACGCGATCAGCTGGCACTGGATCTTCTTCATCAACCTGCCGATCGGGATCGCGGTCGCCTACCTGGCGAAGCGCCTGGTTGCCGACCCGAAGGGGATCGGCCTCAGCGAGGGCGCCGACTATCCCGGCGCCGCCCTGATCACCAGCTCGCTGATGCTCGGCGTCTTCACGATCCTGCGAATCGAGCCCTGGGGTTGGGACGACACCCGTGTCTTCATCCTCGGTTTGATCTCGCTGGCGCTGCTGGCGCTCTTCATCCATCGCCAGGCGACGATCGAGAAACCGCTGATGCCGCTGCGGCTCTTCCGCTCCCGCAACGTCGCCGGCTCCAACGTGCTCCAGGCGCTGCTCGTCGCAGGGATGTTCGGGATGTTTTTCCTCGGCGCGCTCTACCTGCAGCGGGTGCTCGGCTACAGCCCGCTCGAGGTCGGCCTCGCCTTCCTCCCCACCTCTCTGCTGATGGGGGTGCTGTCGCTCGGCCTCTCGGAAAAGCTGATCATGCGCTTCGGCCCGCGCAACACCTTGATCCCGGGCGTCTCTCTGGTCGTCGTCGCCCTGCTCCTCTTCGCCCGCACGCCGGTCGACGGCAACTACCTGACCGACCTGCTGCCGCCGTTCCTGCTGATCGCGATCGGCGTCGGCACCTCGTTCCCCTCGATCATGACCCTGGCGATGTCGGGGGCAACCCCTGAGGACGCCGGTCTCGCCTCCGGCCTCGTCAACACCAGCATGCAGGTGGGCGGCGCGGTCGGCTTGGCCGTCCTGGCCACCGTCTCGGCCGAGCGGACGAAATCGCTCGAAGCCGGGGGCGAGGCCGTCAAAGCCGCGCTCAACTCCGGGTACCACGTGGCGTATCTGATCGGAGCCGCCTTTGCCGCGATCGCAGTTGCGATCGCGGTGTTCGTGCTGCGGGCACCGGAGCAGCAGCAAGCAGCGCCTGCTCACGCGGAGGGCGAACCGGAGCCCGCCCTCTCCGAGGCCGGCTAACACGGCGGTCCTCAAACCCGGGCCGGCATCGGCCGATGAGAAGGTATGCCGCAAGGATCCCTGACCTCCTCCGCGATGCCGGCCTTCGCCGAAGCGCCTGACGAGCGCGCGCGGATGGGGAGGATCTCCGGCGTCCTCTGGATCCTCGCCTCGTTCATCGCCGTCGGCAGCTGCTACCTCCCCGGCGCCCAGCACGTCGACATGGTCTGGGTCTATGCCCTCAGCGGGGCCTTCTTCTTCTACGGCCTGGTGGGAGCGCTGGGCCTGCTTCGCTGGGACCGCGTCTCGATGAAGGTGCTGGCGATCGGGATGGTGATCACGATCCCGTTCATCGGCCTCGCCATCTACGTCACCGGCGGGGCGATGAGCTTCGTGCAGCCGATGCTGGTCACTACGCTGATCTACGCCGCCTTCTTCTTCCCAACCGAGTGGGCGTGGCCGCTCTCGATCGAGCTGATCCTGGTCGCCGGCACCCCCCTCCTCTACGACTCGCGCGCGATCGACGTCGCCTTCCTGCCCAACTACGTCGCCCTGGTCGCCGGCTTCCTCTCCGCCACCTGGGTCCTGGTCGGCCTCAAGAAGCGCCTGCTCGCGGCCGAGCTCCATCACCGCGACGTCGCCAACCGAGACCCCCTGACCGGCGTCGCCAACCGGCGTCACTTCGACCTGGTCCTGCAGCAGGAGCTGGCGGGCCGCACTCGACCGGAAGGGCGGCGCCAGGTCGATCGCAGCCCGCTCGCCCTGCTCGTCATCGACATCGACGACTTCAAGGGTGTGAACGACAACCACGGCCATCCGGTCGGCGACGCCGTCCTCTGTCAGGTGGCCGCTCGCATCGAGTCGATTCTCCGCTCGACCGACACGCTTGCCCGCATAGGCGGCGACGAGTTCGCGGTGATCGCGCCCGGCGCCCACGGCGAGGGCGCCCGCCTGATGGCCGAATCGATCTGCGGGGCGATCAGCACCCAGTACTCCGACTCCGGCATTCCGGCCCCAAGCGCCTCCGTCGGCTGGGCGATCTGCCCTGAGGACGCCAAGGACTTCGAGGCTCTGATCCGCGCCGCCGACGAGCGCATGCTCAGCCGCAAGCGCGGCGGGGGCGAGCGCCGAGCCGTATCCGCGGTCCGTTAGCCCTGTTCCAGCGAAGTCGACTCGAGCACGCCGAGGATCTGCGTGACTCGGCAGACGAGCAGGCGCTCCTCGTCCACTTCCACCCAGGCGCCGGCGCTGGACGGGAAGACGACGTGGTCACCCGGCTGCACCGGCATCTCCACGCCGGCTCCTGCCCACCAGTCCAACCCGGGCCCGACGGCGAGGACGATTCCCTGCTCCGGGGGCGGCTCGTGCGTTCCCGGCGGCACCACGAGCCCCGATCGCCGCACCCGGTCCTGATCCAGCTCCTTGATCACGATCTGGTCGAACAGCGGCCGCAGCTTATGGCGGACCGACTCGGTCGGATCGGGTCGTTGCGCGGTGCCCACAGGCCTAAGTCTGCCGCATCTGGGAACTAGGATCAGGAAATGCAAGCGGAGAAGAAGCCCGTCAACTGGCGCGCCTGGCTCGTCGGCATCCTCAGCGCCCTCGTCCTGATCGTTGCCCTGCAGAACTCTCAGGAGGTCAGCTTCGAGCTCCTCACCGCCAGCTTCCAGGCGCCGCTGATCGTCATCATCCTCCTCGCCGCCGGTATCGGCGCTTTGATCGGCTACGTTGCACCCCTGGTGCGCAGGCACCGGCGCGAGGAGAGGCAGCACAACGCTTGATCTTTTAAGCTTTCCTGTGCAATCGGCGCAGTGAGGGAGAGAGATGAGCGTTCTTCAGGAGGAGATTCCGCAGGACTGGTACGCGACCGCGTTCACCGGCATGTCGGCCGACATGGCGTGGACGGAGCGCACCGAGTCCGAAATCAGGCGCGCCCTGACCATGCTCCGCCCTCAGGGAGGGGAGCGGATCCTCGACCTCGCCTGCGGTACCGGCCGCCACTCGCTCGAGCTCGTGCGGCAGGGCTTCTCGGTCGTCGGCGTCGAGATCTCCCCCGAACTGGTCGCGATCGCGAAGAAGGACGCCGACGAACAGGGCCTCGAGGCGACCTTCCTCGAGGGCGACCTGCGCAAGCTCGACTTCGAGGACGAGTTCGACGTCGTCCTCAACCTCAACGACGGTGCCGTCGGCTACTTCGAGACCGACGAGGAGAACCACCGCACCTTCGAGGTGATCTCCCGCGCTCTCAAGCAGGGAGGCCAGAACCTGATCCAGGTTCCCAATGTTCTCTACGCTCGTGCCCGCCTTCCCCAGCGCTCCTGGATCCCCAGCTCCGGCATGGTCGAACTCGTCGAGCACCGGTGGAACAAGAAGGAGCGCTACATGGAAGGGGCGATGATCCCGCTCCGCTTCGGCGAGGTCCTCGAGAACCTCGACAAACGGATCGAATTCCGCCAGCGCCTCTACGACGTCGACGAGCTGCGCGAGATCTACGCCTCGGTCGGGATGACCTTCGAGCGCGTCTTTCACGGCAACGGCCGGCCCAAGGAGCCGAACGAGACCCAGTTCGAGATCTTCGTCTCCGCCCGTAAGGCTGGCTGACCTGCACCCTCCCGCTGGGATGAACGCATCGTGTCGTCTGCTTAGATACCATTGATTAATGCTGATCAATCGAGGAGTTCTCGCCGCAGTTTTGTCCCTTTGTCTCGTCGCCATGGCGATCGCGGGCTGCGGAGGCTCCGACGACTCCGAGACCTCAGGTGGGGAGCAGGAGGCCCTGAGCAAGGCTGAGTGGGTCAAACAAGCTGACGCGATCTGCACGAAGGCGAACGATCGGCAGGAAGCCCTTCTCCAGAAAGCAGCGCAAGACGTGACGGGCTCACCCTCTAAATCCGACCAGGCGGACTTCGTCGTCAACGCCGGCGTCCCGCCGCTGAGGGAAGCGGCCGCATCCCTGGAGGAACTGGGCGCCCCCGCTGGAGAAGAGGAGAAAGCCGAAGCCTTCATCGATGCTCTCGAAAAAGCCCTCGACGAAATCGAGGCAGAGCCGGTCGAGTTCTCCGAAGCGAAAATCGAGCCGTTCACTCCGGTGGAACGGCAGGCGGAAAAACTCGGCCTCGAGATCTGCGGGCGGCCGTAGGTCTCTCAGGGTCGGTCTGACGACCGGTCGAAAAGCTCACGGGAGGGGATGCCGATCACCTCGCCGTCGAATCGCTTCTTCGTCCCGTAGACCACCCAGGTGGTGTCGATTTCGCCGATCTCGAGATCGAGGCGGAGCTCCTCCGGGTGCAGGTGCAGATGCTCGGCGTGGGTCAGCCCCGAGTCGTATCTTCCTTCGAGCAGCTCTTGGGCCACGACCGGCTTGGAGACCACGTCGATGATCTCCTCCCAATCGCTTCGGTCGATGTATCCGGCGGTCGCTGGAACCAGGCCCAGCGAGCGAGGCCGCTCAACCTCGCGGCGGGTCAGCACAGCCAGGGCCTTGGTCGGGTAGATGAACGTGTCGACCACGAATACCTCCGACCAGTAACGCTCCGTCACCTCGTGCACCTTGGGATGCGCGCTGCACTGGATCAGGAAGGCGTCCTCGCGCCCCCGGATCAGTTCGAGGCCGTCAAAGAAGTCCGAGATGAACTCGATTTCGAAGTCCTCGACGCCCTGGAAGTCCATGTACCGCCTGACGGCACGCTCATGGCACGTCCCCGTCGGGCCCAGCGTTACAAGGGTCACCTTCAAAGCTGCTTCACCTCGGCGATCATATATCGTTGAGCAGTAGAAGATAGTTACTCAATTGGAGCTGCTGGGCACCACTGACCGGGGTGAACCCAGATCCGATGACCGCGAGTAAGGAGGGACGCTTGACGGTACCCGGAGAAGCGCCCCGGGAGAGACAGGCTGCCGTGGAGAGCTGCCCCCGCGCCACAGAGTCCTCGACTTCACCGTGGGACTACCGGCGGCTCCGGCCCGGCCCGGGCCTCAGCAGGGAGAAGGTGGCGGCTCATCAGCGATCGCGTCTGCAGCGGGCGATGGTCGAGCTCGTCGCCACTCATGGCTATGAGGCTGTCACCGTCCGAGGTCTCACGAAGCGGGCGCGGGTCTCCAGCGGCACCTTCTACAACCACTATCGGAGCACCGACGACTGCCTCCTCTCCACCTTCGATCTGATCTGCCGGAGCACTTCTGAGCGCTTGCTGCAAGCTGGCCAGGAGGAGCCTGACCCGCGGCGGCGCCTCGCCCTGGCCATCGGCTGCCTCTTTCGGGACATGGCCGCAAATCGGCAGGCAGCGACCTTCATGCTCCGGGGGGCGCCGGCCGCCGGCCCGGCTTTCACCAGCAGGCTTCGGAACTCCGCGATGCGGATCGGCCTTGCCCTGGAGTTCTGCCTCCGCACCGGCGGCGGTCCCCATCTGCCGCCGCACCTGCTCGAAGGAGTCGTGGCCGGTCTGGCCAGGATCGGGCGGCTCTGGTTGCCGGCGGCCACGGAGGCGGAGATCGGAGAAATCGCAGCTGAAGCCGCGGAGTGGATCATGAGCCTCAGCTTCCCATCGGCGCAGGGGGCGGAGCTTCTGGTCGCCCCAGTCCCGCCCGGCCGTCGGGACGGCTCGACCGCGGCGCGCCGACTGCGCGACGGCAATTGGCAGGGGACCCTCGGCGACGAGCGGGTGATGATCCTCGCCGCCGCGTTCCGGATCGCACAGTGCACCGGATATCACCAGCTGTCGATTCCCATGATCTGCCGGGAGGCAGGTGTCTCGCGGCGAAGCTTCAACCGCCATTTCGAGGGACTCGAGGACTGCTTCTCCGCGGCTCTGGAGGAGCGTGTGGCCAGCGCCGTGGAGGCTTCGCTGCGCAGGCGGACTCCGTCGGCGCCCTGGAGCACCGCTGTCTGCGAGGCGCTTGAGGAACTCTGCGATGCGATCGAAGCCGACGTCGACAGCGCGCGGGTGCTCCTCGTCGAAGTATCGGCGGCAGGAACAGCGGGCATCGACAGCCGTGAGCGCCAGATCGCTCGGATCGCCCGGGCCCTGCAAGCCACGGCCCCCGTGGGCCGCGAACCATCTGAGCTCGCTGCAGAGGCATCGACCGCTGCGGCCTGGGCCATCTTGCGCCGGCGGGCATCGGAGCAGAGCTCGGCGGCGACGGCCTCCCTCCTCCCTCTTCTCGCGTTTCTGGCGCTCGCCCCCGCCGTCGGTTCCCCGGCAGCGCTACGCGCGATTACGGCCAGCCGCGGCGGGCAGGAGCGAATTAAAAAACGAAATGTTTAAGTACTACGTATTCTCCTGACCAAATGACAAGCTTGCGCCGGATCGAGTGACCAAAGGGGACTCGACCTCGCCGACTCGGACGCCTGTCGGGAAGGGCGCCGGGTTGGAGACAAATGACTAGCGATCAAGGAGAAACGCAATATGCGTAGCATGAAGAAGCTCGGCGTGCTCGTCGCCGTTTTCGCGCTCTGCGCGATCGGCGCCGCCAACGCCTCAGCAGCTCAGTTCACAGCCAGCGCGACCGGTTCGCTGACCGGTAAAGCCACGGCTACCCAGGTCTTCACGACCAACGGCGGCCAGGTCAAATGCACCGCCGCTGCTACCTCGGGCGAAATCAAAAGCGTCGCGTCCGAAGAACAGACAGTAGAAGTCAAATACAGCAGCTGCACGGCTTTCGGCTTCGCCACCGTGCACATCACGCCCGCTTTCTACAACTTTACAGCTAGCGGACAGGTTCACATCGAGAAAACCATCACGATCACCGTGACAGGGGCCGGCTGCTCGCAGAGCGTCGCTCCGCAGACAGTTGGCACGGTTAGCTTTGCTACCAACGGCACCAAAGTGAAAGTGACCCCGAACGTCAGTGGGATCACCTACACCTCGACCGGCGGTCTCTGCGGCGCCGGCGGCGCCAACGGTACCTACACCGGCACCAACGAAGTTGAAAGGGTCGGCGGAGGATCTCTCGCCTTCGACTGATCCATTCGGGCAGCTGATGCCTACTGGGCGGGCGCCACGTGGCGCCCGCCCTTTTTTTGCGCCGGATCGATCCGCGGGACCCACCCATGAAGTCCGAGGACTCCACATTGCCCATCTGCAGGCATTTGCCCCGGAGATCTAACCCAGTGTCCCGCCCCGGGAACAAGCCGGTCTGTGGCTTGAAACGGGTCAATGACCCCCTAGGTACTTGACAAGTCCTGAGTGATCAGGGAAGCTTGCCGGGATCGAGCCACCGAGTGACTCGATCTCTTCTACCCGGGCTCCGTTGGGAAAGGACGCCGGGCCGGAAGACAGACATGACTAGCAATCAAGGAGAAACGCAATATGCGTAACATGAAGAAGCTCGGCGTGCTCGTCGCCGTTTTCGCGCTCTGCGCGATCGGCGCCGCCAACGCCTCAGCAGCTCAGTTCACAGCCAGCGCGACCGGTTCGCTGACCGGTTCAGTCGTTGCTGGTGCCGAAGGAGTCCAGGTCTTCACGACCTCCGGCGGCCAGGTCAAATGCACCGCCGCTGCTACGACGGGCGAAATCAAAAGCGTCGCGTCCGAAGAACAGACAGTAGAAGTCAAATACAGCGGCTGCACGGCTTTCGGCTTCGCCACCGTGCACATCACGCCCGCTTTCTACAACTTTACAGCTAACGGGCTGGTTCACATCGAGAAATCCATTGTGATCACCGTGACAGGGGCCGGCTGCTCGCAGACCGTCCATCCGCAGACAGTTGGCACGGTCACCTTCATCACCGAGGCTAACGGCCATATGCGCGTTACACCTCACGTGAAAACCATCGCTTATACATCGACGGGCGGCCTCTGCGGCGCTGCCGGCAACAACGGGACCTACACAGGGGACAGCACAGTCACACGCGTAGGCGGAGGAACCCTTTCCTTCCATCCTTGATCCATCGGGCAGCTGATGCCTCGAGAGGCGGGCGCCACATGGCGCCCGCCTTTCTTTTTCTCTGCGGTCGGGGCCCGAGCCAAGGAAGAAAGGAGATCCTCGGCCACCGCTCGAGTACCCTTGACAGCGGAAGAGGTTTCTGTCTAACTTCACTAGGCAATGCGGCGTATGGGACGTCGCAACAGGGAACTAGCAATGCCTTTGGCTTGGGATGTGAAGGCGGGGGAGTCACCGGATGGCAGCGACTACAGCGGGAGCCCGGCAGGCGATAACCGCCGATTGGCGAGCGCGCCGCCCACCGGCGCTGGTTCTATCGAGCAGGTCGAGTCGATTCCGCCGGTTGGGATGCCGGCAGGTACTACACAAAGGAGAGACGTCTAGCTATGTTTCATAGAATCCGCGAGCCCTTCGGCAAAGCTGGCCTGATCGTGGCCGTTGTCGCCTTGGTCGCCGCCTTGGTCGGTGGCGCATACGCCGCCAATGGCCTGACCGGCAAGCAGAAGAAGGAAGTCAAGAAAATCGCCAAGAAATTCGCCGGCAAGGACGGCGCCCAGGGACCGGCCGGCCAGAACGGCCCCCCCGGGGCGAAGGGGGACACCGGAGCCGCCGGCGCAAATGGCGCGCCGGGTGCAGACGGCGAAGATGGCACCGACGGAACCAACGGAACCAACGGCACCGACGGTGAAGATGTAACCATCATCCCGCTTGACCCCGGCGACACCAACTGCCCCGGGGGCGGCTCCAAATTCATCAATGGGACCGGCGAGGGGTTTGCGTGCAGCGGCGGCAGCGAGGGGAGCTACCCAGAGTTCCTTCCTGAGGGTCGGACCGCGACCGGCCTCTGGGAAAACCAAGCAGAATCGGGCTTCACGCTTGGCGAATTCTCGGTCACCACGATCTCCTTCCCGCTCCCGCTGGAAACCGCGCCCGCGGAGGTCGTCTTCTTCGATCCCTCCGATCACACCGAGGAAGAGGAACTGAAATGTCCCGGAGGCGGCTTTGAACCGAAAGCGACTCCCGGCGTCCTCTGCCTGTACCTGATCAATGGGGAACCGGAAGTCAAAGTACCCCTGCCTCAGCAGTTCGGGGCGATCGTGTACTTCGACAAAACCAAAGGCGCGAGCTTCGGCTCTTGGGCAGTGATGCCCGCTGAGGCTGCGGAGTAATTGACCGCTACTGCTCTCGCCCGCTGAAGTTCTTCAGCGGTGCGGGAGCAGTAGTTACCCTCCGCTGTAGCGGACCATGGGTATTCACAAACAGTCGCCGGACCAGCAAGGGAAGCGTCAGGAGAGAGCAATGCGAGCAGAAAATCGATCCATAGGAACGTCGCTCGGCGGCCACGTCGACATCCAGGACTCCGTCAGGGCCTGGTCCGCAAGGGCGTTGCTGATCGCGCTTTGTGTCTCGTGCGCCGCTCTCTTCCTGGCGCCGTCCGCGCGGGCCGCGGCGACTTGCGCCAACGAAGCGATCCGAGCGGAACAGGGTCCCGCCGCTCTCGCCCTGCCCGACTGCCGCGCCTATGAGCTCGCCAGCCCCGGTAGCAGCCCGTCACTTACGAAAGACAGCCGAATTGAATTCGGCGGCGGCAAGGCCTCTCCCGACGGGGATGCTCTCTCTTATTTCAGCCGTTATCCGGCCAAAGGATCTCTGACGAGCAGCGAAACCTGGCTCACCAGACGCACTGCGAGCGGGTGGACCGTAAAAAGTCTCGACCCACAGTTCACTCCGGCCCCCACCCTCGTGGCCTTGTGTCAACCGGGGGTGGCCTTCTCGGAAGATCTCAGCTCGTACGTGCTTTCCGGTGGGGGGGAACTTTATTTGTTGGACCCCGACGACCCAGAAGGTGAATGTGGGACGCCAGAAGAGGAATTGGTGCCGGGAGAACCGCGGGGCTACTCGAACCTCTACCTCCGGCAGGGAGAAGGACCCTTTTCCTTAGCGAACCCTGTTCCTGCCGGGGTGAGTCCAGGGAACGCGACTTATCAAGCCGCCTCCTCTGACCTCAGTCGCATCGTCTTCAGCGAGGAAGCGGAACTGACTCCGGAATCAACGCCCACCTCCAACCTGTTCTTGTGGGCCGATGGGGTTGTTCGCCTGATCGGGGTACTTCCAAATGGTGACCCGGTCGCCGCAAAGCTGAGCGCGGGCACCAAGGACTGGGGCACCGAAGGCGGTGTTGTCCAGGGATTGGCTCCGGTCAGCCACGCCGTATCGGCTGACGGTGAACGGGTCTTCTTCGAAGCCAATGGGAACCTTTACCTCCGGGAAAATGCCGGCCAGGCCCCGGCGGCTACCGCCAACTGCCAGGCGAGTGAACCCGGTCTCGCCTGCACGCGTCAGATCGACCTCTCGAAAGGCGCCGGGGCCAGTGGGGGTGGCGTTTTCCAGTTCGCCTCTCGCGATGGCGACAAGGTGTTCTTCATCAGCGACCACGCCCTTACCTTCCCCGCCAGCGCTCAGGCTGGTAGGCCTGATCTGTACGAATACGATGTCAGTGCTAAACAGTTGGTCAACCTCACCGTGGCTTCCGGCGAAACGGCGAACGTGCGCGGCATCAGCGGCGGCTCCGATGACGGCTCCCAAATCTACTTCGTGGCCCGGGGCGCTCTCACCGGGTCCCAGCAGAACAGCCAAGGCGAAGTTGCCCAGGCCGGGCAACCTAACCTCTATCTGGCCCACGAAGGTGCACTCACCTACGTGACTACGTTCTCCCTCTGGGAAAACGGGGAGGGCAGTACGACCCTGGGGGGGAAAGATTGGGGTAACTGGTGGGAATACGTCCGAGTTCGTTCCTCTGAGAGTGGACGCCTGAAGACGGCTTGGAGCCCTTCCGGAAGGTATCTGCTGTTTTCTTCCTTCAAATCGCTCGTGGCCGGTCTTGACAATTCGGGCTGTGGAGGAACTTGTGAGGCACTTTATCTCTACGATGCTGGCGCGGACGAATTGTCCTGCGTTTCCTGCGTTCCCGGCGGAGGCGGTCCGGCGGGGAACACGCGGTTGGTCGAGAGACAGGAGTTCCAACGCTTCTCGCCGGGACCTCGCTACATGCCGCGGGCAGTTCACGATAGTGGGCAGGTCTTCTTCGAAACCGTGAACCCACTGTCTTCGCGAGATGTAAACGGCTTCCAAGACGTGTACGAGTACCGCTCCGGCAGCCTCAGCCTGATCTCCAGCGGTACCGCCATAGGCGGGTCGGCCTTCGTCGACGCCAGCGCAGACGGAGGCGATGTCTTCTTCGTCACCTCTGAGGCGCTCGTCCGCTCCGACACCGATGGCCTGCCGAGCATCTACGATGCGCGAGTGGGGGGCGGCTTTGCCGAACCACCGCTTCCTGTTCCGTGCGTTGGCGAAGCCTGTCGACCTCCGGGTCCGGCGCCACCGTCCGGCGCACCGCCGTCCACCGCCACCTTCGCCGGCCCCGGCAATGTGCGCCCGAAGGCCTGCAAACGCAACCAGGTCCGCCGCGGAAATCGTTGCGTCAAAAAACGGGCCGGTAAGGCCTGCGGTCGCCGGTCTGCCGCCAAGGGGAAGACGAAATGCGGCAAACGCGGCAAAGTGCAGGATGCCCGAATGCAGCGCCAGACTGGGAGGAAGAACTGATGGCGATCTCGAGACCCGCCTGGATGCGGGCCCTTCTGACGGTCTTCGCGCTGGCTTTTGTCGCCATGCTCTCGACGGCAGCCGGGGCCAATGCAGCTCAAATACAGGAAGAAGCAGCTCAGCCCTACATCTTCGGAGCCGACCTTGAAGCCCACGTCGACCCGCAAGGGGAAGAGACCTCTTGCGAGGTCGAATACACGACCGCAGCGGCGTTCGCCGTGAGCGAATGGGCGGGAGCTGAAACCGCGCCCTGCTCTCCCGAGGTGATCGCCGGGGCGGACCCCGCGCAGCGGGTGGCCGCTGAGCTTTCCGGGCTCGACAGCGACACCGAGTACCGCTACCGGTTCGTCGCAACCACGACGGCGGGAGCAGTTCAAGGATCCGGCGGCACCTTCCATACCTTCGGTGTCGAAGCCTTCACCTTCGAAGCGATCAAAGACGACAGCACCACCGACAGCACCGCTGGCTCTCACCCCTACGAACTAGTCACCCGCATCACCCTGCCTCATGGCGAAGTATTGGGAGCGGTCGGCGCGGCTGCGCTGGCAAAGGACATAGTGGCCGAACTTCCCCCCGGCTTGGTCGGGAATCCGACTGCGGTCGAAGCCTGTCCCGTCCGCCTGGCCGAAGAAGGAAAATGCTCCGGGAACAGTCAGATAGGTTTTCTCAAAGTCCAGTCTGCGGGCCCGAGTCAGCACAGCTCCAACATCTACAACGTGACTCCCGCCAAAGGCAGCCCCGCTCGATTCGCCGGGGAGGTCAATGTATCCACGAACGCATACATCTCGGCCAGTGTGCGAACCGGGGCGGACTACGGGATCAACGCCGGCAGCTTCAATCTCCCGACCATCTCGAATCCCTATGCCTTCGAAATCCGGCTGTGGGGAGTGCCGGCGGACCCACGTCATGACGCACTGCGGTCCTGCTACTTGGGGAACGATGAACGGGAAAGCCCGTGTTCTGTGACTCCGGGAACCCCTGAAACCCCGTTTCTCCGCAACCCGACCAGTTGCGGCGGTCCCCTGGCGGCCCGCATCAACGTCAGCAGCTACAACCTGCCAGGAGCGGTCTTCAGCCGGGAGTTCTCGATGCCGGCGATCACCGGCTGCGACCAGCTCGAGTTCGAGCCGACTCTGCAGCTGCAGCCGACCAACACGACCTCCGATTCCCCCACGGGCCTCCACGTCGACCTCCACGTCCCCCAGAACGAAGTTCCGAACGAACCCGCGACGCCCGACCTGAAAGACGCGGTCGTGAAGTTGCCGGCCGGCCTCACCCTCAATCCTTCCTCGGCTGCCGGTCTGGAGAGCTGCACGCCCGCGCAGATCGGTCTCACCTCCCCGGTCGGCACTACCCCGATCCGGACCACCGCCGCTCCGGCGGCCTGTCCCGACGCAGCCAAAATCGGCACGCTGGAAGTCGACACCCCGCTGCTCGACCACCCTCTGCCCGGGAGCATCTACGTCGCCACCCCTTATGACAACCCGTTCCAGAGCCTGCTGGCGATTTATCTAGCGGTCAACGACCCGGAGTCGGGTGTGGTGATCAAGCTCGCGGGCCATGTCGAGATCGGGGCTGGAGGCCAGCTCACCACGACCTTCTCGGAAAACCCCCAGATGCCCTTCGACGACTTCAAGCTTGATTTCTTCGGTGGTCCCCGGGCAGCGTTGAAGACGCCCTCGGTGTGCGGCACGTACACCACGACCTCGACCCTGACGCCGTGGTCCGCCCCCGAATCGGGTCCGCCTGCCACGCCGTCCGACAACTACCAGATCTCCACCGCGCCGGGTGGAGGCAGCTGCCCCACCTCAGTCGATCAGCTACCGAATAACCCCGCCTTCGAAGCGGGAACCGAGTCCCCGCTTGCCGGTGCGTTCAGCCCCTTCGTGCTGAACCTCAGGCGGAATGACGGCTCCCAGCAGTTCTCCTCGCTGACCGTCACTCCGCCCCCCGGTCTGCTCGGCAAGCTCGCCGGCATCCCCTACTGCCCCGACTCTGCGCTGACCGCCGCCGCCGGCAAGACCGGGCTCGCGGAGAAAGCCACTGCCAGTTGCCCTGCTGCCTCGGAAGTCGGCGTCGTCAACGTCGGCGCCGGCGCCGGTCCCTCGCCCTACTACGTTCAGGGCCGTGCCTATCTGGCAGGTCCCTACAAGGGCGCTCCGCTCAGCTTGGCGATCATCACCCCGGCCGTGGCCGGTCCTTATGACCTCGGAACCGTCGTCGTGCGCTCGGCTCTCGAGGTCGACCCTTTCACCGCCCAGATCACCGTCAAGAGCGACCCGATCCCCACCGAGCTCAAAGGGATCCCGCTCGACGTCCGGTCGATCGCGGTGAAGATGAGTCGCTCCCAGTTCACCGTCAACCCCACCAACTGCGAAGCGATGAGCGTTGGAGGCAGCCTGACCACCACGCTGGGACAGACCACGGCGCTTGTCAATCGCTTCCAGGTGGGAGGGTGCAAGAACCTCGGCTTCCAACCCCGGTTGAAGATCGGGCTCAAGGGAGGTACCAAGCGGAACCGCTTCCCGGCTCTGAAGGCAGTGTTGACGTACCCCAAGAAAGGCAAGTACGCCAACATCGCGCGGGCGCAGGTCGGGCTCCCGCCCTCGATGTTCCTGGAACAGGGACACATTGGGGCCGTCGTTTGCACCCGTCCGCAGCTGGCCGCCGCGCAATGTCCTCCCGGCTCCATCTACGGTCGCGTCAAGGCATGGTCCCCCCTGCTCGACAAACCGCTCGAGGGCCCGGTTTACCTAGGCGTCGGGTTCGGCCACACCCTGCCGGATCTCGTGGCCGAACTGAAAGGGCAGATACGTGTCCTCGTCCACGCTCGCATCGACACCACGAAACAGAAGGGCCTGCGCTCTACCTTCGAATTCGTGCCCGATGCACCGGTATCCCGATTCGTGCTCGAAATGAAGGGCGGGAAGAAGGGCCTTTTGGTTAACTCGGAAAACCTGTGCAGGAAAACTCAGCGCGCGAATGCACGTTTTGTCGCTCACAATGGGCGCCGGGTAACCCTCCGTCCAGTTGTCGGGAACGACTGTAAGAAGGCCCAGCCCGGTAAGCGACGCGGTAAACGCTGACCTAGCTGAGGCGAGTCGGAGAGGGATCAAGCCGAGGGCATTGATCCCTCTTTCCGGGCTCGCAACTCGGTTTCGATCGGAGCGGGCGACTTCGGGAGCCTGAAGTTGGATCGAGGCTCCTCAGCCCGGGTGAGTACGGATGTGATGAGGACGCGTATCTGCCCCTTTCAGTTCGGCCACTAGGACTTCGTTCACAACGAGCAAGGACCGGTAACGGGCGCGTGAGCCACGACTCCGAGGGCCAGCTGTCCTCAGCCGGCCACTCAGCGCCCCCTATCGCGCTCTCCTGAGTCTTCGCCCGGTAGGCGGGGGCCGGGCAGGGCCTCCTCCTGGACGGGCAAGGTATGGACGGACCCGGGATTGGAAGCCGAGGATGACCTTCTGCCGTCCCCAGGAGTTCTGGGACAGGCCCCATAGGCTCCGCCTGCAGCTGCCTGCAGTTGAGGGGACGATGCCCTCCGGCGATCATGGCATGACGAGCCGAATTTGGATGCCGAGGCGTCGCCAAGCAAGGGAGGGCACTGGGTCAGTTTGAAAAAAGCCCGCCAGGACTAGCTGGCCGCGTCGAGTCGCCGGCGGGCGCACATTTGGTGCATCTCAACGGTCTCTACCGAGAGGTCCAGGAGGCCAGCGATTTCCTCGACGGAATGGCCGTAGCGCCGGAGGTCAAGAACCTGCTTTTGGCGTGGGGTCAGCGAAACGCCGATCGGAGGATGTAGAGGAAGCTTTCCCCCTGGAGACCGTCTACTCCAGGCCGCCCGGAGGCCATCCGCGACGAGGGACCAACTATTCCAAGTACGAAGCCAGCAGCAAGCTCGGAACCATCCCAACGCAAACGGTAGCGCGGGGCAACCGTTTCGAACTGACTCAGTACCCAAGGGAGGGACCGCCTGCCGGGACACAGCCACTGTCGAGGCAATAGTTGGGTCAATGAGGGAGGGACACCTCGCCCGAAGAGGCCTGACCGGCGTCTAAGGGGACACTGGGAGCCCATCTCCTCGCTGCCCATGGTGGCCAAGAAAAGCCCGCGGCGGGTGTCCGCCGCGGGCTGTGAAACCCTCGCTTGTCGAGAGAGTTAGGCCTTACGGATAAACCAAGGCCGACTCGACGACTTCGAGGTCGTAGTTCTGAACCGCTTCGTTGACTCCCGGACCTGCGGGCAAACCCGAGGAGGAGTTGACGACGCTGTTGAGGCTGATCGGGATGAAACCGAACAGAGTTAGTTTGCAGCCGGTTGCCCCGGGCGCCGTGAACGTGTTGTCGACGAAGGTGCCATTCAGCCCTGTAAGGATGATCGTCGACGGGTGGAACACATATTCCGGCGATTTCCCGGTGAGTTTTCCGGAGGTGCCGGTGGTCAGGTTCAGCACGACCGGATTGGTGTTCGATCCGATGTAGCAGCTGCTGCCCAATACCGGGTTGATCAACCGGAATTTGAGCGGCAGGGTCACGTTTTCAGGGCCGTTGAACGACGGCGTCCCTGCAAGCTGAGCTTCCGAGAACAGCTGCAGAGAGTCGATGTCGAGGAAATTGACAAGCCAGTCGAGGCCGGTCAGCCCGATTACGCCCCCCGGAACCTGGAGTTGGGTTTTGGAGAGTCCGCCCTGGGAGTTGTAAGAGAAGCCCGCTCCTTCGACTCCCGTCCCCCCACTGAGGACCAGCGGTTTGTTGATCGGCACTTTTTTGTTGCCGAGCTTGATGTAACCGCTTGTGATGATGGTCCGCTGGCACGAGGTGATGTTCGGATTTTCCGCCGGGCTCGGGCAACCCGCGAACTGCGTGTAACCCGGGGCGGGCGTTGCGGCTCCGGCAGTGGGTGCTGCCGCAGCGAACGCTGCGATGGCTGCTGCAAGAACTGCCAGCAGCCTGAACTGGTTTCTAGGCTTCATCATCGCCTTCCTGATAGTCATGGATGTTCCCAAACTGGCGCGCCAGATCCCTCCAGCCCGACCAGTTGGACAGGTTCTATCGAGGTAAAAGAGCGATGTCAACTAATGAGGCAGGGCAATTCGTTTCGGACAGCGTGTGTCGAGCAATGGGGGTACCGGGCGCTGGCGGCGGTACGCGTCCTTCCGCAGATCGCCTTGGACACCCCGACGCCCCTACTCTTCGAGCCATCTGAGCACCTCGGCGAAGCCTTCGGAGCTCTCTTCGATCAAGCGCGCGGCGACCTCGACCTCCCAAAACCTGGCACCGGCGATCCAAGCCCGGCCGAGGTAGTTCCAGGCGGCGATCGTCCTGCCGAGGGTGGTGTCGAGAGCGTCAGCGCAGCGTTCCATCAGATCCTGGAAATCGTCCTGCGCGCCGAGGATGGCTGGTCCGGGATTCGCCTGTCCCATCTTCGTCTCGACCATCACCGCGTGACCGGTGCGGATGCCGAAGAACCAGGCATCGTGAAGATAGGCCACCAGCGTCGTCAGCTGTTCCTGCTCGAGGTCCAAAGCCTCCGCGCACTCCTCGACCAGAGGCGTCAGGTCTTGTTCCTTCGCGCTTTCAACCGCGGTCGACAAGCTGTCGCCGTCCGGGAACATGGCTGCCAATTTAGACAGATCTCTTTAATCGAGTGCGCTCACTCGTAGGTCGGAGTTGCCGCCAGCGCAACCAGGGACCAAAGAGAAGGGCGGCCCGGAGGCCGCCCTTCTGAACCTTGCCTGTCCGAGGACAGGCTTTGGATATGCGTTCCTCAGGTTCCGGTGCAGGTCCTGATGATCGTCGCAGCGGCTTTGGTGCCGTCGGCGAAGACAGAGGTTGCATGGGCCTGGAGCTTGCCGTCAGGGCATTTGGCGGTGAGGACGCCCTTTTTGGTGATCGCCAGGTTGAAGCTCTTCACAGAGCCGCTGCCGCCGGCGATTTTCGGGATCGTCGCGACCGAATTCAGGCCGTAGCGGCCCTCCTTCTTCTTCTTCACTTTCACGGTGGTGACGATCGCCCCGGTTACCGGCGCCGAGAAGTAGGCGTGGATGAAGAGGGTCGTCGTGCCGCCGCTGAAGCCGCCGTTGAAGACGAGCAACTTACTGTTGACGTCGATCGGCCGCTGTTCGGGGAATTCGACCTCGACCGTGGTCTGGCCGGTGCCGATGATCGCGCTCTTGCAGGCTTTTTCAGCCGCTTTCGTGTCGCGGGACTGCAGCTGGCCCGATTTGCACTTGGGCAGACCCTTGACGTTGATGGCGCCGTTCTTGTCGGTTTTGAGAATGACTTCTTTCAACGCCGGCGGATGGGTGCCGTCTTTGGTCGCGATTTTGCCCGAGGCAAAGAGCTTGATCGGAGCCAGCTTGTTCTTCGGCAGCTTCGCCGGTTTGAATTCGCCGTTGACGGTCACGACGAGGTTGCCGGCTTCGACCGTCACCGGTTTGGCGCCGGTGGCGATGCCCGCCACGCTGACGGCGATCAGGGCCGCAATGGCCGTCGTCAACATCAGGTACTTGCGCATATCCCTATATCTCTCCTTTGCGGCCTGCCCGTCTCCGGGTCCGATGCCGTCAGAACTTTCTTGGAACGTCTCTCCAGCGGGTCAAACTACCACCCCGCTCTTGTTCCTAAACCCGCGGGGGCGGCAAAAGGAGCGCTCGACCAACCTCTACGAGCGAAGATTCGCGAGCCTGGTCCGCTCGCGCTCGGCGGCAGCGCCCTCGGCCCCCAGGAACGGCAGCGTCACCCAAAACATCAGGTCGGGGAGGCGACCGGGGAGACGGCCGGCCGCGCCGTGGAGAATCTCGCTGTAGAGCAGCTCGTTGATTCCACCCGCGACAGCGAGCGAGGTGATCCCCGGGAGTTCGACCGACGTCTCCGAGCGGCCGGCCTCGAGGAAGCCGGTGAACTGGCGCAGGGCGGCGTCGCGACGTGCCAGGGCCTTCGGGCCCGCGGCCAGCACCTCGACGATCGCGAACCGGGCCTCGCTCGGGTGCTCGGCGAGGTGGTCGAGCAGGGCGCCGAGCGCGGCGGAGACCCGCTCGGCCCAAGGCGCCCCGCTCAGCGACTCGAACTCGTCGACCGCCTCTCCGAGCAGGTTCTCGAGCAGCACGTCGTAGGCCGCGAGGAAGCAGTCCTCCTTGCTGTCGAAGAGCTCGTAGAAGGTTTTGCGGGAGACGCCGGCGGCCCCGATCACGTCGACGACGCGCGTCTCCGGATAGCCGCGTTTGGAGACGACCTCGATCATCGCCTGGTGGATGCGGTTGCGCTGGGATTCGGTCACCGCCTCCCTCGGCAAACCGTGTCTTCCCCGGGGCAGCCGCTCGTTCAACTTTGCCGAGCGTCGACTGGAAGGCACCTCACAGACTGTAGAGCAGAGGGGAGACCGGTAGGAGGTCTTTGTCTAACTGCGCCGGGTGCAGTCAGGAGTCGAGCCAGACGACCTGCTCGCGGTCCGGACCGACGCCCACCAGACGGATCGGGATTCCGACGAAGTCGGAGATGAAGCCGAGGTAGTCGCGCGCCTCGCGGGGCAGATCGTCGGCGCTGCGGCAGGAGCTGAGGTCGAGCTCGAAGCCGGGTAGCTCCTCGTACTCGGGCGTCGCCGAGTGGAGGATCGACTGGTGGTAGGGGAAGGTGTCGAGCTGGGCACCCTCCTTCGAGCGGTAGCGAACGGCCAGCCGCAGCGGGCCGATGCCGCTGAGGACGTCGAGCTTGGTGATCGCCAGCGCATCCATCCGGTTGAGGCGGACCGCGTAGCGGAGCGCGACCAGATCCATCCAGCCGCAGCGTCGCCGCCGTCCCGTCGTCGTCCCGAACTCATGGCCCTTCTGCAGCATCTGCTCGCCGACGTCGTCGAAGAGCTCGGTCGGGAAGGGACCGGCCCCGACGCGGGTCGCGTAGGCCTTGGCGATCCCCCAGACCTCGTCGATGTCCTTCGGGCCGACGCCGGCGCCGACGCAGGCGGCGCCGGCCATCGGGTTCGAGGAGGTGACGAAGGGATAGGTGCCGTGGTCGAGGTCGAGCAGGGTCGCCTGGGCTCCCTCGAAGATCACCGTCTCCTCGCGGTCGAGCGCGTCCCAGCAGAGCCGCGCGGTGTCGGCGATGTGGGGCTCAAGCCGGTGGCCGAAGTTGACGTGTTCCTCGACCATCGCGTGCAGGTCGAGGCGCGGGTCAGGGACGGAGTCGGTTCCCTCGGTCGCCTTGGCGTCCTCGCCGGCCTCCTTCAGCTGTTTGCGCCGCTGCACCGACAGCTCGCGCAGCGCCTGCTGCTTGGGCTCCAGGGCGGCGCGGATCTTCGTCCGCAGGATCTTCTCGTCGAGCAGATCCTGGACCCGGATCCCCAGCCGCAGCGCCTTGTCGGCGTAGCAGGGGCCGATTCCGCGCCGGGTGGTCCCGATCGAGAGCTTCCCCAGCTTCGTCTCCCCGGCCGAGTCGAGGAGCACGTGGTACGGCATGATCAGGTGCGCGTTGGCGGAGAGGCGGAGGTTGTTGACGCTGATCCCGGCCCGTTTCAGCCCGTCGATCTCACCGAGCAGCACCCGCGGGTCGACGACGACGCCGTTGCCGATCACGCAGGCCTTCTCCGAGTAGAGGATGCCGGAGGGGATCAGGTGGAACTTGAACTCCTCGCCGCCGCGGACGATCGTGTGGCCGGCGTTGTTGCCGCCCTGGAAGCGCACGATCGTGGTAGCCCGCTCGGCGAGCAGGTCGACGACCTTCCCCTTCCCCTCGTCGCCCCATTGGGCTCCGACTATGACCACTCCTGGCATGCCGCCGGGAATTGTGACGAGTGGCTAGAGCCGGTGCGGAGAGCTTTGGGCTTCGAATTTCTCCGGATCGAATTTGTGCTCGGTTTTTTCCCGGTGATCAGGACCGAATAGCGGCTGGGGATCGCCGCAGATCTCGATCAGCCGGGAGACCGTGCGCCGGCCGATCTGGTCCTCGAGCTGCTTTTGGCCTTTGTCGACGTCGCCCGCAGCATTGCTCGTGACCAGCATCGGCCGCTGGTTCTCGTAGCGCTCGTTGATCACCGCATACAGCTGCTCGACTACCCAGTCGGTGTGGCGCTCGGAGCCGAGATCGTCGATGTAGAGGAGATCGACCGAAGTGACGCGGTCGAAGAACTGGCTGTAGGCATTCTCGGTGTCGGCTTCCTGGTAGGTCTGACGGATCCGGGTCAGGAGCTTCGGGGTGAAGTAGACGCCGACCGACTTGCCCGCCTTCAACGCCTCGCTCGCGATCAGCATCCCGAGGGTGGTCTTGCCGGTGCCGGTGTCGCCCATGAACCACAGGCCCCTACCTCGATCTAGGTTTTCGTCGAGGTTTTCGACGTAGGTGCGCGCCGCCTGCACCACGTGCCGGGTGGTCATGTCCCGCGCCATGTCGGAGACGGGAGGGCGGTCGAAGGAAACGCCGCGGTAGCGGGCCGGGATCGCCGAGGCGACTCCGCGGCTGCGGCCGCGGTTGAGCCGCTCGGCCCGGCACTCGCATGAGCGGGCCACGTCTTCGGGGCCGAGGATCCAGCCGGAGCCGTCGCAGACGCCGAGCGGGCAGGCCTGTTCGCGGAAGGGCTCGGAGCGGGCGATCGCGGGCATCAGAAGTCAGGCCCCGCCGCCGCCGCGTCCTCGTAGGGAGGAGCTTCGCCGGCGGGCTGTTCGATCGGCGCCTCCTGGTGAGCCTGGTCGGCGAATTTGGGATACCGGTCGAGGAAGACCAGCTTTCTGGTCCCGATCGGGCCGTTCCTATGCTTGGCGATGATCAGGTCGGCAAGGCCGTCGGGCTCCTCGTCGGGATCGCGGTAGTAGTCCTCGCGATAGAGGAAGGCGACGACGTCGGCGTCCTGCTCGATCTGGCCCGACTCGCGCAGGTCGGAGAGCTGCGGCTTCGGCGGCGTTCGTTGCTCGGGCGCGCGCGAGAGCTGCGAGATCGCAACCACCGGCACCTCCAGCTCACGGGCGAGGATCTTCAGCCCGCGGCTGATCTGGCCGACCTGCTCGACCCGGTTGGCGCGGTGGTCGTCGGAGCGCATCAGCTGGATGTAGTCGAGGATGATCAGGCCGAGGCCGCCGCGGTCCTGTTCCTGGGCGTGCAGCCGCCGCGCCTTCGCCCGCAGGTCGAGGATCCCGAGGTCGGAGGAGTCGTCGAACCACAGGGGCGCCTCTTCCAGCTCGTTGCAGGCGCGCAGGACCTTCGGCCAGTCGCGTTTGGAGACCTGTCCCTTGCGCAGCTTGTCGCCGCCGATACGGGCGCGGCAGGCGATGAACCGTTGCGCCAGCTCGACCTCGGACATCTCGAGCGAGAAGAAGGCGACCGCCTGCCCCTTCTTCACCGCGACGTTTTCGGCGATGTTGGCGACGAGCGCGCTCTTCCCCATCGCCGGGCGGGCGGCGACGATGATCAGGTTGCCGGGCTGGAAGCCGCCGGTGACCGCGTCGACGTCGCGGAAGCCGGAGGGAGTGCCGGTCAGTTCGGTCTCGCCGGTGGAGAGCTTCTCCAGCCGGTCGACCTCGTCGTGGAGAATCTCCCCCAGCATTTTGAAGTCGCTCGCCTGCTCTTTGTGGGCGACCTCGAAGAGCAGCTTCTCGGCCCGCTCCGAGAGCTCCCGCGGCTCTCCGTCGCGCTCGTTGACCCAGCCCTGGATCTCCTGCCCGGCGCCTAGCAGGCGCCGCAACAGCGAGTTCTGCTGGACGATCTCCGCGTAGTGCTTGGCGTTGGCGGCGGCGGGGACTTTCGCCGCCAGCTCCGAGACGTAGTGCCTGCCGCCCGCTTCGTCGATCTTGTTGCGCTGGGTCAGCGCCTCGCTGACGGTGAGCTCGTCGACCGGCTGCGACGCTGCGTAGAGGTCGTGGACCACTTCGAAGATCAGCCGGTGCTTGTCGAGGTAGAAGTCGGCCGCGTTCAGCTTCACCTCGTCGATCACCCGGGTCAGCGTCGGCTCGGCGACCAGCATCGCTCCCAGCACCGACTCCTCGGCCTCGATGTTCTGCGGCGGGACGTGGCTAGTGGGAGGCTGCGGCATCAGGTCTCAGTAAAGGCGCCGGGGCGGCGGAACTTGGGACGGGACGGGAGGCTCTGCAAGCAAACCAGAGGCGGCAAGCGACCATGCGTCGCTTCCGTGCAAAAGCCGTCAAAAAGAATTCACACGTCCGTGACGTTTATGCGGCAGTTCCGAAGGAGAGCTGGTGGTGCTGGGAGGGTGGGATCAGGCCCTCCTGCTCCTGGCGGCGCTCGCCGCGGCGGAGCATGCGGAGCGTGAGGATGGCGATGCTGAGGATCGCGGTGGCGCCGAGGGAGAGCTGGATGCTGAGAAGGCCTTCGCGGCTCCAGTAGACGTCGCGGAGGTCGAGGAGGAGGGCGGCCTCGTCGAAGGTGAGGCCGATGCCGGCGCCCATCGGAACCGCCAGCTGCTGCTCGAGCTTGTCGTCGTCGGTGAGCAGGCCGGCGGTGCCAGAAGTGAAGGCGAGCAGGATCCCCGGGACGAAATGGTGGATGTGGCGGCCCCGGATCTTGACGTTGCGGAAGGGACCGCGTTCCTCGCGGATCGCCCAGGTCGAGAGACGGACAAGAGCAAAGGAGCCGAGGAAGCCCGCCAGGAGGTTGAAGAGGACGGTTTCGTAGCGCGGCGCCTCGCTGTAGCCGCGGACCGCCACTCCGACGGTGTCGGCGGCGGCGGCCGGAGCGGATTCGAGCAGCTCTTCCGGATCGTGCGCCTCGGCCGCACGGCGAGCGAGCATGCGGCTGAACTGTCCCGTGATCACGGTGCCGGCGGCAGCCAGGGAAACAGCGGCCAGCCCAACCGTCGCTCGCTCGGAGCGAACCCAGCCGGAGCTGCGACGGCGAAGAAGGACTACTTCTCCTCGCTGATGATCGTCTTGACGGCGGCGTTGGTGCCGTCTTTGAGCTGGATCTCGACCATGAAGGTGCCGAGTTCGCGCAGCGGCTGCTCGAGCAGGACCTGTTTTTTGTCGATCCGCAGGTCGCGGGCCTCGCGCAGGGCGTCGGTGATCTCCTTCGGGCCGACCGAGCCGAACAGCTTGCCGTCCTCGCCCGCCCGCTGGTGGATCGTCAGCACGGTCTTGGAGAGCAACCCGGCGGCTTGCGTTTCCCTTTCCGTCCGCAGTTTCTCCGCTCGCTCCGCCGCCTCCATCCGCCGTTTCGCTTCGACGAGGGCGGCGGCGGTGGCCGGCTGGGCCAGCTTGCGCGGGATCAGGAAGTTGCGCAGGTAGCCGGGGGCGACGTCGACGACGTGACCGCGCTCGCCGAGGGACTCGACGTCTTGCAGCAGGATTGCCTGCGCCATCAGCGCTCTCCGACGTAGGGAAGCAGGGCGATTTCGCGCGCCCGCTTCACCGCCACCGAAAGCTGACGCTGGTGGGCGCGTGAAAGCCCGGTGACCCGGCGCCCGCGAGTCTTCCCCTTGTCGGAGAGGAAGCGCCGCAGCAGGTTCAGGTCCTTGTAGTCGACGACCTCGGAGTTGACCCGGGTGTATTTGCGCGGACGCGCACGCTCGGCGCCACGCCTGCCGCCGCGTCGCGCTCCGCCTCGAGATGAAGACTCAGTTGCTCTAGCCATCGGCGCCGCATGCTACAGAGCGCCGCATCGCGGCGCTCTGTCAGGCCCACGGGTTCTTAGAACGGGATGTCGTCTTCGGAGGCGCCGCCACCGCCACCGGCAGGGGCGCTGTTGAAGTCCGACATGTCGGCGGGAACGTCGCTCTGCGGAGTGAATCCACCGCCGTTGCCGTTGCCGGCCCCACCGCCACCGCCACCGTCGCGCGAGCCGAGGAACTGCACCGTGTTGGCGACGATCTGAACCGCTTGGCGTTTGCCTCCGTCTTTGGCTTCCCACTCGCGCCAGTCCAGCCGTCCTTCGATCGCGACCGGCCTCCCCTTCGAGAGGTAGTTGGCGCAGTTCTCGCCCTGCGCCCCCCAGACGGTGACGTCGAAGTAGTTGGGCTTGTCGACCCAGTTGCCGCTCTGGTCCTTGCGGCGACTGTTGACCGCGACGCGCAGATCACAGACCGCGGTGCCACCGCCGGTATGACGCAGCTCCGGATCCCGGGTCAGGTTCCCGGTGACGACCACCACGTTTACGTTCGAAGCTGCCAATGCACTCACTCCCTTGCGGATTCGCTTATCTGGTCCCAGTCTAAGGAGACGACCGGCTCGACTCGCCCCCCTCGGACGGGGGGTTTCCGCAAACAGCGGGGCTGGGCCGCGGGAGCGCTACTCGTCCGCGTCGTCGCCGGAGTCGCCGCGGTCCTCGCGGGGACCCTGGGCGCTGCGCTCGCGCGGCCCGGGGGCGGCGGTCACGGCGGGCGGGACGATCACCGGCGCGCCGGGATCGACTTTGAAGATGCGGAAGCGGAGGACGCCGTCGGCGATCTTCAGGTTGTGATCCAGCGTGTCCAGCAGCTCGCTGGGGGCCTCGAACCGCAGCCAGCGGTAATCCGCCTCAGTGCGATGGTTGATCTCGTAGGCCATCTTCCGCAGGCCCCAGGCGTTCTCGTGCTTGACGCTGCCGGAGGCCTCGATTTGACCACGCGCCTCCTGCGCCAGCGCATCGCGCGCGGGCGCATCCAGTTGGGGGTCCAGCATCAGGACCAGCTCGTATTCACGGGGTGCGGGCAAAACGGCGAAGGACTATAGCGGCGAGGTGGCGCCGAAGGCCGCCCGCTCCGCTCCCTAGCGCGGCGCGAACTCTTCGGAACCGTCGCCGGCCGGAGCAGGAGGGGCCGGAGCCGGCGCAGGCGCCACCACGGGTTCCGGCGGCGCCGGAGGAGTCGGAGCCGGTGCGGGCACAGGTTCCGTCCGCGGCTTCGGAAGCGGGGCAGGCGTAGGGAGGCGCTTCTTCTTTCGTCGGTTCATCGGGGCCCTCCGTCCCTCGCCGTCAATCACCTGCGCTCCTGCGGCGGGTGGCGACGATCGGGAGGACTCTCCCGATCGGGAGAGCCCCCGATCGGAGACAGGACCGGCCGCCCTAGGCGCCTGCGTCGAAGACGGCTGAACGGCCGGAGCCACCTGCGGCAATCCCACGTCCGCATCCAGCGGCGGCGGCTGAGGCGGCTTCAGGAGCCCGGGCAGCGCCTGCAGCCCAGCCAGCGCGCCGACGACGACCAGCGCCGCCTTCGCCGCCCCCGCCCACCGAATTCGAATGCCTCGCACTCCTCTTTAAGAGGAGGCGGAGGCAGATTCTTCCCCCTGTCGAGCTGCCGCGATGTCCTTCAGCTGATCGTCCACCCAGTCGCCCGGGTTACGGGAGAAGATGATCTCCTTCAGCTCCCCGGCCCACCGGCGCTTCTGGTCGGGGTCCATCGTCAGCGCCCGGTGGATCGCGTCGGCCTGCTCCTGGATGTCGAAGGGGTTGACCGAGATCACGTAGTCGGTGAGCTCCTCGTGGGAGCCGGTGTTCTCGGAGAGCATCAGGACGCCGTCACGGGTGTTCACCGCCGGTGCCTCCTTTGCGACCAGGTTCATCCCGTCGAAGAGCGAGTTGACCATCAGCAGGTCGAAGTGCTTGTAGCGGGCGACGGCGTCGTAGAAGTTCTCGTAGATCTTCAGGTCGATCGGCATCCAGTCGGTGGTGCCGTGGCGATGGTTGACGACGGCGACCAGCGCCTCGATCCGCTCCAGGTACTCGGCGTACTCGGGCACGTCCTGCCGCGAAGGCTGCAGGTGGGCGATGAAGGTGACCTTTTCGCGGAACTCCGGGTGCTGGGTGAGAAAGGTGTCGAAGGCGGTGAAGCCGCGCAGCACGTTCTTCGAGAGGTCGGCGCGGTCGACGCGGATGATCAGGTGCTGGCGCCGGCGCTCGAGCACCTCGCGCTCGGCCTCGGCCACCTCAGGCGAGGACGCTGCCCGCTGCAGTCGCCCGGCGTCGATTCCAAGCGGATACGCCCGGGCGGCCGTCTTGCCGCCGGCGTGGCGCACCTCTGCGGCGTGGTAGTCGACCTCGACCCCGTCGAGGAGTTCGTCGCAGCAGCGGAGGAAGTTGATGCAATAAGCGTGGGTGTGGAAGCCGATGATGTCGTTGGCCAGCATCCCCTCGAAGATCGCGTTGCGGACCCGCGTCGGCAGGATCCGCCAGCTGTCCGGCTGCGACCAGGGGATGTGGACGAAGTGGTGGAGGAAGGCGTCCGGGCGCTCGGCCTTGATCATTCCCGGGGCGGTGTAGAGGTGGTAGTCGTGCAGCATCACCAGTGGGTCTTCCTGTCCCTCGATCTCCGCGAGGACGGCTCGTGCGATGTCCTGGTTGACCGTCTGGTAGCCGTGGTCCCAGGCGTCGATCTCCTGCTGGCGGATGTCGGGAGCGTTGGAGATGTCCCAGAGGTAGTGCTGGATGAACCAGAGAATCGGGTTCGCGATCACGTTGTAGAAGCGGTCGTAGGCGTCGGGATCGCTGCCGACGAGGCGGACGCGGTAGTCGATCCCGTCGAGCTCCTGTTCGATCGGGCCGCTGGCTTCTTCGGAGGCGGCGACGTCCTCGTCGGTCATCGCCGAGGCGATCCAGAGCGCGTCGCGGTGGGAGACGAGCCCGGAGAGCGCGGTGACCAGGCCGCCGCCACCGCGGCGGACCGTGCGCTCGCCGTTCTCGTCGCGCTCGAACTGGAGCGGTCCCCGGTTCGAGACGATGATCAGCGGCGAGGAGCTCACGCCGGAGAGACTAAGGGGTCGCGGGCGGCGGCTAGCCGTCGAGATCGGTGAACAGGTCGAGCCAGTCCCGCAGCAGGCGCGGGGTGAGGAAACGGCGACGGGCGTGCTCCTTGCCCTCTCGTCCCAGCTTCTTGCCGAGCTCCGGGTCGCCGAGGATCTCCAGGCAGCGCTGGGCGCACTCGGAGGGGGAGTTGACGAGGAAGCCGCTGACCCCGTCCTCGATTTGCAGCGGGATGCCGCCGACGTTGCCGGCGATGGTCGGCCGCCCCTTCCAGAGGGCCTCGGTGACGGTTAGGCCGAAGCCCTCGCGGATCGACTTCTGCAGGCAGATGTCCGACTGCGACTGGAAGGCGTTGACCTCGATCGCACCGACGTTGTTCAGGTTGCTGAGGATTTTGATGTCCTCGTCGCCGTCGGCGTATTCGAAGGTCTTCTGGAAGTACTCCATCCCCTCGGGGTCGTCCGTGGCCATCGAGCCGACCATCGCCAGTTGCGCCTCGGGCACCTGCGCGGTCACCTCGCGGTAGGCGTCGATGACGCCGATCGGGTCCTTCCACGGGTCGAAGCGCGAGACCTGGGTGATCAGCGGGCGGTCGACGTCGATCCCGAACTGGCGGCAGACGAAGGCCGCGTCCTCGGGCGAGAAGGCCATGTTCTTCGGCGAGAGCGGGTCGATCGCCGGGGGCACGATCCGCACCTCGTCGCGGTGCTTGCCCATTCCGTTGGGGACGTACTTCTCCATGTGCCAGACGCTCGCGTCGTACTCTTCGATCATCGGCAGCAGGCGGGCGATCGGCGCCGGGTTCGGCGTCGAGAGGTCGATGTGGCAGCGCCAGATCCAGTGCTTTCCCTGCGCCCTGGCCCCACGCAGGAGGCCGATCGGCTGTGGGTCGTGGACGATGACGACGTCCCACTCTCCCTGCAGGCCGTCGGCGTTGATCTGGTTGATCTCGTCGAAGATCTCCCACTGCTCGTCGCTCAGCGTCTCCTCGGCCCCCTGGAGGGAGTTGTGCAGGAGCTTGGTCGCGTTGTAGAACTCTTCCTTGCCGAAGATCACGTGCCAGTGCGCGTCGATGCCGACGTCGCGCATCAGCGGCACCAGGGTGTAGAGGATCTCCGAGACGCCGCCGCCGAAGGCGGTGGCGCTGACGTGCAGCACCCGCTTCCCTTTAAGCGGCTCCGCGAGCTGGCGGATCTGCTCCGTCAGCTCTTTGCCGACGATGTGGGTGTAGTCGGTGAGGGTCTTGTGGCCGAGGGCGACTTCCTGAAGCAAGGCTGGAGTTCTACACCGAAGGGCGGCGACATGCTGTCCAGCCGCCGCGCCGGGTCTATTCGGGGGACGGGCTGTCCGGCCGCTTGCCGAGGGTGAGCTCGATCTGCTCCCGCTCCCCCTCGCGGAGGATGGTCAGCGTCACCTCGTCGCCGGGCTGGTGGGCGGCGATCACTTCGGCCAGGTCGTCGGGACCGACGATGTCGCGTCCGTCGACCTGCAGGATCACGTCTCCACCGGTGCGGTACTGCGCAGCCTGGAAGCGGAGTTTGTCGCCGCCGCCCTCGAGCCCGGCCTCCTCCGCCGGGCCGCCGCTGACCACTTCTGAGACCAGCCCGCCGAAGGTGGTGTCAAGCCCAAGCTTGCGGGCGAGCTGCGGGTAGAGAGCCTGGCTGGAGACACCGATGTAGGCGTATTCGGCCTCGCCGTCCTCCCGCAGTTGCGCGATCGAGCGCTTCACCGAGGAGATGGGCACCGCGAAGCCGACGCCGTCGTTGGCCCCCGAGCTGGTCTCGATCTGCTGGTTGATGCCGATCACGCGGGCGCCGGCGTCGAGCAGGGGCCCGCCGGAGTTGCCGGGATTGATCGAGGCGTCGGTCTGAATCGAGCCGGCGATCTCGAACTGAGTCAGCGATCGCACCGAGCGATCGGTGGCCGAGACGACCCCGACCGAGAGCGATTGCTGCTCGCCGAAGGGGCTGCCGATCGCGGCCACGGGCTGCCCGACGTGGAGCTCCTCGTCGTTCCCGAGCCCGAGCGGTTGCAGCTCGAAGCCGTTGGGCTCGATGCGCAGCAGGGCGACGTCGACGAAGGGGTCGAAGCCGACGATCTCGGCGGGAACGACGTTGCGGTCGGAAAACTCGACGTAGACCTGGTCGGCGGCCTTGCGGTCACCGCCCGATTCGTCGGTGACGACGTGGGCGTTGGTGACGATCTCCCCGTCGGCGTTGAGGACGAAGCCGGAGCCCTCGGCGGCGCCCGCCGACTCGAAGACCGACCGGATCGTGACCACGCCCGGCGCCGCCTCCTCGAAGACCCGAGCCGCGTCGAAGCCGGGGCTGGCGGTCTCGATCACGACTTCCGGCTGGGCGTCGGTCTCGTCGGCGGCCACCGTCTCCGGTCGGGCGGTCGAGCTTGACTCGTCTTCGCTGCCCGATCCACAGCCGGCGACCAGCCCCAGGCAGAGCAGAAGCGCGAGAAACGCGAGGCGCCTCACGTGCCGGCCTTGATCGGAGCGCGGGAGGGACGGGGAGCGCTCGTCTGCCGGATACCGGGCGGCAAATCGAGGGTGAACGCGGTGAAACGGCGGCTTGAGCTGATCGTGATCTCACCCTTCATCCGCTGCGCCAGCTCGGTTGCGATTGCCAGGCCGAGGCCGGAGCCGCCGGCTTTGTCCGCCGTGTAGAAACGCTCGAAGATCCGCTTCTGGGCGCGCTGCGGGATTCCCGGACCATCGTCGGAGACGGTCAGCTCGGCGCGGCGGTTGGCGGAATAGGTGGTCACGGTGACATCGGTGCCCTCGGGGGTGTGGGTGAGGGCGTTGTCGAGGAGAATACGGATGATCTGCCGCACTCGATCAGGGTCGCCGAGGGCGATCGTGGGCTGCTGGGGGGTGCGCAGTTGCAGACGCGATCCGCGCAGATCCGCACGGGCCCCGAACTCCCTCGTCACCTCGCGGGCCAGAACGGTGAGGTCCACGGCACTGGCCCTCATCACCACCGCCCCCGCGTCGAGCTGTGAGAGGTCGAGCAGGTCCGTGGTCAGCTTCGTCAGGCGCTCGATCTGCTGACGCATCGTGCGCACGAACTCCTCCCGCTCCTCCGGGCTCGGGTCCTCCTCTTCGAGCAGCTCGACGAAGCCGCCGAGGCTGAAGATCGGCGTGCGCAGCTCGTGCGAGGCGTTGGCGATGAACTGCTTGCGGGCGCTGTCGAGCTCGGCGAGCCGACGCTGCATCTCGTTGAAGGTGCGGGCGAGTTGCCCGAGTTGCCCGACCGAGGCGACTGGGATCGTCGTTTCGAAGTTGCCGTCGGCGACTTTGCGGGCGGCTTCCTGCAGGCGCTGGATGTTGCTGGCGGCGGCGCGGGTGTAGTAGAGGCCGATCACGGCGGCGATCGCGACCGCGATCAAACCGCCGACGAGGATCTCCAGCTTGACGCTCTCGTCACCGCTGCCGGAGCCCCCGATGGCGACGACGTAGACGTAGACGACCGCGGTCGCTCCGACCGCGATCGAGACCGCGATCAGGGTGATGCGGCTGGCGAGGTCGCTGAGCCGGAGCCTCCACATGGGTTACTCGCGGAACCGGTAGCCGACCCCGCGCACGGTGAAGAGATACTCCGGCTCCTTTGGATCCCGCTCCAGCTTCTCCCGCAGGTGGCGGATGTGGACGTCCACGGTGCGCGGGTCGCGGTAGTCGGAGTCCCCCCAGACGTGCTCCAGCAGCGTCTCGCGGGTGAGGACGCGGCCAGGCGATCGAGCGAGGGCGCCGAGGATCTCGAACTCGACGTAGGTGACTTTGACCTCCTCCTCGGCCAGGGTGACCATGCGGCGGTCGAAGTCGATCTTCAGGTCCTCGCACTCGATCGGCGCCCCGGTCTCCTTTGCCTCGCCTCCCATGCGGGAGCGGCGCAGAGCGGCTTTGACCCGGCTGCGGAACTCGCGCATCGAGAACGGCTTGGTGATGTAGTCGTCGGCGCCTACCTCGAGCCCTGCGACCTTGTCCGTCTCGCTGCCTTTCGCGGTCAGCATGATGATCGGGACCTGGCTGCGCGAGCGCAGCTGGCGACAGACTTCGACCCCGCCCATCTGGGGCAGCATCAGGTCGAGGATGACCAGGTCGAAGCGCCCTTCCTCGAAGCGGCGCAGGGCTTCGGTTCCGTCCAGGGCCGAGGTGACGTGGTACCCGTCCTTGCGCAGCGGATAGCTGAGCAGGGTCTGGATCGACTGCTCGTCGTCGACGAGAAGAATGCGGGTTGATCCGTTGGCCACAGCTTCAAGGGTAGTAATCGCCGCACTTTGGACGCATGTGCGAGTACTAAGAACTAAGGAACTGGGTCACGGGGTCGATAAAGACGGCGAAGGCAATGCAAGCCCAGGAACTGAAAACTTTGGTTGAAGCCGGTACCTACAAGCCGGACCCCGCTCAGATCGCGTCGGCGATGCTCAGCCGCCGCGGAGTTCGCGAGCTGCTGACGGGGATCCACGCTACGAGTCCGCAAAATGGTCGTGGCCCCGAACCTCCAGCAGTCCACCCCCGGGCAGCCTGATCTCCACTCCTTCCCCCGCCTCCACTTCCCCGATCGGAGTGAGGGTCGTCTCCGCGGTCTCGCGGATCCCGGCCGAAGCCTCGTCGAGCCTCTCCGGCGGTATCGCGGCCAGCAGCTCGTAGTCCTCGCCTCCTGAGACGGCCAGCTGCAGGTGGTCCAGATCCGCGGCGACCGCGACCTCGGCGACTCCTTTGGCGACGGGAAGGGCGCCGGCGTCGATCCGCAGGGCGACGGCGCTGGCGCGGCAGAGGTGGCCCGCGTCTCCGGCGAGCCCGTCGCTGAGGTCGATCATCGCCCGCGCTCCGGCAGCCGCGAGGGCCTGGCCGGAACGCAGGCGGGCGATCGGATCCAGCTGACGAGCGCGCAGGTTCTCGGCGACTGGCTCGGAGACGACCGCGTTCAGGGAGGTGTCGTCGAGCAGGAGCCGTCCAGCCGCGGCCCCGCCGATCTCTCCGGTGAGCACCAGGAGGTCACCCGGCTCGGCGGCCCTCCTGGTGACGAACCTCTCCGGGCTGGCCGCATGTCCGACGACGGTGATCGCCAGGGAGAGAACGGGCGCGCGGCTGAGGTCCCCCCCGGCGATGGTCGTGCCGGTCGCCGACGCCACTTCCAGCAGGCCGGCGAGCAGGGCGTCGAAATCGTCCTCGCCAAGCTCGGCGGGAGCGCCGAGCACGACGTACGCCTCGCCCGCTTCCGCCCCCATCGCCGCCAGGTCGGAGAGGGCGGTGGAGAGGGCCTTGCGGCCGACCGTTTCCAGTCCCGTCTCCTCGCGGCGAAAGTGGACCCCCTCGACGATCGCGTCGACCGAAGTCGCGGTGGCGCCGCCGGGAACGGTGATCGCGGCATCGTCGCCACTGCCCAGCTCGACGCGGTGCCCATTCGGCGGAAGACGCTCGCGGAGCCTCGCGAGCAACTCGAACTCGCCCATCACCCGACTATTCCAGAGAAGTGGCCACTAAGGTGCGGTCGGACGTGGAGAGCCGCCAACCATTCCTGCACCGGGTGGGCGAGGCCGGATCGCGGATCGGAAAGAAGCCGCCCCGCAGTCGCAAAGTCCGTCTCGCCCTCCAGATCGCACTGGTCGTGCTCATCTTCGGGTTCCTGGTGCTCACGGTCATCGACCAGTGGGCGGAGATCCAGGACGAAGGGGTCCACTTCCACGTCGGTTGGCTGATCCCGGCGATCGTCATCCTCCCGGCCTTCTTCGTTCTCAGCGCCTTTGGCTGGGATCTGATCCTGCGCTTCCTCGGCTACCGGATCGGGTTCGGGCGGGCTCAGGTCGCTTGGGGGCAGCCGATGCTGGCCCGCTACGTTCCCGGCAGCATCCTCTACGTGCTGGGGCGGGTCCTGCTCTCCGAACGGGCGGGGATCCCGCGCCGGATGACGATCGCCAGCATCGTCTACGAACAGGCGATCTCCGCCACCTCGGCGGTGATCGTCGCTTCCTACTTCATCATCCAGCACCCGGACCTGGAGGGGGACGTCTACCGCTGGGCGGTGCTGCTGCTGATCCCGGCGGCGTTCGCGCTGCTGCACCCGAAGGTCTTCGGGCCGCTCTGCAACAGGGTGTTGAAGAAATTCGGGCGCGAACCACTGCCGGCGGTGATCTCGCTGCGAGGTGTCATCTCCTTGATCGCCTTCTTCTCGATGAACTGGATCGTCGTCTCCCTCGGCCTCTACTGCGTCGCTCGCTCGGTCACCTTCATCCCCTTCGAGGACGTCCTCCTGGTCGGTGCCGCGCAGGCGATCGGCTACTTCGCGGCGCTGGTGACGATCGTCGCCCCGGCCGGCCTCGGCGTCAAAGACGCCGCTTTCGCCTGGGGGGTCAAGGCGGCGCTGCCCGGCAAGAGCTTCGCGCTCGGGTCGCTGATCGCAATCGCCGTCCGCGGGGTGATGACGGCGGCGGAACTGATCTACGTCGGCGCGGTGACCGCGTTGGGGCGCAAAGAGGGGTGGAGCATCCACACCGGGATCTTGCATCCTTCGCCTGAGGAGGAAGAGGTGGAGTTGCAGGCCGCGGCTGAAGAAGGGGCTGGCACTTCCTCCAGTTGATCGGGGTCTCCCTTTCGACAGTTTTCCCAGCTTCAGGTCAGAGGGGGATGCGGGCGCCTAGTTGGTACGCCGTGAGAGCAAGGGTTAGGAGTTGGAGGGGGCGGTCTCTGGAGATGGCTGCCAAAGGCAGGACCCAGATCAGGTACCAGGGGAGGAGCCAGGACGTGGCCAGGAGGAGCGCGAGGGCGGTCCAGGCGGCGGCGCGGATCCAGTCGCCGCCGCGCCAGGTCCAGGCGAGGAGGTAGGCGACGGTGGCGGCGAAGAGGATCGCGGCTGCGAGGCGGACCGCGTCGGGGTCGAGGCCGGTGAGCCGCGCGGCCGTGATCGGGATGCTCATGTAGCTGGTCCGGTCCTGGTTCTCGCCGGCGAGGCCGAGGCCGTTCAGCCAGTCCCAGCCGAAGGCGAGGTAGGCGGCAACCGCAATCGCCACGGCTGCTGCCAGCGCACCAGTGACGAGTCGCAGTCGCTTCGTGCTGCCGAGCAGGGCGAAGGGGATGAGGAAGGCGGCTGAGGCCTTGGTGGCG
Source organism: Solirubrobacterales bacterium (assembly GCA_035273795.1). Taxonomy (GTDB): domain Bacteria; phylum Actinomycetota; class Thermoleophilia; order Solirubrobacterales; family 70-9; genus VAYN01. The sequence continues at coordinate 22,775 of DATEOT010000052.1, read as the reverse complement.
ACGGCGGCGACGAGTGCCGCGCCGCCTGAGCGCTCGCGGCCGCTGAGGAGGGCGGCGACGGCGAGCATCGCCAGGAGCATCGTGAGGCCGTCGTTGTGGGCGCCGCCGACGACGTGGACGAGGACCAGGGGGTTGAGGGCGAGGAAGGCGGCCGCTCGCAGGGGGTCGATGCCGCGCGCCGCGGCGAGGCGGCTGGCGATCAGCGCGATCCCCAGCACCGCCAGGGCCGCCACCGCCTTCAGGACCGCCACCGCGGAAGCGACGGGTAGCCAGGCGAGGGGATAGGTGGCGAGGGTGAAGAGCGGGCCGTAGGCGCTGGTCGCTTCGGTCCAGGCGACCTCGGCGTAGGCCGGGTCCTCGGGCGCGGTTAGCGGCGGATGTACGTACGGGTCGAGGCCGTGCTGGACGCCGAGCCGGGCGTAGTCGACGTAGCTGTAGACGTCGTGGGAGAGGAGCACCGGCGCGGCGGCGAAGCCGGCGACGAACAAGACGATCGCCCCCCAGACGATTCGCCCCCCCAGCCTCGGCGCCACCGCCAGCGCCCCGAGGTACGCGAGGAAGCCGACCCACATCAGGCCATAGGCGAGCCCCGGGTCGATCGTCGCTACCCCGGCGAGTCGCCCGCCTCGACGCCGCTCTGGGGCGGGGCGGGCGGAGGGGGAGGCGGCGGCAGCGGTTCCTGTCCGGCCCCCGGCGCATAGGCGTTCGGGTCATAGCCGCCGACGGCGGCCGACCCCGGCGTCGGTTCATGGCTGCCGCCCTCACCCCCGCTGCCGCCGAAGTCGGTGTCGTCCTCCGAGCCCGAGCGCGCGTAGCGCCCGTAGTAGGGGGCCCAGCTGATCTCACCCTCGGGTTCGGCGAACTCTTCGCAGGGGACTTCCGCCCCGGCGTAGAGCGAGTGCCAGATGTCGGCCGGGAAGGTGCCGCCGAAGACGGTGAGGCCGTGCACGCTCGTCATCGAGACATCGTTCGACTCGGGGTAGCCGACCCAGACCGTGGTCGAGAGGTTCGGCTGGTAGCCGGCGAACCAGGCGTCCGTGTATTCGTCGGTGGTGCCGGTCTTGCCGGCCTGCCCGGCGCAGCCCGTGTAGGCGGCGGTGCCGGTTCCTTCGGTGATGTTGTCCTGCAGCAGCCGGGTCACCTCCCAGGCGGCGGGCTCGGAGAGGACTCGCTGCGGCCGCGGTCGTTCGGGCCGATCGACGTGACCGTTCGGGAAGACGACCTTCTCGACCGCGATCGGTTTGCGGTGGACGCCCCCGGCGGCGAGGGTGCCGTAGGCGGAGGCCATCTCCAAAGGCGAGACGCCGATCCGCAGGCCGCCCAGGCCCTCGGCCGGGATCCCGTCCAGTTCCGTCGCGATGCCCATCGACTTCGCCGTGTTGGCGACCGCCTTCGGTCCCACGTCGAGGTCGAGCTGGGCGAAGACGGTGTTGTCGGAGGCGATCGTCGCCTGCTGCAGGTTGACGGTGCCCAAATATCCTTCGTCGGCGGTGTGGACGGTCCAGTGCCCCCACTGGGGCAGGGAGAGGTCCAGCGGCTTCGACGCGTAGTAGGTCGAGTAGGGATCGATCCCCTGCTTGATCGCGGTGGTGAGGACGAAGGTCTTGAAGGTGGAGCCCGGCTGCCGGTGTCCCTGCGCGGCGAGGTTGAACTGGCTGCTGTCGTAGTCGGAGCTGGAGACCATCGCTCTGATCTGGCCGTTGCGGGGATCGACCGAGACGAGGGCGGCAGAGGGGTCGGTCGAGTAGGGCAGCGCGGAGCGCATCGCCTCCAAGCCCACTCGCTGCAGCTCCGGATCGATCGTCGTCTGCACCTCGAGGCCGCCGCGGCGCACTTTCTGGGCGCCGTACTTCTCGATCAACCGGTTTTCGACGTAGTCGAAGAAGAACGGTTCCCGGTGCTCGAAGTAGCTCTCGTCGAGGTCGACCCGAAGGCCGCTCGCCATCGCCTGGCGGGCTCGGGACTCGCTGACGTAGCCGAGCTTCTCCATCTGCTGCAGCACCTGGTTGCGGCGCGCCCTGGCGGCGCCGGGGTTCAGCAGCGGGTTGTATTCGGAGGGGGCCTGCGGCAGCCCCGCCAGCAGCGCCGCTTCCGGCAGCTTCAGCTCCCAGACCGGTTTCGAGAAGAAGATCTTCGCGGCGGCCGCGACCCCCACGGCGGTGCTGCCTTCGACCGTCCCGTAGGAGGCGACGTTGAGGTAGGCGCCGAGGATCTCGCGGCGGCTGTGGCGCTCGACGTACTCGCCCGCGAGCTCCGCCTCTTCGATCTTGCGCTCGATCGTGCGCTCCGGGTTGGGAATGCAGAGGTTGCGGACCAGCTGCTGGGCGATCGTCGAGCCGCCCTCGACGACTTCGCCTTCCTCCAGGTTCTTCGCGATCGCGCGCACGATCCCCTGGTAGTCGAGCGCGTCGTGCTGGTAGAAGCGCTGGTCCTCGATCGCCACCGTCGCCAGCTGGACGCTCCTCGGAATCCGGTCGATGGCCACCAGCGAGCGCACTTCGGGTGAGGCGACGGTTCCGAGCTTCGAGCCGTCGGCGGCGTAGAGAACGGTGTTGCCGCCGCGGTCGATCCGCTTGCAGGAGCTGAGCGAGGGCGCCTCGGCGGCGACGTCGAGGACCCAGGAGGTGATCGCGATGGCGGCGATTCCGAGCAGGGCCGCGACGCCGCCGAAGACGAGCAGGAGCTTGGCGCCGATTCCCCCCCGGTGGCGCTGACGTCGCCGGTTGCGCTGCGTCATCCAGGAGAGGGTACCCAGGGATTGTCCCCGCGCCGGCCGGCGGTCAGGCCATGGTGTCTTCGGTCGACCTGTTGTGGACGATCCCTTCGACCAGGAGCTGGTTGGGGATCACGACCGAGCTGCCGTCGCCGGGGTCGAGGTAGGTGTAGGAGAGGGTGATGTCGGTGACCCGGCCCTCGCATTCTTCGAAGGTGAGGCGATCGCCGATCCGGATCGGCTGCGAGACCGCGATCTGAATGCCGGCGATCACGTTGGCGAGCGTTCGCTGGGCGGCGAAGCCGACGACCGCGACGACGAGCGCGGTCGAGGCGAGCACCCCGGTCGCCAGCTCCTTCAGCTCGGTGAACTGACCGAGCACCAGCATCGCCACGACCAGGAAAACGATGACGAAGGCGAGGCGGCGGAGGATGCGCAGCCGCGTGCGGGTCGTGCGCGAGACCTGTTTGACTGCGGGCGACATGGAGAGCAACCTAGCCACCCCGCCTGTCGCCGAGCCGGCCGGCCGCGACTTTCCGCCGTCGAACTGGGGGCCGAAGGGGGCGTTGCTGGGAGCGGTGCTGGCGATCTTCGTCGGGCTCGTCCTCGGCCTTCCGGCGATCGCTTTCACCGAAGCGAACGACGAGCTGACGACGACCGGCAACGTCGTCGCCCAGATCGGCCTCGTCCTCGGCCTGCTGCTGGTCCCGCTCGCCGTCGCGCGGTCAAGTGGCTCGCGATCCTTGAGGGAGAGCCTGTGGCGGCTGGGCGTGCGCGCCTTCCGGCCGTCCGCTTTCAAGTGGATGGCCGCGGCCGTCGGCGCCTACCTGTTCTTCGCCCTTCTCTACTCGACGCTGATCCTCGAACCCGAACAGGAGGACATCGCCGAGAGCTTCGGCCCGGTCCCAGTGCAGATCGCGCTGATCGTCTTCGGCGCCGCGATCGCCGAGGAGGTCTGTTTCCGCGGCCTGCTCTTCGGCGGCCTGCGCGAGCGCCTGCCGCGCCTGCCCGCGGCTCTCGTGGCCGGCGCGGTCTTCGGCCTGCTCCATGCCTTCACCGGCCTCAGCGCCGTGCCGCCGTTGATAGCCCTCGGCTTCGTCTTCTGCCTGCTCTACGAGAAGACCGGCTCGATCGTGCCGGGAATCCTGCTGCACATGCTGAACAACTCCGTCGCCCTGGCGGCTCAGTAGGATTTCGCGCGTGAATCGCCGCCTGCCGTCCCTCCTCGCCGCTGCCGCCCTTCTCGCTCTGCCCGCCACCGCGGGTGCCGCGACCGCGAAACCGGCGCCGAAACCCGTTCCGACGCCGGTGCAGGAGGCAACGGTGAAGATCAAGGTCGGCAACCTGAAGAAGGGCCGCGCGGAGATCATGCAGAAGGTTCCCGTAACCGGGACGCTGGCGCCGTTCGTCGCCGGCGAGCAGGTCAAAGTCACCTTCTACCTCGACGGCAAGATCCTCTTCAGCCGCAACCTGCCGGTCAGCAAGGCCGGCGGCAAGGGGACTTTCCGGACCAACGTCGAGGTGCGTGAGAACGGCAGGTACGCGGTCGCCGCCAAGCATGTCGCGACGCCGCAGCTCGGCGCCGACGAGACCGTCCGCAAGAGCTGGAAGGTGAGCTTCCCCGCTCTGCGCCGCGGCCAGTGCGGCGACGTCGTCGTCGGCTTCAAGAAGGGGATGCGGAAGATGGGCTACATCGCCAACGACGGTCGCTGCTTCGGCGGCAAGACCGCGCGCGGCGTTCTCGCCTACCGCAAAGTCAACGAGATGAACCGCAGCATGAAGGCGGGCGCCGGCCTGGTGAAGAAAGTCTTCTCCGGCAAGGGTGGCTACGAGGTCCGTCACCCGGGCGCCGGCGACCACCTCGAGGCGCCGCTTTCCAAGCAGGTTCTGGTCTTCACCAAAGGCGACAAGCCGTACGCGATCTACCCGATCTCATCCGGCAAGTCGTCGACCCCGACCGTCACCGGTCACTTCGAGATGATCCGCACCGAACCGGGCTACAACTCGCACGGGATGTACTACTCCTGGTACTTCTACGGCGGCTACGCGGTCCACGGCTACAACTCGGTTCCGGACTACCCCGCCAGCCACGGCTGCCTGCGGACGTTCATCTCCGACCAGCCCGAGATCTACGAGCGCATCTTCTACGGCCAAGACATCTTCATCTGGTAGCGGCGCTCGCCGCTTAGGATGCCGGCCGTGACCGACCTCGACGCCGCCAAGCAGACGCTCCTCGCGGAGTTGCGGGAGCACTCGTTGATCCTGGGGGAGGTCACGCTGGCCAGCGGGGCGATAGCGCAGTACTACGTCGACGCGCGGCGGACGTTGATGCGGCCGGAGGGCTTTCGGGCGGCGGGTGAGCTGATTGCCGCCGCCGCGAAAAAGCTTCGGGCGGGGGCGGTCGGCGGGCCTGCCACCGCGGCGATCCCCCCCGCCTGTGCCGCGATCGCAGTTGCTGCCGGGGCCGACCTCGTCGCCTTCTTCGTCCGCGGCCAGCGCAAGGAGCACGGGCTGCAGCGCTGGGTGGAGGGCCCGGTTGAGCCGGGCGTGCGCTGCCTGGTCGTCGAGGACACGGTCACCACCGGCGGCTCCACCGCGCAGGCGATCGGGCGGGTCCGCGAGGAGGGCCTGGAGGTAGCAGGCGTCGTCGCCGTCGTCGACCGTCTGGCCGGCGGTGGCGAGAAGATCGAAGCCGCCGCCGCCGCGCCCTACCGGGCGCTGGTCACGATCGACGAGATCTACCCGGACCGTCCCGACCGCGACTGAGCCGATGGAGCCGGACGCGGTCGAGATCCGGGTGGTCGGCTGTCTGGTCGAGAAGCAGCGGACGACGCCGGACGCCTACCCGCTCTCGCTCAACGCCCTCCGCCTCGCCTGCAACCAGTCGACCAACCGCGATCCGGTCGTCGAATATGACGAGGCGACGGTCAGCGATGCCCTGCGCCGCCTCGCGCTCCGCGGCTGGACCAGGCTCACGAGCGGAGCGGGCAGCCGCGCCCGCAAGTACAGGCACCTCCTCCCGGAGGCGCTTGGCGTCTCCGACGGAGAGCTGGCGCTGCTGACCGTGCTGATGCTGCGAGGGCCGCAGACGCCGGGCGAGCTGAAGCAGCGTGCCGAGCGGCTGTGCTCCTTCCCGGACCTGGGGGCGGTGCAGGAGACGCTCGGGCGTCTGCTCGAACGGGAGCTGGTCGTCCGCCACTCGCGACGGCCGGGCCAGAAGGAGGATCGCTACGAGCAGTTGCTGGGTGGGGCCGGCGAGCACGAGGAACTTGCGGCCGCCGCCGAGGAGGCGAGCCCGGTCGCTGCGGCGACGCCACCCAGTTCGCCCGATGAGGACCGGCTGGATCGGATCGAGCGGGAGCTATCCGACCTGCGGGCGGAGCTCGCCCGGTTGCGCGAGTCGCTGGGAGAGGAGTGACCCTCAGCCGCGGATCTCGAGCACGGCGATGCGCCGGCCGCCGGGGATCGCCACCACCACGTGCGTCTTCAGCGGGCCACGCTGGCGCAGCAGCTTGCGTCCGGTGCCGCTGAGCGGGACGCGGAAGGTCTGGGCGCCACCGCCGGTGAGGCGGAAGGCGCTGCGTCCCACCACGCGGCTGACCGGCCGGGTCCGCGGCCCGCGGCCGCGGCTGGCGATGGGCACTCGGAAGCGGCTCCGCAGGACGATCTGCCCCGGGCACTCGACTCCCGCCGGCCAGAGGCAGGCGACGCGCACGCGAACCTGCTTGCCGGCGGCCTTCAGCAGGGAGAGCCTGAGGGGGACGGCGACGGTCGTCATCTTGCACCCGAGCAGGCGGTCTTCCCCCGGATCGAGGTCGACGGCGTAGGCGCAGATCCGCTGCCGGCCGGACTTGACGACCGCCACGGTGTGGTCGAAGCCGTGGCGGGCGCCAGCTTCGGGGAACTGCTGAGCGACGTCCAGGCGCGAGCGCGTCGCGACGGCGCCGAGCTCGTGGGTGGAGGCGCCGGGGTCGCCGCTCTTGCCGCCGACGGTGAGGCGGACCGCCAGCGGCGCGGTCGGAGCGTTGGGGTCGAAGGCCCAGCCTTTGACCCGCACCTGCCCTGGCGTCGGTGAGGTGGCGAGGTCCAGGTAGCCGACGGGGTTGTCGCCGCTGACGAGGGTGGCCGACCCCACCGTCGGTCCGTCGACGTAGTTGTTGTCGATGTTGATCGCGACACCGCCCCAGGTCTCGTTGTGGCCGCCCCGGTACTGATGGATGCGCTGGTGCTGCGCCCAGGCGCTGGCGGGCACGGCCGGGTCGGCGGTGTTCTGCTGCCCGTTCCAGTTGGCGATCCAGAGCGCGTCGGGAAGTTCGTAGCCGCTGCCGATCTGGCGGGCGAGATCCTCGATCCCGGAGGCGCTGCTGCTGTAGACGCCGGAGAGATAGCCGAGCTCGTGCAGCTTCTGCGTCCAGGCCTCGAGGTAGGCGAGCGTGGCGCCGGTGGCACTGGAGGTCTGCGTGTAGGCCTCCATGTCGTTGTAGATCGGGCTGCCCGGCCCCATGCCGAGGACCGCCGCTTCCTCGACCGCGTCTTCGGCCTCCGCGGCCCCCTGGGCGGTGGCCTGGCTGGCGCTCAGCTTCGCGCAGCTGGAGCAGACGCTGGTCGGTGCCTGGAGGCCGACGTAGGTCGGAATCAGGTGCCAGCCGGCTTCGGTCTGCGCCGCGACCCAGGTCGCCGTCAGGTTCGGCTGCGAGCAGGCGCGGTTGAGGCCGCCGATGTAGACGCCGACCGTCCGGTAGGGAGAGCTTCCCCACGCCGCCATCGATCGCGACGAGGGCGCGGTGCAGGCGTCGAAGCCAAGGCCCGTGAAAATGGTGCCTCCGGCCGAGCTGGTGGCGCGGCGCGGCGCGGCGCGGAGGGCAGAGGCGGCGGCACCGCGGTCGGGTTCGACCAGGATCGCCCGCCGGCGCCCCATCGCCCCGGCCGGGCAGCGCTGCTGCGAGGAGGGGGAGCCGAGGTAGACCGCCCGCCGGTCGAGGCGCGCGCACATCCGGGGATGCTCGCTCAGCCGGAAGACCGGCCAGGCTGCCGGCACCTGCAAGGTGTGGCCGTCGAAATGGACCGATCGGGTTGCGGCGCTGGCGGACGAGGCGAGGCCGCTGAAGACGAGCAGCGCTGCCACGAGGGCCAGGAGGAGCGGCATCGAGCTGCGGCGGCGATCGGTCACGGTCTGCACTTTCGGTACAAGCAAGGCTGGAGGTCAAAAGTTGCAGGTCGGCGGACGAAAGCCTGCAGCGAGATGCCCCGAGCTGGATTCGAACCAGCGGCCTATCCCTTAGGAGGGGATCGCTCTATCCAGCTGAGCTATCGGGGCCGGGACTGAATTCTCGCTTAGTTGGCAAAAGGTTGTCGAAGTTGGCACGGAATGCGCGCCACGGGCGAGACCCGAGGCGGCAGGATCGCTTGCATGAGAACTGCAGAGGTAGTGAACATGTCCGCCGCACGGTCTAATGTGGTGCACATGTCGAAGATGATTCAGATCAGAAACGTGCCCGACGACCTGCACCGGGAATTGAAGATGCGGGCGGCGGCGGCCGGGATGAGCATGTCCGACTACATCAAGCGAGAGCTCAGCCGGCGCAGCCGTAAGTCAACCATCGCCGAGATCGCGGCCAGACGTAATGGGCGGGGGGCCAAAGCAACCTTCACCACGCAGCAGAACGTCGACACGATTCGCGAAATGCGCGGTGACTGATGCCGGTCGTCGATGCCTCGGTCTTGATCGAGTCCCTCGCTGAACGCGAGCACGCGGAACTGGTCGACGAGCGGCTGGAGGCCGAAGAACACACGCTCTGGGCCCCGCACCTCATAGACGCCGAGATCGGCCACGCGCTGCGGCGCCACGTTCAGCGAGGGTGGATGGACCCCGAAGCCGCGGGCGAAGCGCTGTGGGAGGTCGACAAGCTGCCGATCGAACGGGTGAAGCACGAACTGCTGGTGCACGTGGCCTGGGACCTGCGTGACAACTTCAGCTTCTACGACGGGCTCTACATCGCCCTGGCCTTGATGCTCGGCGAGCCCCTGCTCACCTTCGACGCGCGGCTGGCGAGGACGGGCGTGAACGTCCCGGTCGAGGTGCTCGGTCAGGCGTAGAGCGTCTCGGAAGCCAGCTCCGTCGCCCGGCGGCTCCAGAGCTTCACTTCCATGAACACGTCGTCTCCGTAGCCCTCGAGCGCGTCGAGGGCGATCAAGGTGAAGCGATCCTGGGAGACGACCTCCTGGTCGACGGTCTCGCCGTCGAGCTCGGCGGTGGCGGCGACGGCGTCGCGGACCAGGGGGCGCCCCCAGACGAGGGTGACGGCGCCGGCGCGCCCGTTCTCGCCCCGCCAGCGGCCGATCACGTCGTCGTTGAGGTCGATCCGCCACTCCGGGTTGTCGGCGGCGAGGACGTCGGTGAAGTCTGCCTTGGCGGCGAAGTCCCGTGGCTCTCCTTGTGGCGGCTGGACGTAGGAGACGTGGCCGAACAGCTCCAGTCGCCCCTCCTCGCTCTCCGTCTGGGCTGAGCAGGGAATCCAGACCCGGCCGCCCCAGGCGCGCTCGGGAAACCAATCGACCTCGGCGGGCACCTCGACGCCTGCCGGCAGCTCCTCGACGGCGCCGCACGCTTTCGCGAACTCCCCGCGCAGGCGCTCGGTGAAGCGACCGTGCGGGATCCCCTCCTGCGTGGTGTCGGCGATGAAGCGAGGAATCGGCCGCGGGTTCGGCGTCACGCGCTCACCCTACTGAGGGTCCAGGGCCAAGCAGGACAAGGACGCAGGGAGCGTGGCGTGCTCTGCACGCGAGCGACCGAGGACGCAGTACTGCGCGGCGCCCTGGGGCCTCAGAGGCACTCGCGCAGGTCCGACGCCGCTTGCTCCGGCGGGTAGACGTTGATGTCGACGCCGGTGCCGAGCTCGAAGCCAGCCTTGATCGTCAGCCGGGGGGCGATGTCGACGTGCCAGTGGAACTGGTCGGCGCCGCGCGGGGCGGTGCGGACCCAGAGGTTCAGCTCCGGCGGCCCGCCGAAGAGCTGGGCGAGCGCCCGCATCGCGGTGCGGATCATCGCCGCGCCGCCCTCGTCCTCCTCGAAGCGGGCGGTTTCGCGCCGGGGGATCACCCGCAGCTCGAACGGAGAGCGCGAGGCCCAGGGGCAGATCAGCGCCGCCTCGTCGTCGATCGCGACGAGGCGGTCGCGCCGGCGCACCTCCTCGACGAGGACGTCGCTGAGCAGCCCGCCGCCGGCGGTGCGTTCGCCGTAGGCACCGACCCGCTCGCGCTCGCGGGCGACCGCCGCGGGGACGAAGGGCAGCGCGTAGAGCTGGGCGTGGGTGTGCTCGAGGGAGGCGCCGGCACCGCCGCCCTCGTTGACGATCAGCTGCAGGTAGGAGGCCTCGGAGTGGACGCGCATCCGCTCGCGCCAGGTGGCGACGGCGGCCGCGAACTGGCTGTCGTCGAGCTCGGCCATCGCCGTCAGGTGCGCGGGTGAGTTGATCAGCACCTCGTGCGCCCCCTCGGCCGGACGCGAGGAGAAGAGGTCGGGTTCCCCGGCTCGTTTGGAGGCCAGCAGCGGGTCGCCGCTGCTGGCGAACGATCCGGCTTCCGCTGCTGGTTCCCCCTCCCCGACGGCCGCCTCGCCGCCGAGCGCCGGGTAGAGGTTCGGCACGACCCGGGTGGTCCAGCCGGGGGTGTCGGGATCGCCTCCGCCGGGCCGCAGCGCGTAGAGCTCCGGCGGCGTCCGCTCCTCGCGGCCCTCGCAGAAAGGGCAGTTGTCCGGCCCCTTCGGCTCGGTCGCCCGCGCCGAGAAGCTGTCCGGGCGCGCGGCCCGGCCCGGGGCGAGGATCGTCCTCAGCCCGGTCAGCTGGTCGATGCGGGTCTCCGGCGAGCTCAGGAGCGGGAGGGGGGAAGGTCGTTCGGGTCGGGCTCGTCGATAGGCGGCGGCTCCGGCGGGGCCTGTGGACGAGGCGGCCGCTCGGTGCCCCTGGCCCGCTCCGCCGAGCCTTTGCCGATGAACGGCTCGAGCACGTCCATCGGCAGCGGGAAGACGACGGTGGTGTTCTGGTTGCTGCCGATTTCCAGCAGCGTCTGCAGGTAGCGCAGCTGCAGCGAGGCGGGGTTGGTGCTGATGATGTCGGCGGCGTCGGTGAGCTTCTGCGCGGCCTGGAACTCCCCCTCGGAGTTGATGATCTTCGCCCGCCGCTCGCGCTCGGCCTCGGCCTGGCGCGCCATCGCCCGCTGCATCTGCTCGGGGATCTCGACGTCCTTGATCTCGACCGCGGTGACCTTGATGCCCCAGGGCTCGGTCGACTCGTCGATGATCTTCTGCAGCTCTTCGTTGAGGCGCTCGCGGTCGGCCAGCAGCTGGTCGAGCTCGGCCTTGCCGAGCACGGAGCGCAGCGCCGTCTGCGAGATCTGCGAGGTGGCGATCAGATAGTTCTCGACCTCGACCACGGCCCGGTTGGAGTCGATGACGCGGAAGTAGGCGACGGCGTTGACGCGGCAGGGGACGTTGTCGCGGGTGATCACCTCCTGCGGCGGGATGTTCATCGTGACCGTGCGCAGGTCGACCTTGACCATCCGGTCGACCACCGGGATCAGCAGGATCAGGCCCGGCCCCTTCTGGGCGATCAGTCGGCCGAGGCGGAAGATCACGCCGCGCTCGTACTCGCGCAGGATCCGGACCGAGGCTCCCACCGCGATCAACGCGAAGAACGCGAGGACGATGAAAATTCCTGCGACAGCCTCCATCAACCGGCTCCTTCATTCGTGTGCGCTGCGGTCTGCGGCTCCGGGCGAACGACCAGCGTCAGCCCCTCGACCGCCTCCACTCTGACTTTATCCCCCAGCCGGGCCGGGGTCGCCCCGTCGGCGAGACGGGCGCTCCAGGTCGTTCCTCCAAGCCAAGCCTGGCCGTCCGGGTCGATCGAGCTGCGCGCCTCGGCGGTGGAGCCGATCATCTCCTCGGTACCGGTGCGGACGCGGTCGTTGCGGTGCGCCTCCCAGACCTTGCGGCTGACGAAGTAGAAGGTGGCGCCGGAGAGGATGCCGAGGGCGATCAGGCCGCCGCCGGCGTAGTCGGCGACGTCGTTGTCGGAACCGAAGGCGACGACGCCCGCCACGGTCAGCCCCGCCACCCCCAGGACGGCGAGCACGCCGCCCGTCGGCAGCAGCAGCTCGGCCAGCAGCAGGCCGATCCCGACGATCGCGATCAGGACGAACAGTTCCATCGGTCGATTATCCGCTTACGGCGTAGCGACGCACGTCGGCTTCCAGTTCGGAGCTCTCCTCGTAGGGCCCCTGTTTGAGGAAGACGAGCTCGCCGGAGCGGTCGTAGAAGGCGGTGTCGGGCACGCCGCCGTACCCGCCGAGCGCGTCGAGGATGTCTTTGTCGGGGTCGGTGTAGCTCGGATAGGGAACCGGTTCTTCACGCAGGAAATTCGCCGCGAGGTCGTCGGAGTCTTCCGAGTTGACGCCGAGGAACGCGACCTCCTTTCCGTAGCGGGCGGAGAGCTTTTGCAGGACCGGGAACTCCTCTCGGCAAGGCCCGCACCAGGAGGCCCAGACGTTGACCACCACGGGGTAGCCGCGCAGCTCGGTGATTCGCTTCTCGTAAGCCTCGACGCCCCCGGGGAGCAGCTCGTTCGCCTGCTTGTAGAGAGAGGCGAGCGGCGCCGGCGCGCCCGTCAGGGCCTTCGCGTAGTTCGGGTGGGAACCGCCTGAGCCCTCGCCGCCGGAGCCGCCACAGCCGCCGTAGAGAAGCGCGGCGAGCAGCAATGCGGCCAGCGCCAAGATTGGTCGAATTCGCGCACCCATCCGGTCGATGGGTACAATACGGGTGTTCGATTCGCGGTTCGCGGATCGCTCGGAGTCCTCGGGGGGAGTCAGTCGAACCCCCAGCCTCGTTCTTTTGTCCCAGCCGTCAGCCGTCTCTCGGTGTGACGGACACCCGGAAGCCTTCTATGGCCAAGACCAGCGACGTTGCCGCTGACGCGGCAGTTCCCTCAGGCGCCGACATCGAGCGTGCGGCGGCGTTCGTCCACGAGCCCTTCCTGCTCGACGGCGAGGGGCCGGAGGCGCTGGCGCCGGGGACCGCCCGACGCCGCGCGCTCGACGCAGCGCTGAAGGAGCTCGACGAGGGGGCCGAGAACCCCTCGATCGAGTGGCGCCGCGACTTCTCCCTGCTGCTGGGGCTGGAGCGCTTCCTCGCCGAGGAGCCGCCGAAGCTCCGCGACGGCGCCGAACTCAACCCGCACCAGGTGGACGCGCTCTCCGGGACCCTGGCCGAGCTGATGGGCCAGCAGCAGGTGGGCGGTGCCGGCGAAGCGACGGAGAACGGGAGCGAGGCAGGCAACGGCTCGGCCGTCGACGGCGACCTGGATGCCGCCGGTGAGCTCGACGAGGACGAGGAGGTGGCTCCCGACGAGGAGCCACAGGACTGGGAGGAAGGGCCGGCCGACGAGGACGAGGAGGTGGTCGAGGAGGCCCCCGAGGATCCGGGCGCCGACCGCCGCTTCTGGTTCGAGCACGCGACCGGGGCCGGCAAGACCGTCGCCGCCGTCGGCTTCATCGAGGCGACCCGCACCGGCGGGGTGCTGATCCTCACCCACCGCCGCAACCTCGTCGACCAGTTCATCGGCGAGATCTCCGATCGCGGCTACAAGGAGCGGCTGCGACCGCCGCTGCTCGACGGTCGCGACGACGCCGAAGGGCCGGTGACGGTCGAGACCTACCAGTGGTTCGTCCGCAACCACAAGAAGGTCTCCGACGCCTACTCGGTCGTGATCTGCGACGAGGCCCACACCGCTCTGGGCGAGAAAACCAGCGCCTGCATCCGCCAGTGGAACGGGCCCGTCTACATCGGCATGACCGCGACCGGGGCGCTGATCGCCCGCCACGTCACCGACCTCTTCCCGACCCAGACCTCGCGCTTCGACCTCGCCCAGGCCGCCCGCCGCGGTGTGATCGCGCCGCTGCGCTGCCTGCGGATCCCGCCCGGCCCCGGGGTGCGGACGATCGCCAAAGTGCCGCTGCGCAAAGGCGAGGTCGACCAGGACTTCGACCAGGAGGAGCTGGCCGCGCTGCTCGACCAGGAGCCCTTCAACGTCGCGATCGCCGACCTCTACCGCTCGCGCTTCCGCAAGATCCCGGGCGTCGTCTACACCGCCGGCGTCCAGCACGCGAAGAACGTCGCCAAAGCCTTCCGCGACGCCGGCATCAACGCCCAGGCGGTCTCCGGGGAGACGCCGAAGCGCGAGCTGGCTGAGATCCTCGCCGGCTTCGAGCGCGGTACCGTCGACGTGCTCTGCAACGCGATGCTGCTGGCCGAGGGGTGGAACAGCCCGCGGGCGACGATCTGCATGCACCTGGCGCCGACCGCTTCGCGGCGGATCTACCAGCAGCGGGTGGGCCGCGTCACCAGGCGGGCGCCGGGGAAGGAGTCCGGAATCGTGCTCGACTTCGTCCACCCGGCGACGACCCACGACGAGACGATCGTCACCCTGCACAGCCTGCTCGACCGCGACGTCTACCGCGGCGGCGCGATCGTCGTCGGCCCGGTGCGCCGCGGCCGCGGGCGCAAAATACGGGTCGAGCGGCGGATCGTCCCCGTCTCCGAGGTTGAGGAGAAGCGGATGGAGGTGCTGGAACGGGAGATCTGGCGGATCGCCGTCGAGAACCTCGACTATCCAGAGCAGCACGCCTGGGCGGCGCTGGCCGGGGCGCGGGTCAACACGCAGGGGTGGCGGCGGGCGCGGGCGATGCTGCAGAACGACCGCACCAAGGAGCTGCGCCGCCGTTTCCTGCTCACCTGCGTGCAGCGCAACCGCAACTCGCAGCTGCGTCTGAAAGCGCTGAGCGAGATCGCCGACCTCGGCGACGCCGAGGCCTTCGACGACGCGATCGACATCGTCGGCACCTGGAGCCGGGAGGACAAGCGAGCGGGGACGAAGACGCTGCTGCAGGCGCTGATCGACAAACGGATCGGCCGCCGCGACCAGGCGCAGGCCTGGGTCTGGCGGCTCGCCGGCTACACGCGCGAACTGCACGAGGAGTACGCGGTGCAGCGCTGGCCGGAGACGAAGCGGCTGCTGGGCCTGTTGGTCAATTCCTCGGGGCGGGCGCACGGGCGCAACGCGCGCCGGCTCGTCCACGCCGCGCGCAAACAGGACCGTCGCCTCGCGGTGGCGCTGCTGGCGGCGGCTGTCTCCCACACTCCCGAGGGCGAGGAGGTGCTGCGCGGGGCGCGGATGCGGATGGCGCGGAAACCGTCGGCCGTCGCCCGCGAGCTGCTGAAGAACTTCCCGAAAGGCAAGCGCCGGCGCAAGCGCAAACGCAAAGACGGGCAGGGGGAGAACGGCAACGCGCCGGAGGCGGCTGCCAACGGGGACAAGCCGAAACGCTCGCGGCGGCGGCGTAGACCGAAAGCGTCAGAAGCGGGTGAGGTGGACCTCTCCGGCTCCGACGGCGATCCGGTCGCCGTCGGCGGTGACGACGACTAGGTAACCCTTGTCGTCGACGCCGTCGGCGATTCCTGAGCCACCCTCCCAGGCGACCCCTCTTCCTTTTAGCGCGTCGCGTTTGCGCCAAACGGAAAGCACTTCGGCCGGTTCTGCGCGGACCCAACGGTCGAGGTGCTGGTTGAGAACTTCGGTTGCGCGCAGGAGGAGCGAGGGAAGGGGTCCGGCGGACAACAGCGGGGAGGGTCCGGCGGACCCCTTGCCTCGCTCCTCTCCACGGGTGCCGAAGACCGAGACGGCCGTGGCGCGGAGGTCTGGCGGGAACTCGTCTTCCTGGATGGAGAAGTTCAGGCCTACCCCGATTACCGCCCAGCCGTCTTGAGGTCGCGCCTCTATTAAGACGCCAGACAGCTTGCGGCCTTCGGCGTGGATGTCGTTCGGCCACTTGACCTTGCACTCGAGGTCGGGGTTCAGTTGCTCGGCTGCTTCGCAGACCGCTAGAGGGACGGCTAGGGGGAGCATCGTGTGGTGCTCTTCCAGGGGCCGGACGATGGCCGAGTAGAGGAGGGCTTTGCCGGGGGGTGCGGTCCAGGTTCGGCCTTGGCGGCCGCGGCCGGAGGTTTGCTCGGCGGCGGTGACGACGGTGCCGTGGGGGGCGCCGGCGGCGGCGAGCTCGCGGGCGCGGGTGTTGGTCGAGTCGGTTGAGCGGTAGTGGCGGTGGGGACTACCGAACATCGTTCAGGAGGGCCGTCAGGAGGCCGTCGACGTCGTGGCGCTCGGCCTCCACGTCCACCTCGAGGCCGGCCTCGCGGACCGTCTCGCTGGTGATCGGGCCGATCGAGACGATGCGGGCGTCGCGCGGGAAGCGGTCGCCGAGGGCGGCAGTGAGGTTGGTGACGGTCGAGGAGGAGGTGAAGGTGAGGTAGTCGGCGCTCTGGGCCGCCTCGACCTCGTCGTCGCCCGGCTCCTCGCGGACGGTCTCGTAGAGGGGGAGGACGTCGACCTCGGCGCCGCGCTCGCGCAGCGCGTCGGGGAGGACGTCGCGGGCCTCGGCGGCGCGGGCGACGAGGACGCGGGCGCCGGCGAGCTCCATTTCCGCCAGCGCCTCGATCAGCCCCTCGGCGACGAAGCGCTCGGGGACCACGTCGGCGATAACGCCCCGCTCCGCCAGCGCCCGCGCCGTTCCCGGTCCGATCGCAGCCACGGTGACCCCGGCCAGCGCGCGGGCGTCGACGCCGGCTGCTTCCATCGCCTCGAAGAGCAGGCGGACGCCGTTGGGGCTGGTGAGGCAGATCAGCTCGTAGATCCCGAGGGCACCCGCGGCCGCCCGCACCTCCTCGGCATCGATCCGCGGCTCGATCCGGATCGCCGGCAGCTCGACCACCTCGGCCCCGAGCTCGCGCAGGGTCGCCGCCAGGCCGCTGGCCTGGGCGCGGGCGCGGGTGACGACGACGCGGCGGCCGTGCAGGGGCCGGCGCTCCAGCCATTCGAGCTGCTCGCGGCGTGCCGCGACCTCGCCGACGACGATCAGCGCCGGCGCCTTCACCTCCTCGCGCTCGACCGCCTCGGCGATGGTTCCCAGGGTTGCCCGCACAGTCCGTTGCCCTGGCCACGTCCCACGTTCGATCGCGGCGGCAGGCTCCTCCGGGTCGCGGCCGGCGTCGATCAGCGCGGTGGCGTTGTTCGCCAGGCGCTTGACCCCCATGTAGAAGACCAGCGTCCCCGGGAAGCGGGCCAGCGCCTCCCAGTCGAGCGCGCTCTCCTCCTTGGTCGGGTCCTCGTGGCCGGTGACGAAGGCGACGGCGGAGGCATCGTCGCGGTGGGTGACGGGGATGCCGGCGTAGGCGGTGGCGGCGACGCCCGCGGTGACGCCGGGGACGACCTCGAACCCGACCCCCGCCTCGCGCAGCGCTTCGCCCTCCTCGCCGCCGCGGCCGAAGACGAAGGGGTCGCCGCCCTTGAGGCGGACGACGGAGCGGCCGGCGCGCGCGGCCTCGATCATCCGCTCGCCGATCTCCTCCTGGGGAAGCGACGGCACCCCGGGCTGCTTGCCGACGTAGACCAGCTCGGCGTCGGTGCGGGCGCCGTCGAGGGCGCCGGGCGGAATCAGGCGGTCGTAGAAGACCGTGTCAGCGGCGGCGATCAGCTCCAGCGAGCGTGCCGTCATCAGGCCCGGATCGCCAGGCCCGGCGCCGACCAGGTAGACGACTCCGGCGCGCGCCGTCATCCCATCTCCTCGGCGCGATCGAGAAGTTCGCGCGCGCCGGAGCCGAGCAGGCGCTGGACGAGTTCCGCCCCGGCCAGGGCCGGCTGCTCGGCCTCGCCTTCGATGCGGTCGCGCAGCCACTCGCTGCCGTCGGGGAGGCCGACGAAGGCGTCGATCTCGATCCGGGCGCCCTCGACGCGGGAGTGGGCGCCGAGGGGGCTGGCGCAGGTCGCTTCTAGCAGGGCGACGACGGTGCGCTCCGCGGTCAGCTCGCGCATCGCCCGCAGGTCGTTGATCGCCGTCACGGCGTTGCTCGTCGCTCCGTCATCCGATCGTACCTGCAGCGCCAGAGCGCCCTGGCCCGCCGCCGGCACCATCTGCTCGACCGGGAGCGCGAACCCGATCTCCGCCTCGCGGCCGAGCCGGCGCAGGCCGGCGGCGGCGAGCACGATCGCGTCCAGTTCGCCCTCCTCCAGCTTGCGCAGGCGGGTGTCGACGTTGCCGTGCAGCTCCTCCACCCGCAGGTCAGGGCGCGCCGCCAGCAGCTGGGCGCGGCGGCGCAGGCTTGCAGTCCCGACCCGCGCCCCCTCGGGAACGTCGTCAAGCGAGTCGCCGACGCCGATCCAGACGTCGAGCGGGTCCTCGCGCGCCGGCACGGCGGCGATCTCCAGCCCCTCGGGCATCGCGCCCGGCAGGTCCTTGGCCGAGTGGACGCCGAGCTCGGCCTCGCCGGCCAGCAGCGCCCGCTCGACTCCGCGGACGAAGCGCGACTTGTCGCCCGGCTCCCCGTCCGAGCTCGCCTCCACCAGTTCTGCGCCGCCGAGACGGTCGGCGACCCAGCGCGACTGCGTCAGCGCCAGCGCACTGCCCCGGGTCGCTAGGCGCAGCGTGGCGCTTCGCATCTCTGCGTCCTCGGTCGCTCACGTGCAGAGCACGCTTCGTTCCCTGCGTCCTTGATCTGCTCGACCACGCTGCCCCTAGGGCGATTTCCGTCGCAACTCAGTCACATTGCTACGAGTCTCGGCTTCGGGCGCGGCCTCGACTTCGAGGCCGTAGAGCTCGCGCAGGGCGTTGACGAAGAAGTAGGCCTCGCCGGAGCAGGCCGAGCGGCGGATCCGCAGGGTCGGATCGTGGAGCAGCCGCGAGGCGATCGCCTGCGCCAGCTTCTCGACCCGCTCGCGGTCGGTCTCGCTGAGAGCCTCCCAGCGGCCCTCGTTCTCGGCCAGGACGCGGCGCACGACCTCGTCGCCGCGCTCGCGCAGGGCGCTGATCGTCGGCACCACCTCCTGCAAGCCGAGCCAGCGCTCGAAGCGGTCGAGCTCGGCCTCGACGATCTGCTCCGCCCGCCGCGACTCGGCCTCGCGGCCGCTCTCGTTGCGTTCGACGATCTGCTGGACGTCGTCGATGTCGTGGACGGTGACGCCGGGGATCTCGCGGCAGGCCGGGTCGATGTCGCGCGGGACCGCCAGGTCGATCGCCAGCAGCGGCCGCTCCGACCGCGCCTCCATCACGTGCTCGAGCCCGTCGCGCTCGACGATGTGGTGGGGCGAGTTGGTCGCCGAGACGACGATGTCGGCCTCCTCGAGCTGCTCGGGCAGCTCTTCGATGCGGACCGCGGTGCCCTGGAAGCGCTGGGCGAGGCCGATCGCGCGGTCGTAGTGGCGGTTGGCGACGAAGACGGTGGCGACGCCGCGGGCGACCATCGCCCTGGCGACCAGCTCGGAAGTCTCACCGGCGCCGACGATCAGCACCCGGCGGTCGGAGAGGTCCCCGACCGCCCGCCGCGCCAGCTCCACCGCCACGGACGGGATCGAGACGCCCTTCTGGCTGATCCCGGTCTCGTCGCGGGCGCGGCCGCCGGCGGTGAGGGCGTCGCGGAAGAGGCGGTTGAGGATCGGCCCGGTCGCGCCCTCGACCATCGCCAGCTCGTAGGCGCGTTTGACCTGGCCCTGGATCTCGGCCTCGCCGAGGATCATCGAGTCGAGCCCGGCGGTCACCTGCAGCAGGTGGCGGGCGGCCTCGGTCGCGCGCAGCGAGTAGAGGTGGCTGAGCAGCTCGGTCGGGCGGATGTCCGCCTGGCGGGTGAGGACGCCGAGCGCGGTCGACTCGGCCTCGACCGGGTCGGAGACGATCAGGTAGAGCTCGGTGCGGTTGCAGGTCGAGATCGCCGCCGCCTCGTGGATGCCGCTCGCGGCCGTCAGCTCGGCGAGGGCGCTGACGGCGCGCCCCTCGGTCAGCGAGAGGCGCTCGCGCAGGTCGAGCGGCGCGGTCTTGTGGGAGACGCCGAGCGCGAGCAGCTCAGGCACTGGGCGCCGCCTCCTCGGCTGCTCTTCCGGGGGCGGCGCTTCCCTCTTTGCGCTCCTCGGCGATCGCGGCGACCTCGCGCAATTCGCGCTCGATCCGCTGCACTTTCGCCGCCATGATCGCGACGTAGACGACGAGCAGGATCATGAAGACGACGTAGGCGCCGGCCACGTACTTGCCGGCCTCGTCGAGCGGCAGCGCCGGAGCGGCGAACAGGAACTCCATCAGCTCACCTCCGGGGCGATCCGGGAACCGCCGCCCGAGACGGGTGCGTCGAGGGCGCGGCGCAGGCGCTTGACCTGGCCGGAGGCGCTCTTCGCGGTCAGCTCGAACTTGACCAGCGTCGTGTAGAGCAGCGCCATCGTCGCCAGCGAGACGAGGAAGGTGAGCATCATCTCTCCCGGCATCCCGCCTTCGGCGGTGGCGAAGGTGCGGGGGTGGACGAGGCTCTCGGCCATCCGCACCGCCATGAAGTTGAGCGGGACGAAGGCGCCGGCGGTGACGGCGAAGACCGAGGCGTAACGCGCCTGGCGGTCGCGGTCCTCGATCGCGTAGCGGAAGGGGTAGTAGGTCGCGTAGAGGAGGAAGACGATCAGGAAGCTGACCAGGGTCGGCTCGTCCCAGACCCACCAGTGGCCCCAGGAGGCCTTGGCCCAGATCGCGCCGGTGATCAGCACGGCGACGCCGAAGATGACCGAGATGTGGATCGCGACGTAGGAGTAGGCGTCCCACTTGCGGTCGTTCGAGCGCAGGTGGAGGACCGCGAAGACGCCGCCGGCCATGAAGCCGAACAGCGCCACCACCGCCAGCGGCACGTGGACGTAGAAGATCTTCTGGACGAAGCCCTGGTCGGCGTCGAGCGGCGCATAGAAGAAGACCAGCGACAAGGAAACCGCCAACATCAGGACGGTCGCGATCGAGAGGGGCTTTAGTCCTTTGCCGTACATGCTCCGGAGGGTCGGGGCCGGTGGCGCCTGGTCAGTCCTCGAGCAGGAAGTCGAAAACCGCGTAGCCGACCAGGCCGAAGATCAAATCGTATAGGCCGAGGACCATCAGCCAGGTGCCGAAGCGGTCGTATGACGGACCGCCTGCCTGCAGCAGCGGCTCGGTGGCGCCGGTTGCGGCGATCATCAGCGGCACCGCCAGGGGCAGGAGGACCAGCGGCACGAGCAGGTCGCGGGCGCGCGAGTTGACCGCCATCGAGGAGATCAGGGTGCCGGTGGCGGCGAGGCCGAGGTCGGCGAGCAGGAGGACGGCGACCAGCGGCCCGAGGCCGCCGGCGTCGTCGAGGAAGAAGATCGCGAAGATCGGCACCGTGACCAGCTCCAGCGCGACCAGGTAGACGAGGAGCGCCGCGACCTTGGCGCCGAAGAGGACGCTGCGGTCGATCGGCGCCAGCCGGATCGCGTCGAAGCCCCCCTCCTCGCGCTCGGACACGAAGAGGCGGTTGATCCCGAGCACGGCGGCGAAGAGCAGGGTCGCCCAGAGGACCCCGGAGGCCAGGCTGCCGGAGAGGGCGGTCCGGTCCAACCCGAAGCGGAAGATGACGAAGGTGGTGACGGCGAAGAGCGCCATCGCCGGCAGCGACTGCAGGGTGCGCAGCTCGGCGCGCAAATCCTTCGCGAGGATCGCGGCGAAGGCGGTGCGGGAGGGGGTCATGAGAGCACCGCCGTCTCGCCGATCCCCAGCCGCAGCACCTGGTCGGCCTCGGGCAGGTGCCGGTCGGGGTCGTGGGTGACGACGACGCGGGTGCTGCCGGCGCCGGCGCCGATCAGCCCCCGGGCCAGCTCGCGGCCCTCGACGTCGAGGTTGGAGTCGGGCTCGTCGAGCAGCAACAGCTCCGGCTGGTGCAGGACGCAGCGGCAGATCGAGAGCCGCTGGCGCATCCCGGCCGAGAGCTCGGCGACCCGCTCGTCGGCGCGCCGCTGCATCCCGACCGCGCGCAGCACCTCCTCGATCCGCGCCTCGGCGGCCCCGCGCCCGATCCCGTGCAGCCGTGCCTGGAAGCGGAGGTTCTCGCGGCCGCTGAGGTCGCGGTAGAGCAGCGGCTCGTGGCCGAGGTAGCCGATCTTGCCGCGCAGCTTCCAGGCCTCGTCCGGCAGCGAGCAGCCGAGCACCCGCACCTCGCCGCCGCTCGGGCGCAGCAGCGTCGCCAGGATCCGCAGCAGCGTCGTCTTGCCGGCGCCGTTGGGGCCGAGGACCACCAGGGAGGCGCCGGCTGGCAGCTCGAAGCCGACGCCCTCGAGCGCCGGGCGGTCGCCGTAATCGCGCCGCAGCCCCGCGACTCGGATCGCGGGCGCGGCCTTCTCCTGCGCGGGCGGCATCTGCGGCGGATTCTGATGGCTGCCGGGTCCTCTAGGCTGCCGCCGCCCTCCAAGGGGCGCAATCGGTCAAGACAAAGGAGGGATGGATGGGCAAGAGGAATCAGGTTGCGGCGCTGGCGTCGGCGGCAGCGCTGGCACTGGCGGCGACGGCGGTGGCGGCACCGCAGCCCGGTGAGACGGTGAAGGTGAAGTCGACGATCACGATCGGCGCCGCCGGCTACCAGGGCAAGGTCAAATCGGCCAACGCGAATTGCATCGGGGAACGGATCGTCGTCCTCAAGCAGAAGGGCAACGGCGTCCTCAGCCGCGTCGAGTCGAAGGCCAACGGCAACTGGAAGGCCGACCTCGAGGAACTGAACGAAAACATCAAGATCCCCGCGATGGTCTACGCCGAAGTGAAGCCGATGACCCAGGCGACCGCCGGGCCGATCTACAAGTGCCTCGGCGCCGTCTCGAAGACGGTGGAGATCGCCGGCGGCTGAGCCCTACCGGCGCTTCTTCATGGTGCGGCGCCCGACCTTCAGCAGCGGCGCCGCACCTTCGCGCAGGGCCTTGGTCCTGACCTCGCCTTTGCCGTAGAGGATCTTCGCCGAGGCCTTCACCGCCTCGCCGAGGGTGCGGTCGTAGGGGTGCCACCAGAAGTCGCGGGCGAAGCCCGGCTCCCAGACGTTCTGCTTGATGTTCACGCACTCGTAGAAGCCGAACTTGGAGTGCGAGCGGCCGAGGCCGGAGTCCTTGACGCCGCCCCAGGCGCACTGGCAGGTGCCGTGGCTGAAGGAGTGGTCGTTGACCCA
>DATEOT010000051.1:0-53542 GCA_035273795.1 Solirubrobacterales bacterium | reverse complement strand
TGCCAGGCACTCAACCTCGAGCCATAGCGAGAGGTGCCTGGCAGGGGTACCCCGCCCCCCTCCTCCTCGCTTGATAGAAATCCACCCTCATGGACCGTGAGACCGCACGCAGGAGCATGAGCGCCGGACTGGTCGCCGGGGGCATCGCCGTCGGCGTCTTCGCCCTCTGCTTCGTCACCGCCTTCATCTACCTCGCCCAGTAACCGTGGCCGAGCACCGACAGGTTCCAGAGCCGGGCGAGATGATCTACGCGCCCCGTCCCTCGTGGGCGCCGGTCTTCTTGGCCCTCGGCGTTCTCGGGCTCGTCTGCGGCACCTTCGCCTCCGGCTTCATCTTCGAGCCGAGAATCTGGTTCATCCTCGGCGCGATCATCTTCCTCGCCGCCTTCCGCAGCATCGTTCGCGGCGCCATTCGCGACTACTACCGCCTTCCGCGCCGCCAGGAGACGCGGGGAGCGGCTCTCCCCGTCGAAACCATCTCCGGCCCCGCCCCGCGCTCTTAGGTCCGGCCCCGCCTAGCCGGGCAGGGGCATTTCCGAGGTAGCTCCATCTGACGTCCAGCAACGGACTATGTCCCTGATGGAGAGGACGCCGATTGGCTTCCCGCCGTCGAAGACGACGAGGTGGCGGACGTTGCGGCGGGACATCTCCGCCGCGGCTCGCTCGAGGCTCCAGTCGGGAGCCGCGGTGAGCACGCCCTCGCTCATGTGGTCGGCGACCCGCTCGAGGTCGGGGTCCTGTCCACGGGCCACGGAGACCAGCAGATCGCGCTCGGTGACGATCGAGGGTGCCGGCAGCTCGGCGTCGATGATCAGGGCAGCGCCCGTCCCTTTCTCGACCATCTTCTGAGCAGCCTCACGCAGCGTGTGGGACGGTCCCACGGTCAGGGTTATCTCCGACATCCCGTCCCTTACCTGCATCTGCGACCTCCCATCGCTTTAACGACTCCCGAGCTAGTGCGGATCGCCTCAAGATTACCCCACCGACCGCTCTCGGCGACGCGCTGCCCAGGGGCGTCGCCATATAAACTCCGCTCCGCGTTGGACCCCATGGCTCGCCTTCCCAAATTCACTCGGCCGCTGTTCGTCCTGGCGGCTCTTCTCGCCCTCGCCGTGGTCGCTTCCGGCTGCGGCACGACGAGCGCAGACCCCGAGCGCGGGCGTGCCCTCTTCATCCAGAAATGCAGCAAATGCCACGGGCTGGCACAGGCCGGGTCCTCCTCCGAGGTCGGCCCCAACCTCGACCACGCCTTCGCCGCCGCGCGAGCGGTCGGAAACGACTCGGACACGATCGAGGGGGTCGTCAAGGCGCAGGTCGAGTACCCCCGCGAGTCCAACGGCAATCCCCGCGTCTCGATGCCGGCTGACATCGTCACCGGGCAGGACCTCGACGACGTCGCCGCGTACGTGGCCAAATGGGCCGGCGTGCCCGGCGCCGCTCCGCCGGAAGTCGCCGGCGGGCCGGGCGCTCAGGTCTTCGCCAACAACACCTGCGGTGGCTGCCACACCTTCAAAGCGGCCGAAGCGGGTGGCGTGACGGGGCCGAACCTGGATGAATCGATTCCCGGCGAGGACGAAGCCTCGGTGAGAGAGATGATCGTGGACCCCAACGCCACGATCGCGAAAGGCTATCCGCCTGACGTGATGCCGCAGAGCTACGAGCAGGAATTGACTCCGAAAGAACTCGAAGACCTCGTCAAGTACCTGATCGAAAACGCCGCCGGCGGAGCCGGCGGTCAATCCAAAGGCTGATCGGAGCGGCCGCGGGCCGCTGCCATGATGCTTTTTCCGATGCGAGAACGCTTGAAGAGCCGCCTCGAGATCTCCCCCGCCCGCTACGCGCAGGTCACGATCGTCGCCTTGGCGGCGCTCGCGCTGATCGTGCTGACGGGAGCGGCCGTCCGGCTCACCGGCTCCGGGCTCGGCTGTCCGGATTGGCCCAAATGCTACGGCGGCACGACGCCGCCGCTCGAATACCACGCCGTGATCGAGTACGGGAACCGGCTCCTGACCGGCTTCGTCGGCTTCGCCGTGATCGCCGCCAGCGTCCTCGCCTTCTTCCGTCGCCCCTACCGCTGGCACCTCGCCCTGTTTGGGGCCCTTTTGCCTCTCGGCGTGATGGGTCAGGCGATCCTCGGCGCCTTCGTGGTCAAGCACCATCTCGCACCGGAGCTGGTGATGTCCCACTTCATCCTCTCGATGATCCTCCTGGACGCCGCCTTCGCCCTCGCCTGGTGCTCGCGCTACGAACCCCTGGAGCGACGGCGCTCGCGGGACCGCCTCGGGGTTTGGGCGGTGCGGGCGCTGATCCCCCTCGGCCAGCTGACGATCCTCGCCGGCACGATCGCCACCGCTTCGGGCCCGCACGCCGGAGATCACGAAGGGGAACTGGTTCAGCGCTTCGACTTCGAGGGCACCGGGACGCTGGAGTGGGTCGTCCAGCGCCACGCCGCGATCGCCGCGATCTACGGCGTCGTCGCGATCGCGGTCTGGCTCCTCCTTCGCCGCCAGGGCGGAGAGCGTCGCGCGCTGAAACCGCTCACGGTCGTGATCGGGCTGCTCGCCCTCCAAGGCGTGGTTGGCGGAATCCAGTGGGCACTCGAGCTGCCGGCCGGCATCGTCTGGATCCACATCGCCCTGGCCGTCGGCAACTGGCTGGCGATGCTGTGGACGGTCGCCGCCGCCGGACGGCTGGAGCCCCGATCGGGTTCCCCTACCGAACGCTCTGCCAGGGCAGAGCAGCCAGCTCCAGTCGCCGCGGGAGCGCCGTAGGTATGCAGCGCGGCCGCAGGACGGCCACGCTGCACAGGATCCGAGTCAGCAGGCCGCGCCGTAATTGAAGGGGACGAATATTTCGTTGTAGAGACCCGGGTGAGGCCTGTCACCACCGGGGTTCATACAGGCGACGACGACTTTGTTTTGCCGGAGCCAAACCGATTTGTTACCACACCGGTTTCTGGCCGAGGCGCCGAACCCGGCGTATTCGCCCCAGCTACTGCATTCGATCACTTTGTCCCTGACATTGAATTCTGTTCCGACGTACCTGCAGATTGCATTTGCGAAGCAACCTTCGGCCAGCAGGGCCGACGATTCTTCTTCAGCGGGCGGCGGTTCCGCGGCTCCGGCAATTGCCCCTGAAGCCAAGGCGGCAAAAGCCACACCTATGATGGCCAGCTTGATGAGCCTCATGGCTGGTTCCTTTCACTAATACTCAATGACAAATAACTACTCAGGTGACCTTAGGTCATATTTAGAGGCCCGCCGCAAAACATGTTTTTCACGGTGAACTGGCGTTTAGCGATCTGACTTGCTTCCCTTTTGGCTCTCGATCGCCGTCCTCAGCCTCGTGCAGGCCGTACTCGTCGTCCTCCCCCGGGCTCCCCTCCCCACCCTCGTACAGCGCCTGCACAGCCGCTGGTGGGCCCTAGTGCTGCCGCTCTCGATCGTCGTCGTCGTTTCCGCGATCGCGCTCGAGTCGGCAAGCGCCCGCTTCCTCACCTACCTTGCGCTGGGCACGGTCCCGCCCCTCGCCGCCGTCGCCCTCGGATGGGCGATGCGTGGCGGGCGACCTCCTTGGGCCCTCGTTGCCGTACCCCTCTTCGCCCTCGCCTGGGCGGCAGAGGGCTCGCTGGCAGGCGAGTCGGCCGCCCTTTCGCTCTCCGCCCTTGCCTGCGTCACCCTCGGCTGGCTCGTCGCCTGCGGCGTCCCGCCACGCTGGCTGAAGCTCGGGATCTACCTGATGGCCGCGGTCGATGCCTGGCTGATCGCCTCCGACCTCCTGCAGGGACCGAACGCCGTCCTCAACGCCGCCGCGCCGGCGGCCGACCTCCCCCGCCTCCAGTTCGCGTCCTTCGGCTCGGCGGTGATGGGATTCGGTGACCTCTTCATCGCCGCCGTCCTGGGAGCGATGCTCGCCTCGGATCGCCGCCTGCAGCTGCAGGGCGCAGCCCTGGCGGCCGTGATCTGCCCTGCCTTCGACCTGCTGTTCTTCTTCGTCGACCAGAGCCCGGCCACGGTCCCGATCGCCCTGACGCTGGCGGCGCTGGAGCTGCTGCGACGGCGCCCTAGATTTGGGTAACGAGAGCCGCGAAGCCTGCGATATAAGCGGATGACATGGCGGTGACGCCGACGATCATGGTCTTCTGTATCCACTCGAGGCGGCCGTCGATATTGACAAGACGTTTGTCCACGTCTTTGAATCGTCATCGTTGGCATGCTGCCAGACTACATTGCTGGATGAAATATTTTGTCTACAGGAGTTAATTCTTTGCGCCAACTTCGCGCCGCTTCTGCTGCACCCAGCGATAGCCGTGGACGCAGCCTGCGATGACCAGCACGAGCCCCAGCAACGACCCAATCAGCGGACGGGTCAACAACGTCACCGCGATCACCGCCGCCCCCGCCATCCCGATGATCAGGACCCATTTGAAGACCGCCGCCTCGTCGACTTTCATCTCAAGCTCCTGAGGCGGCGAAGATCAAGCCTGGGTAGGGCGCAGGGGAGGGAAGTGTGCACTGCACGTGACCGACCGAGGACGCCCCCAGGCGCAGATTTGCAGCCGCCTCAGAGGATGTAGACGGTTACGTAGACGATGATCCACATGATGTCGACGAAGTGCCAGTAGATGCCTGGCAGCTCGACACCGAGGTGGTCCTTCGCGGCAGGGCCGAAGTGACCCCGGAAGGCGCGGATCGTCGCGAACGTGAGCAACAGGAGGCCGACGAAGACGTGCGCTCCGTGCAGGCCGGTGAGGCTGTAGAAGATCGAGCCAAACGAGAAGTCACGGGCGCTGAAGCCGATGTGGACGTACTCGTTCATCTGGATGAAGAGGAAGGTGGCGCCCAGCAGCCAGGTGGCGACCAAGCCGAGCTTGAGGCCGGCGCGATTGCCGTGGCGGATCGACTCCAGCGCGTAGTGGATGGTGAAGCTGGAGGAGACGAGGATGGCCGTGTTCATGCCCGCTACGCCGACCGGCAGCTCCAGGCCCTCCGGCGGCCAGCTGGGCGGATCGACGACGACGCGAAGAAAGAAATAGGCAGCGAAGAAGGCCCCGAACAGCATCACCTCGGAGACGATGAAGAGGAGGATCCCCAGCGTCTGGCGGTCGATGCGGGAGCTCTCGTGAGCCTCTGGAGGCCCGTGATGGTGGTGCTCGGCGTGAGCGGTGCCGGCGGCTACGGTCGCGCTCTCCATCAGCCGGCTTCCCCCTCGGCGACGGCGGCGGCGACGGCGGTCGCGGGCCGTCCGACCTCGATGTGCTCGACGGACTTGTCGGTGATCTCGCGCACCCGCCCGATCAGGTCGTCCTCGAGCCACTGGGACCGCTCTCCGGCGAAGGTGGAGATGAGAATGTCGTCGATTCGGTAGTGCTCGATCGCGTTCCTGACGGCAAGGAAGGGGTCGGGACTCATCGGCTGCCCGGTGGCATCGATCTCGGAGCGATAGAGCTCAGCCAGCGTCGAGGCCAGATCACGCACCACCTGGCCCTCGCGTACGTCCTCGGCCCGCGGGCAGATGATCGTGAACCGGTGCGGGCGGATGTTGGCACGCTCCTTCAGCCGGTTGACGAGATCCGGAGCGGCAACCGTCTTCGTCGCCACCACCAAGGTGTGGTTGAGATCCCAACGGATCGCGTCATCTTCGATTCGCACCGGGATGTGGGTCAGCTTCACCTCGGGTTCGAGCTGCTCGCGCACCCACTCGACGAGGTCGCGCCGCATGAAGCCAAATCGCGTATCGGAGAGACAGGAGAGGAGGACCTCCTCGGGGCGGTGGGCGCGGACGGCATCGTCCACGGCCAGCGACGGCTCCGGATCCATCACCTCGCCGACCGAGGGGATCCCGAACTCGCTCAGCACGGCCATCGTCACCTCGACGCGGGCGCGGGCCGCCTCACGCACCTCGCGCGAGTCGATCAGCTGCCCGACCGTGGGCTGGTTCTGCGGTGCGGCGACGACCACGCCGGAGACCTGGTCCTGGCGCTCGCGAACCGCCTGCAGCAGCTTCCGACCGCCGGCCACCTCGTTGAGGAAGACCAACAGGGGCCTGCGCTCGTCGTTCTGCTCCGGGCTCATGAGGTGCTGCCCACCACGCTCTTCTCGCTCTCGGGCGCCTCGGCGCCTTCGCCGGCCATGATCGCGTGTTTCGCACCCGGGATTCCGAACTCGTATGGACCCCCCACGACGCGCGGGATCTCGTCGAAGTTGAAGATCGGAGGCGGCGAAGAGACCTGCCACTCGATCGAGTTGGCGCGCCAGGGATTGGCCTCGGCCTTCGGGCCGTAGCGCCAGCTGACGATCATGTTGTATAGGAAGACGAGCTGGGCGGCACCGAGCATGAAGGCGAAGACGCTGATCAGCAGGTTCCAGTCGCCGAACTGGGCGGCATAGTCGGCCACGCGCCGTGGCATCCCGTCCATCCCGACCCAGTGCATCGGGACGAAGGTGCCCCAGGTCCCCAGCAGGGTTCCCCAGAAGTGCACACGCCCGAGTTTCTCGTCGTACATCCGGCCCGTCATCTTCGGGAACCAGTGGTAGACGCCGGCGAAGATCGTGAAGACCGAGCCGCCGAAGAGGACGAAGTGGATGTGGGCGACGATGAAGTAAGTGTCGGAGACGTGGATGTCGATCGGCACCATTCCGAGCATGACGCCGCTGATGCCGCCGATCGTGAAGGTGACGATGAAGGCGAGCGCGAACAGCATCGCGGTCGAATAGGTGTGGATCTTGCCGAAATAGAGCGTGCCCAGCCAGGAGAAGATCTTGATCCCGGTCGGCACCGCGATCAGCAGGGTGGTGATCATCATCGGCACCCGCAGCCACGAGAACATGCCCGCGACGAACATGTGGTGAGCCCAGACCGAGTAGCTGAGGACGACGATCCCGATCAGCGCCAGGGCCATCAGCCGGTAGCCGAAGATCGGCTTGCGGGCGTGGGTCGAGATGACCTCGGAGATGATCCCGAAGCCGGGCAGCATCATGATGTAGACCGCCGGGTGGGAGTAGAACCAGAAGATGTGCTGGTAGCTGATCACGTCGCCGCCGGCCGCGAAGTCGAAGAAGTTGGTGTGGAGGGCGCGGTCGAATAGGACCATGAACTGGACGCCGGCGATGAACGGGGTCGCGGCGACGACCAGCAGCGAGGTTGAGAGGTTCGCCCAAACGAGCAGCGGCATCCGCCAGAAGGTCATTCCGGGCGCACGCATGGTGATGATCGTGACCAGGAAGTTGAGCGCGGTGGCGATCGACGACGCGCCCGCGAACTGGACGCCGATGTTGAAGAAGGACTGGCCTAACGGCGCCCCCGTCGAGAGCGGCGCGTAGCCGGTCCAGCCGGCATCGAAGGCGCCACCCGGGGCGAGGAAGCTGGCGATGAAGAGGATCCCGGCCAGCGGCAGCATCCAGAAGCTGAGCGCGTTGAGGCGGGGGAAGGCCATGTCGGGCGCGCCGATCATCAGCGGCAGGACGTAGTTCGCCAAGCCGGCGAAGACCGGGATGACGAAGACGAAGATCATCAGCACCGCGTGCGTCGAGAAGAGGCTGTTGTAGGTCGACGCTTCGAGGATCTGGGTCCCGGGCTGGGCGAGCTCGGCCCGGATCAGCATCGCCATCAGACCGCCGAGGAAGAAGAAGATGAAGGTGGTGACGACGTACTGGACGCCGATCACCTTGTGGTCGGTGTTGAAGCGGAAGTAGTCCTTCCAGCTCTTGGCACCGTGCTGGGAGTGGTCCTCCGGGATCGTCGGCATGCCGGCCGCCCAGCGCAGCCAGTAGTCGAAGCAGCCGAAGCCGGCCAGGAAGCCGAGCGGGGCGAGGATCGCCGGCACGATCACGTGCGGATAACCGGTCTGTTCGGTCTGGTACAGCGGCAGGCCGGAGATGTCCCGCAGGAGCAGGACGAGGCCGAATCCGAACGCCCCGAAGGCGATCGCACCGATCAGCCCTCGCCACCAGCCGGGTCTCTTGATCGCGTCAACCATCAGCTCTCTCCATTATGCCGTTCAGGCTCCCCCGGCCCCGAGGTCGGGTGGGTTCTCCGTCGACTCCAGTTCGACCGTTTCCATCAGCTCCTGCGGGGCTTTCTGCTCGAGGCCCTCGACCCATTTTTTCCACTCGTCATACGGCTCGACGACGACGTTGGCTCGCATCGTCGGGTGGCCGAAGCCGCAGAGCTCGGTGCAGACGAGCTGGTATTCCCCGGTCTTGTCCGGGGTGACGATCGCGGTGGTGGTGATCCCCGGGACGTTGTCTTTCTTGATCCGCCACTCGGGCACCCAGAAGGAGTGGATCACGTCCAGCGCGTGCATCTTGAAGTGGATCTGGCGATCGACCGGCACGTGCAGCGCTTCTTCGGTCCAGGCGTAGTCTTTCCCGGGGTAGGCGAAGCTCCAGGCGAACTGCTGCGAGAAGACCGCCACCGTCACCTGCTCCCGCTTCGGCGCCGGATCTTCGATGTCGTCGAGCACCTTCCAGCTGTAGCCGCCGGCGAAGAGGACGATGATCGTCGGGATCAGGGTCCAGGCGATCTCCAGGCGGGTGTTGCCGTGGATCGGCTCGCCGTCGGACTCGTCCCCCGGCTTGGCTTTGAATTTCCACAGCGCGTAGAAGAGCATCACCATCACCAGCGAGAAGACGAAGGCGGAGAGAACGATCATCACGTTCAGCAACTGGTCGATCTTCGGCGCAGCAGTGCTGGCGCCCTGACCGTTCCAGTTGATCGGGACCATCACCGCCGAGATGACCACCGTCAGGGCGATCGTCACCAGCAGCATCTTCACTATGGGCAGGCGGCCGTACATTGGGGCGGCGGGCATTCTATTGAAGCGGCGGCGGGAGGCTTTGCGGTCTCAGGTGACGCTTGGCACTAGCTGCCTGGAGGCGGCAGGTCATCGAGCTTTCCGGCGGCCGCTGCGAGCACTCCTCGGGCGACTCCCTCCCAGCTCCAGAGCCGGGTGACGGTCTCGACCAGCGCCGTCCGAGTCCGCTCCCGCTCCCCCTCGGGCAGCGAGAGCCAAGCGCTCAACCGCTGCGCGATCGCCTCGACGGCGCCCTCCGCCACCGGGAACGAGGTCATCGACCCGACGTCGGGCGGAAGAGCCGACTGCAGTTGCCGCGAGACCTCCAGCATCCCCGAGTGGCCGGCCGAGACCGGCAGGGTGCCGCAGGCGGCGGCCTCGACGGCGACCATGCCGAACGCCTCGGGGAAGGTGCTCGGCATCACCATCGCCTCGGCGCGCGGGAAGAAGGAGGCCACCTCGTGGTGCTCGAGCCGGCCGACGAGCTCGACCGAGCCCGCCGCGGCTCGGGCCATCTCCGCGTAGCCGGCCGGGGGATCGGCCAGAAAGGCGGAAAGGATCGGCAGCGGCCTCTCCTCCCCACCCTCCAGCGCCCAGCCGAGGCGGGCGACCTCGCGGGCGTCGTCGAGATCGCCCCGCTCCAGCGCCGCCAGCAGCCGCCGCAGCCCCTCCTCGTAGGCGCCGAAGCCGGCAACCTCCAAGCGGGCATCGGGATGAGCCGCCCGCACCAGGGGCCAGGCGGCGAGCAGGAGGTCGACTCCCTTGGAGACGATCAGCTTGCCGACGAAGGCGACCAGCTTCTCGCGACCGCCGCGGGGGCGGAACTCGCCGACCTCGACGCCCGGCGGCCCCAGCCGCGTCTTCGCGGGTAGATCCGGGAGGTCGGAGAGGGTCGCCCAGAGGGACTCGGCCGTGTGGGCGGAGCCGATCAGGACCCCGTTGGCGGCTTTCATCCCCTCGTTGGCGTAGGGAAGGAAGCGCGGGTGGGGCTTGACCGTGTACTCGAGCGCGGAACCATGGATCTTCGCCGCGTAGGGGGCGACGCCGGCTCGGGCGAGAATCGGCGGGCCCATCACCAGGTGGTTGGCGAGCGCCGCGTCGATCCCGCCCTCAGCCACCTCGCGTACGGCGGCGACGTTCGCCTCTATGTAGCGGTCGAGCTCGGCTTCGCTCATTTCGGGAAAGGTCTTGACCTCGAACCCCTCATATGGATCCCTGACGTAGACGGGCAGCAGGCCGCCGATATCGGGGTTGTGGACCTGCACCCCCTCCAGCTGGACCTCCCGGTCCTGGCAGAGCAGGTGCACCTCGTGGCCGAGCCGCGCGAGGGCCGGAGCGAGATTGGCGTTGTAGATGTTGCTGCCGGTGCCGCGCAGCATGTAGCCGTGGAAGATGAGGACGCGCATTGGGGCCGCCTAAGCTAATAGTCTTCCCGGCGATGAACGAGAAGCAGCTCTACCGCATGCGCGCCGCGGCCTCGGGTCGAGAGGCGATCGCCCACGCCGAACCGGGCTCCGTCTACGTCGACCGCGAGACCGGCGAGGAGATGGAGCCGGTCGCCATGGTCCTGCCGCGGTCTCCCTCGGCCTCGTCCCTTCCCCGCAGCCCGGAGAACCTCCGCGCCTGCCGCCGCTGCGACCAGCTGATCGGACTCGACGTCAGCGACTGCCCTTACTGCGGCCTTCGCCAAGAAGCGCTTTAGGTCTGGCGGTACAGGGGTCGGCAGGCCCTCTTCACTCGCCTACCTGGCTGAATCGTCGCCAGCCCTCCGAGAATCGCTGCGGGCCAGCGGCGCAAAACGTTCAGAGGGCCTGCCGACCCCTCCACAACAGGCTCCAAACTTCCAGTCCAGGATCTCGAAGCGGAGGGTAGCCCATGGCGTTTTCGCTTCTGCAGATGCCGTGACTCGAACGGATGTGGCGGCTCGATAGGGCGCCGGGTACCCCTCCGAACGGCTTGTACTTCTCGGTCATGGCGACCTAGGACTGCGGGAGCTCGATCCACCCGAGCAAGTTGAGTGAGGAGGGGTACCCGGCGCCCCTACCGACAACCGCTCGAACTACGGTTTCTTCACCAACGTCGCCGTGTAGAGCAGGCGCGCGTTGGAGTAGTAGCAGCCGTAGGTCTTGATTTTGCCCACGCCCTGCTGGGGATGACCACCCTGGATGTCGTCCTTGGAGGAGCACTGTTCGGGGAGGCGACTGCCCCGCCAGGTGTTGTCAGCGGAGACGTTGAAGGCGAACATCGGCGCCCAGGTGGGAATGGTCAGGGCGACGATCTGACCCTTGAGCACCGTGAGCGGATGGTCGAGGGCGAAGACGGGGGTGCTGCCGAAGTAGGGGTTGAGGGTCTCGAGCGGACTCTGGCGCACCAGTTTGTATTTCGGCGGTTTGCTGTCCTCGATCGGGCGCAGGACGCCGATCCGGGCCTGCGAAGGAGTGCCGAGGAAGTCGTTGAAGAAGCCCACCTCGTCGGTGGTGGTTTTGGTTTCCTCGGTCGAAGGCTTGGCGAGGGTGATCGACCAGGCGACGATCTTCCCTTCGAAGGGCGCCTCGTACGGACGCGGGACGCCGTCGGCGATCGACTGGAAGCCGGTCACGTGGCCCTCCACCCGGCAAGGGGTGATCTCGACGTTGTTGACGATTTTGCCCGGGCAGGAGGCCGGTGGCATCTCCGCGGTCTGGCCGAGCACCACAACCCGCAGCGGCGCCGAATCGGCCCCGCTGGGCATCGCGACAGCGACCAGCGCCGCCAGCAGGCAGATCGCGGCGGCCAGGCACCAGCCGCGCCGGAAGTTGGTTTTCGTCTCAGCGAAGGGCATCGATACAGGCAAACACTGGGAGCCTTCCCCAGTTGCGGCGTTAATCCTGCCGCCCGCGACGGCTGGATGCGGCACTGCGAAGCGCTGTGCACGATCCCGGCCAGGCGCGGGGAAGGGCCCAGATAGGGTTCTCGGCGTCAGATGGAGGCTCCGAGCAACGCAGACGACTTCATTACCGCCGGCCTGGCCGCCTACGGGATCGAGGCCGACGAGATCGAGCTGGCGGTGATTCGCGCCGCCCACCAGACCTTCTGGCCGCCGATCCTCGAGCTGCTTTCCCTGGACACCAGCGAGATCCCGAGCGAAAGGGATCCCGACCTATCGCAGGCGCCGCCGAGGCGATGAGCGAGGCGCTCGATCTTTCGCTTCGGGAGCAGGCGACGGCGATCGCCGCCGGCGACGTCGATCCCGGCGAGCTGCTGGAGGCGACGCTGGAGCGGATCGGCGAGTGCAACCCGGCGCTGAACGCGGTCGTCGAGACCTTCCCCGAGCGCTCGCGGGAGATGCTGGCGGCGGCACCTGGGGGTCCGCTGCACGGGGTCCCGGTCGTGATCAAGGACGAGTGGCCTCTGCCCTGGCGGGCGCAGCGCTTCGGCGCCGCCGAGATGCTCGCCCAGACGACACCCGGCGAGTCCGGTCCCTACCGCGCCCTGCGCGACGCCGGCGCGGTGATCGTCGGCGTCGGCAACATGCACGAGCTCGGCGCCAGCAGCACCGGCAGCATCTCCGTCTACGGGCCGGCGCGGAACCCCTGGAACCCCGAGCGCTGTCCGGGCGGATCCTCGAGCGGCCCCGCCTCCGCCGTCGCCGCCCGGCTGGTGGCCGGGGCGGTGGGAGCCGACGGGATCGGCTCGATCCGCTACCCCGCCGCATACTGCGGGCTGACCGGGCTGAAGCCGACCTTCGGCCGCGCGGCGATGGAGGGTCACCACATGGCCGACGTCTCTAGCACGATCGTCTCCGGTCCCCTCTGCGCCGACGCCGGCGACTGCCGCCTGCTCGGCTCGGTCCTGTTCGGGGAGGAGCTGCGGAAAGGCAATCCCGAGGGCCTGAGGATCGGCGTCATCCGCGGCGAGGTCCCCGAGGACGTGGCGCCCTCGGTTCGGGAGGCCTGCGAGGCGGCGATCGAGGACCTGCGGCGCGAGACCGGCGGCGAGGTGCGCGAGATCGAGCTGCCGGAACTGGCGGCGGCGACGCTCGCGACGGTGCTGATCGCCAACAGCGAGAGCCTCGGCGGGATCACGCCCAAGCGCCTCAACGACCTCGATCCGGAGCTGAGCCCGATCGGCCGAGGACTGCTCAAGTACCGGGTGCTGCTGCCGGCGGTTGCGACGATCAAGTCGCAGCAGATTCGAACGCTGGCGCGCCAAACCCTCGCGGCCGTCTTCGAGAAGGTCGACGTGATCGCCTGGCCGACCGTGCCGGCGGTCGCGCCCCCGCTCGAGGCACCGCTCGTCGACCTGCCCTCCGGCACCCTCACCGCCGACGAAGCCAACGTCCGTGGCGGCGCCCTCGCCAACCTCACCGGCATCCCCGCGATCAGCGTCCCCGTCGGCTCGGCGGAGGGGCTGCCGGTCGCGCTGCAACTGCAGGCGGCCTGGGGGCAGGACGAGCTGCTGCTCGACGCCGCCGAGGCGATCGAGCGGGCAAACGGGCGCCGCTGGGTGGAGGCGACCCCGCCGTCGGCGCGCGGCGGCGAGCCGCTGGAGGCCTGATGATCAACTCCCAATTCGGGTGTGACCGGGGGCGCGCCTGGCCAAGCAGATCAAGGACGCAGGGCGCAGCCTTTGGCGGCGCCCAAGGCAAGCCCGAGGACGCAGAGATGCGCCGTGCCAGGTGCGTCATCCGGGTGCGCGGGAATTGGGAGTTGATCATCTAGTGCCGGCGATCGAAGTCGAGGGGCTGGAGCGGACCTTCGGCGAGGTCCGCGCCGTGCAGGGCATCGACCTCCAGGTGGACGAGGGGCAGATCTACGGCTTCCTCGGCCCCAACGGCGCCGGCAAGACGACCACGGTGCGGATGCTGACGACGCTGCTGCTGCCGACCGGCGGCCGCGCCGGCGTCGCCGGCCACGACGTCGTCGGCGAAGCCCGGCAGGTGCGCTCCTCGATCGGCGTCGCCCTGCAGGAAGCGGCGCTCGACCCGCTGATGACCGGCAGGGAGCTGATCCGGCTGCAGGCGACTCTGCAGGGGCTGCCCCCCGCCGCCGGGCGCAAACGGGCCGACGAGCTGCTGGAGCGGGTCGGCCTCACCTACGCGGCCGAGCGCCGCGTCGGCGCCTATTCCGGCGGGATGCAGCGACGGCTCGACCTCGCCGCGGCGCTGGTCCACGAACCGCGGGTGCTGTTCCTCGACGAGCCGACCACCGGCCTCGACCCGGTCAGCCGCAAGACGATCTGGGAGGAGGTGCGGGAGCTGAACGAGGCCGGCACCACCGTCTTCCTCACCACCCAGTACTTGGAGGAGGCCGATCAGCTGGCCGACGACGTCGGGATCATCGACAGCGGCCGCATCGTCGCCGAAGGCACGCCGGAGGCGCTGAAGGGCGAAGTCGGCAACCCACACGTCGAGCTGCTCGTCGGCGAGGATGCCCTTGCCGCGGCCGAGGAGGCCGCCGGGCGGCTCGGCAGGCTGCTGCCGCGCAAGGACGGCAAGCGCGTCCTGCTCGAGGTCGCGAACGGAGCCGCCGACATCCCCCGCGTCGTCCGCGCCCTCGACGAGGCCGGGGTGGTGGTGGAATCGCTGGAGCTGGTCCGCCCCACCCTCGACGACGTCTTCGTCGCCAAGACCGGCTACCACCTCGAAAAGGAGGAC
This sequence comes from Solirubrobacterales bacterium, assembly GCA_035273795.1. Lineage (GTDB taxonomy): Bacteria > Actinomycetota > Thermoleophilia > Solirubrobacterales > 70-9 > VAYN01. Next base: position 39,114 of record DATEOT010000051.1, on the reverse strand, counting down.
GGCGCGGACGACAGTGAGGCGGTGGCGCCGGCGTGAGCGACCTGACGACGACGTCGCGGGTGGTATGGGCGCTGGGGGCACGCTCGATTCGCCAGACCTTCCGCCGTCCGCAGCTGATCTCGCCGATCGTCGTCTTCCCCACCCTGCTGCTCGCGATCCAGACGGGCGGCGCCGGCGCCGGGATCGAACTGCCGGGCTTCCCGCCCGTGCAGAGCTTCCTCCAGTTCATGCTGGCGGGGGCGATGATGCAGTCGATGATGCTGGCCGGCAACAGCGGCGGCATCGCCTTCGCGGTCGACATCGAGATGGGCTTCACCGACCGCCTCTTCGCCGCCCCGATCCCGCGCTTCGCGATAGTGCTCGGGCGGCTGGCGGGGACGGCGGCGCTCGGCCTCTTCGCGGCGATCTGGTTCCTGGCGATCGGCCTCCTCTTCGGCGCCGAGATCGAGGGCGGGGTCCCCGGCGCCCTCCTGGCGGTCGCGCTGATAACCGCCTCGGCGCTGGCGATCGGCGGCATCGGCGCCGCGATCGCCCTGCGCAGCGGCAGCGCCAGCGTCGTCCAGGGGCTCTTCCCGGTCGTCCTCGTCGTCCTCTTCCTCTCCTCGGCCTTCTTCCCTCAGGAGCTGATGGTCGAGCCGGCGAAGACGATCGCCGAATACAACCCGCTCAGCTTCATCGTCGAGGGGGTGCGCGAGCCGATCGTCTCCGGCATCGACGCCACCCACACGCTGGAGGCGGTGGCGGCGATCGCCGGGATCATCGTCCTCGGCTTGGTGCTCAGCGCCCGCGCCCTGCGACACCGGCTGCGGGTGGGCTGATGGAAGCCGCGGCGACGCCGACCTGGCGGGCGAACGTAGCGACGATCGGAGCGCTGATAGCGCGAGCGAAGAACGAGATCGTGCGGGTGCCGGGCGCGGCGATCCCGGGAGTGCTGGCGCCGACGATCTTCTTCCTCGGCCTCAACGGGGTCTTCGGCAGCCTGATCCAGCTCAACGGCTTCGAAACCGACTCCTACGTGAGCTTCATCGTCGCCGTCAGCATGTTGCAGGGCGCCGGCTTCACCGGGGCCGCGGCCGGCGTCAACCTCGCCCGCGACTACGAGCAGGGCTGGATCGACCGCCTGCTCGTCTCCCCCGCCCCGCGCTGGGTCCTGCTGACCGGCAACGTCCTCGCCGCCAGCCTCCGTTCCTTCGTCCCCGCCACCTTCGTGCTGGCGATCGCCTTCGCCATCGGCGCCCAGTGGCCTGGCCTCGACGGACTCCTGGTCAGCTACCTGATGGTCGCGGCGATGGCCGCCGTCGCCGCCTGCTGGGGCTCGATGCTGGCCCTGCACTACAAGAGCCAGTCGGCTGCGCCGCTGATGCAGGCGGGAATGATGGCGCTGGTTCTGCTGACGCCCGCCTACGCGCCGCTGGAGCTGCTGCAGCCGTGGCTGGAGAAGGTCGCCGAGATCAACCCGGTCACCCACGTGGTCGAAGCGGCGCGGCAGGGATTCGTCGGCGGCGTCACCTGGAGCGAGACCTGGCCGGGCCTGGTGGCGCTGGCGGGCCTGCTGCTCGTGCTGGCCCCGCTGGCGCTGCGGGAGATGCGCCGTACGAATGTCTGAGCGCGAAGCGGCGCTGGCCGAGGCCGAGCGCGTACTGCGCCAGAACTGGGTGACCGGCCAGCGGGGCGAGACCAGCTTCAGCTACACCGAGCCGAGCCCGGGCCGCTACCCGTGGCAGTGGTACTGGGACTCCTGCTTCGCCGCGATCGTCTGGCGCCGCTTCGAGCCGGCGCGGGCGCGGCTGGAGCTGGAGAGCCTGCTGGCGGCGCAGCGCCCCGACGGCTTCGTCGGCCACACGATCTTCTGGCGCAGCCGCGTCTCGCTGCTGCGGCTGCTCTTCTACAACGTTGCCCGTCGCACCACCGACCAGACCGAGACCATCCAGCCGCCGCTCCTCGCCTGGGCCTGGCGGATCGCCGTCGGCGATCCGAACGAGGAGCCCCGGATCGGCCGCCAGGTGGATTGGCTGAGCGCCAACCGCGACCTCGAGGGCGACGGGCTGATCTGGATCGTCCAGCCCGACGAGTCCGGCCTCGACGCCTCACCCAAGTTCGAAGAGACCTGGAGACGGCGCGCGGTCGGGCGGATCGGGTTCCCGCTGCTGGTCCACCGCAACCGCCGGCTCGGCTGGGACGCGCGGCGCGTCCGTGACGCGGGCGGCCCTGTCCTCTGCGAACCGCTCGTCAACACGCTGTGGTCGCTCTCCCTGCAGGCCCTGGGGCGGCCCTCGGCGACGACGGCGCTGGTCGACCGCCTCTGGGACGAACGGCGCGGGCTCTTCCTCGACGAGGCGCAGCCGGGGGGCGCCCACCTCCAGACCCTGACCTGGGCCTCGCTGGCGCCGCTGGCGCTGCCCGACCTGCCGGAGGAGATCGGCCGTCGCCTCGTCGAGGAGCACCTGCTGAACGAGCGCGAGTTCCTTTCGCCGGTGGCGCCGCCCTCGGTCGCCGTCGGCGAGCGGGGCTACGAACCGGGCGGCGGCCACGGCCCGATCCGCCGCTACTGGCGCGGCCCGACCTGGGTCAACTCGGCTTGGCTCGTCTGGATCGGGTTGCGTCGCCTCGGCTACGAGGCGGAGGCGGCGGGGCTGGCGGCAGGGGTGATCGGCGCCGTCGCCCGCGAAGGTCTGCGCGAGTACTACGACCCGCGGAACGGGAAAGGACTAGGCGCCAAAGACTTCGCTTGGTCAGCGTTGGTAGCCGAGCTGGCGGACCCGCCGCCGGCGGACTATTTGTACCTGTAGGTGATGCGACCCCTGTCGAGGTCGTAGGGCGAAAGCTCGATCTTGACGCGGTCGCCCGGGAGGATGCGGATGTAGTGGCGGCGCATCTTGCCGGAGATGTGGCCGAGGACCTCGTGACCGTTGTCCAGTTTGACCCGGAACATGGTGTTGGGGAGAGCCTCGGTGATCTCCCCCTCCATTTCGATCTTTTCCTCTTTGGCCATGCGGCCGGGAGCGTATCTAACGGCGCAGGTGCTCGATGGCACCCTTGCGGTCGGTCACTTCCCCTGCATATTGCGCGGCCTCGAGCTCGGCCAGCGCCGAACCCAGCTCCGGACCGGGCGCGATCCCCAGCGTGGCGGCAACCTCGTCTCCCCGCAACAGCGGCGTCGGCGGGCCCTCCCGGCGCCAATCGAGACCGGCGGCAATCATCTCGCGCGCCAGCTCCAGGTGGGCGGCGACCATCTCCGGGCTGGCGATCGGGCCCTTTCCACGGGCCGAGAGCCGGTCGGCGACGGTCAGCAGGGTGACGTCGACCGTCACCGGTTCGGTGGCACGCAGGTAGGCGTGGACCCGGCGCCGCGACAGCGGTATCTCCGGGATCAGGAACCCGAGGCGGAGGTGGTGCCGGGCCAGCCCCTGCAGGTGCTGGGTGAGCCGGCGGCTGGCGCGCAGGCGCCGGCAGATCTCGGCGATGACCTCCGCCCCCACCTCGTCATGACCGCGGAAACCGACGAAGCCGTCGCGCTCGGCCTTCGTCGCCGGCTTGGCGATGTCGTGGAAGAGGGCGCCGAAGCGCAGCGCGGTGCGGCGGGTCATCTCGTCGGCCAGGGGCTCTTCGAGCAGCTCGGCGACCTCTGTGGCGCGCTCGCCGGCGAAACGCTCGAGGTCGCCCTCGACTTCGAGCGTGTGCTCGAGCACCGCGATCGTGTGGTCGTAGACGTCGAGGTGGTGGTTGGGGCCCTGCTCGACGCCGCGCAGGGTCTCCAGCTCCGGCAGGACGACGGGGGTGACGCCCAGCTCGTCGAGCAGGCGCAGGCCGCGCAGGGGGTCGGGGCCGCCGACCAGCTGCCGCAGCTCCGCCAGCTGCCGCTCGCCCGCCGGTTTGCCGGCGTGCCCGGCGGCGGCACGAGCGAGGGACACGGTTCGGGCCTCGACCTCCAGATTCAGCTCCGCGGCCAGGCGGGGAGCTCGCAGCAGGCGCAGGGAATCGGCCGTGAAGCTCGCCTCGGACACGGCCCGCAGGCGCTTGGCGGCGAGGTCGTCGAGGCCGGAGAAGGGATCGATCGGCTCCTCGCCGTGGAGGGGGACCGCTACCGCGCCGATGGTGAAATCGCGCTCGGCGAGGTCCGCCTCGATGCCCTCGCCACGCAGGACGGTGACGTCGATCTGCCAGCCGGGACGCTGCGAGACCACCCGCCAGGTCCCGAACTCCGCCGAGAGCTCGAAGGCGTGCTCACCGAGCTCCCTCGCGATGGCCTTTGCCGCCGCGCCGGGATCGCCCGCCACCGCGAGGTCGAGGTCGGAGACCTCGCGCCCGAGGGCCGCATCCCGGACCGCACCGCCGACGATCCAGATGCCGTCGTCTCCTTGCAGCGCCCGCCGGGTCGCCGCCACCACCGGAGCCGAGGCGAGCTTCTCGATCGCGCTCATGCAGACCGGCGCGGCACCCGCTGGGAGATCGCGCAGGTGACCTCGTAGTTGATCGTGCCCAGGCGACGGGCGACCTCCTCGGCGAGGATCTCCTCCTCTCCCTGGCGTCCGATCAGGACCGCCTCGTCGCCCGGCTCCACCCCGGTCTCGGGGCCGAGGTCGATCGTGAGGTTGTCCATCGAGACGGTTCCGACCAGAGGACGCCGCTCGCCGCGGACGAGGACGTCGGCGTTGTTGGTGAGGGCGCGGCGGACGCCGTCGCCGTAGCCGAGCGGGACGACGCCGACCCAGGTGTCGACCGGGGCCTTCCACTTCCGCCCGTAGCCGGCGCTGGCGCCGGCGGGGAAGCGCTTGACGTCGGCGACGTGCGAGGAAAGCGTCAGAGCCGGACTCAGGCCCTGCTCGGCGGGGTCGCGCTGAAAAGGGTCGAGGCCGTAGATCGCGACCCCGCAGCGGGCCATGTCGTAATGGGAGCGCTTGTCGCGGAGCGCGGCGGCGCTGTTGGCGGCGTGAACCGTCACGCCAGGGTGGTCGGCCCTGATCGCCCGCGCGACCTCCTCGAAGCGGTCGAGCTGCTCGTCGAAATAGGTCGAGTCGAGTTCGTCGGCGGTGGCGAAGTGGGTCCAGATCCCCGCCAGATCGAGGTCGGGGTCCTCGTCGCAAGCCCTCGCCAGCGCCAGCGCCTCCTCGGGGTCGGGGTTGCCGAGACGGCCCATGCCGCTGTCGTACTTGACGTGCACGCGGGCGCGATGCCCATGCGCCCGGGCGCGGTCGGCGACGAGGCGGCGGAAGTCCTCTCGCCACACCGCCAACTCCGAGCCGGCCGAGATCACCGCGTCGACCTCCTCCGCCGTCAGGGCCCCCATCGTCAGCAGCGGCACGTGCTGGAAGCGACGGCCGATCTGCTCGGCCTCGCCCGCCGTCGCGACCGCGAGTCTGGTCGCCCCTCCCTCGAGGGCGGCGTTCGCACAGCCATCGGCGCCGTGACCGTAGCCGTCGGCCTTGACCACCGCGCACAGCTCCGCCTCCCCCAGCTCGGACTTCAGCCGGGCGCAGTTGGCGCGAACGGCGCCATGGTCGATTCGGGCGACCGCCCGCTCCATGGTCAGATGCCGGGTTGCACGGCGACGCGCGACTGGGGGCGCGCGCGGTCGAGCAGATCAAGGACGCAGGGTGCAGCCTTTGGTGGTGCCAAAGGCAAACCCGAGGACGCAGAGATGCGAAGTGCCGCGTGCCTCATCCAGGCGCGGGTGGCCGTGGGACCCGGCATCTCACTCCGCGTCGCCGACCAGGGCGGAGAGGGCGTCGGCCCTGGTGACCATGCCGACGAGGTGCTCTTCGGCGTCGACCACGGGAAGGTGATTGTGATGCTTCTCGGCGATTTTCCTCGCTACCCGGTCGACCGACTCGTAGTCGTGGCAGACGATCGGGTCGGCGGTCATCAGATCCTCGACCCGCGTGGCGAAGGCTTTCTCGAGGCGCTCCTCGAACCCCTTCATCGAGCCGACGAAGACGATGCCGCCCATGATGTTGAGGTAGTGCGGCAGGTGGAGGTCCGACTCCTCCTCACTGAGGACGAGGTCGGACTCGCTGACGATGCCCACCACGTTGCGGTCGCCGTCGATCACCGGGATCGCGCCTAAATCAGTTTTCGCCAGCAGGTCGATCGCGGTGCGGGCGTCGTCGTCGGGACCGACGCTGGGGACGGTGCGGTCCATGATCTCTCCGGCGGTCTTCACAGCCGCGAGGTTATTCGACCGGGCCGTCGGGGCGCATCCCAAGCGGCACCGACTCGATCACGTCGGTGGCGATTACCGACTCCGCCGCCCCTACCCGCGCCGCCGCGTCCTGACCGGCGCGGGCGTGGGTGACAACCGCCGCGCAGATAGCGGCAAATGGCTCCAGGCCACGGGCGAGGAGGGCGGCAGTGATCCCCGAGAGGACGTCGCCGCTGCCGGCAGTGGCGAGAGCCGGGGCGGAGATCGCGTTGACGGCGGTGCGGGTGCCGTCGGTGACGATCGTGTCGTCGCCCTTGAGGAGGACGACGGCTCCCGCCGTCTCGGCGGCCTCACGGGCACTGGCGAGCCGCTGGGCGTCCACCTCGGCGGAGTCGCGCCCGAGCAACCGCCCGAGCTCGCCGGCGTGCGGGGTGAGGACCGTCGGAGCGGCGCGGGAGGCGAGCTCGTCGAGGCGACCGGCGAAGGCGTTGAGCCCGTCGGCGTCGATCACCAGCGGGGCGGCGATCTCGGCAACGACCTCGCGCGCCAACTCAAAGGAGCCCGGATTCCTCCCCAGCCCAGGCCCCAGGACCCCGGCGGCAGCCCGCTCGAAAGTTCGCAGCACCGCCTTTTTCGATGCCGGCACCAGGCAGCCGTCCCCGCCAGGGCAACCGACGGACATCACCTCCGGCTGAGCCAGCTCGAAGACGATCTCCAAATCCGCCGGCACAGCCACCGTGGCGTAACCGGCGCCGGCCCTGATCGCGGCCAGCGAGGTCATCCGCACCGCTCCGGTCAGCCCGCGCGAGCCGCCGGCGATCGCCACCTGGCCGGAGCTGAACTTGGTCGATTGCGCCCCACGGCGCGGGGCCAAGGCGAGGACGGCGGGTGAGATCTCACCCGCTGCAGGCTCCCCCGGCGCACCGGCTGGAATCCCGATCGGCGCCACCCGCAGCTCGCCCGTACGCCACTTGCCGGGGGCGATCCGGTGCCCGACCTTCGCGGCGTGGAAGCTGACGGTGACGGCGGCGTCAACCGCCTCCCCCGCCACCTCACCGGCAGAGGCGTCGACGCCGGAAGCGATGTCACACGCGACGACCGGGGCGCCGCAGCCGTTGATCGCCCGGATCGCCCCGGTGACTGGCTCGCGAGGAGCCCCTTCGAACCCGGTGCCGAAGATCGCGTCGACGATCGCTCCGGATCCGGCAAGTCGCTCGGCCGGATCACCGTCCAGCAGGTCACCGCCGAAGCGCTCGAAGTTCACCTTGGCGTCGCCGCGCAGCTCCTCCGCCGGCCACAGCAACAGCACCTCGACCTCAAACCCCATCTCCCGCAACAGCCGCGCCGCGACGAACCCGTCCCCCCCGTTGTTCCCCTTGCCGCAAACGATCCGCACCGGCCCCTGCGGCGCCAGCCCAGCCACAACCTCAGCCACAGCCCGCCCTGCGGCCTCCATCAACTCCAGCGAAGGAACTCCCCGCTCCTCGATCGCCCACCGATCGACCCCCCGCATCCCCTCTGCGTCAAAGAGCGGCTTCAGCCAAGACTCCATCGCTTTTCAGCCTATTGCCAGAGCACGATCGCCGAGGGTCCGGAGAGGGTCTCCAGACACTCAACCACGAGCCATAGCGAGTGGTGTCTGGAGACCCTCTCCGGACCCCTCTCAATGCAGCGCGCCTGGTCGCTACTTGACGCCGACGATCAACTTGGCGGTGGCGAGCCCATCAGAGGCTTCTGAGCCGATCGCCATGTAGTCGATCTTCTCGAGGTACTGCTCGGCGGCTTCGAATTCTTCTTCGCCCGGGGGGATCAGGGCGGAGGCGAGGTTGAGCGCCGCGGGGCCGTCGACGAAGGCGGTGATCGGCGTATTGCCGAGGGCGCTGACGGCGTCTTCGTAAGCGGGCAGGTCGGCGAGGGTTTTGCTCGCTTCCTCGAAGGCGGACAGCGTCGAGGCGAGGCCGTAGCCGATCGCGATGCGGTTGCCTTTCGCGGCGACGACCACCGGCTGGCGACCGAGTTCGGCGTCGCGGATCGAGAAGCCGCTGGCCTCGCCTTTGATCGCGGTGACGCCGGGAATATTCGCCGAGCGCAGGAAGAGGCCGATGTTGGAGACCGTGTTCTTCGCCTGGGTGGCGTCCTCGGTTTCCATGATCAGGGCGCCACCGAGGCTGCTTTCGCTGTTGCCGGTGAGGTAGGCGCCGACGTTCCCAATCGAACCGGCGATCGATTCGAGGTCGATGCCGGCCTGCTTCAAGGTTTTCTTCAGCTGGTTCGGCGGCACCTCGCCGGGGATCCCCTGCTTGTCGATCTGGTCGATGCCTTCGTTGAAGCGATCGCCGAACTCAGCCGCGGCGAAGGCGCCGACCGAGGTCGCCGGCAGCGAGCCGAGCAGCTCCGATGCGTCGCCCGTGGGCGGGTTCTCGCCGCTGAGGTTCGTGCTGAGGTCGATCTCGATCTGGTCGGAGCCCGGGACGAGGCTGGCGACGGCCGTCGCGTCGTCCGGCTCGATGCCGACGCTGTCGAGGAAGAGGCGGGTTTCGTCGTCGATCCCCTCGCCCGATTCTTCGATCAGGGCGCCGACGTCGACGTAGACGTTGGCGGCGCTGCCGTCCGGGACGCCGGCGACGGCGCCGGTGTAGACGTCGCTACCGGCCAGGTTCTCGCCGTTGGCGGCGTCGACCATCGTCTTGAAGGTCGCTTCGTCTTCGGCGAAGGCGACGAGCCCGTCGAAGACGCCGAAGGTGGTTTCGTCTTCTTCGACCTTGAAGTCGACGCCCTCGTAGGAGCCGTCTTTGACTTCCTCGTCCTCGTCGCTTTCGATCTGCTTGTTGATGAACTCGCGAGCGGCGTCCTCGTCGCTGGTCTGGACAGCGGCGCCGTAGCCTTCGAAGTCGTCTTCTTCGTATTCCTGCAGGAAGAGCCCGCCCTTTTCGCCAAGCCAGGGCTCGACGTCTTTCTCGTAGTCGAACGATTCGTCGTCCCCGGAGGCCGAGTTTTCGAGTTCGGTGATGATCAGGTCGCCGACGCTGTCGATCCCGGCGATCTTCTGGGCGAGGGCGTCGATGTTTTCGCCGGTCTCGGCATCGGGCCGCACCGAGAAGTCGATGAAGACCGGCGCCTGCGCGGGCGCGATCGAGGCGGGGTCGGTATCGCCGCTGCCGCCGTCGTCCCCGCCGCCGCAACCGACGACGAAGAGGGCGGCGAGAGCCGCCAGAAGCAGGAATGGAACGAGACGCAGCTTCACGGAGCGCGGCATCCTAACGACCCTTTTGGACAGTTTCACCCGACTGCCCGGAAAACGGACCAGATGTCACTCGACGGTGACGGTCTTGGCCAGGTTGCGAGGCTGATCGACGTTGAGTCCGCGGTTGCGGGCGATGTCATAGGCGAGCAGCTGCAGCGGCAGGATCGCGACGATCGGCTGCAGGATCCAGTCGGTGGCGGCGACCTCGATCGTCGCGTCGGCGACCTCGGCGACGCGCTCGTCGCCGGCGGTGGCGATCGCGATCGTCTGGGCACCGCGGGCGCGGACCTCCTCGACGTTGGAGAGGACCTTCTCGAGCACCGGACTTTCGGTCGCGACGCAGATCACCGGCGTGGACTCGTCGAGCAGCGCGATCGGGCCGTGCTTCATCTCCCCGGCGGCGTAGGCGTCGGTGGGGATATAGCTGATCTCCTTCAGCTTCAAGGCCCCCTCGAGGCAGACCGGCAGGCCGATGTGGCGCCCGAGATAGAGGAAGAATTCCTGGTCCGAGTGGCGAGCGGCGACCTCACGCGCGGCCTCCTCGGTGGCCGCCAGCGTCTCCTCCATCTTCGACGGCAGCCCCTTCATCGAGGCCACCAGCTCCGCCAGCCGCGCCGCTGGCAGCGTCTCGCGAAGCTCCGCCAGCCGCAGCCCCAGCAGGTACATCGCCGCGACCTGGGCGACGAAGGTCTTGGTCGCCGCGACGCCGATCTCCAGGCCGGCGCGGGTGTAGAGGACGGCGTCGGAATCGCGGGTCGCCTGGCTGCCCATGATGTTCGTGATCGCAAGCACGGTCGCCCCCGCCTCGCGCGCCAGCCGCATCGCCGCCAGCGTGTCGGCGGTCTCGCCCGACTGGGTGATCCCGATCACCAGGTCCCCCGGGCCGACGACGGGGTTGCGGTAGCGGTACTCGGAGGCGACGTCCATCTCCACCGGCACCCGCGCCCATTCCTCGATCGCGTAGCGGCCGATCAGGCCGGCGTGGTAGGAGGTGCCGCAGGCGACGATCACGATTCGGCGCACGTCGCGCAGGAACTCGTCGGATAGGTCGACGTCCGAGAGATCGACCCCCTCGGTACCCGGAAGACGGTCGGCGATGGTCTCGGCGACCGCGTCGGCCTGTTCGTGGATCTCCTTCAGCATGAAGGTCTCGTAGCCGCCCTTCTCGGCGGCGTCGGCGTCCCAGGTGACCTCTTCGGCGTCCCGCTCGATCGGGTTTCCCTCGGCGTCGGTGACGCGAACCGAGCCGGCCTCGACTTCGACGATCTCGCCGTTTTCGATCGGCATCGCGATCCGCGTGTCGGCGAGGAAGGCGGGGATGGCGGAGGCGAGGAAGGCCTCCCCCTCCCCTACGCCGGCGACCAGCGGACACTCCTTGCGGGCCCCGACCAGGCGGTTCGGCTCGTCGGCGTGCATGGCGACGAAGGCATAGTGGCCGCGCAGCTCGGCGAAGGCGGCGCGCACCGCGGCGGCCAGGTCGCCGTCGTAGTGGCTGGCGATCAGGTGGGCGACGACCTCGGCGTCGGTCTCCGAGGTGAAGGCCTCCCCCTGCTCCTGCAGGCGCCGCCGCAGCTCGCTGTGGTTCTCGACGATCCCGTTGAGGACGATGTGGACGCGGCCGGAGCTGTCGTCGTGCGGGTGGGCGTTCTCCTCGGTGACCCGGCCGTGGGTGGCCCACCGCGTATGGGCGATGCCGGTCTCGGCCGGCGGCAGCGGCCCGGCGCCGTTGTCGGCGCGCGCCTCCACCGCGGCGCGCAGGTTGCCGAGGTTGCCGACCGCGTGGACGCTCTCCACCTCGCCGTCGGCGAGCACGGAGAGACCGGCCGAGTCATAGCCTCGGTATTCGAGCTTTTCCAGCCCCAGGAGCAGCAGCTCCTCGCAGGGCCTGCCGCCCACATATCCGACGATGCCGCACATGAAGGCGAGTAAGGGTAGAGGGCGGGGCCCGGGAGCCTTCTCAGGCGAGCTCTTGGCGCACGACGCCGACCAGCCGTCGGCAGACCTCGTCCGCCTCCTCGGGGCTTGGCGCCTCGACCATCACCCGCACCAGCGGCTCGGTCCCGGAGGGACGCAGGAGCACCCGGCCGCGCCCCTCGAGGCCCTCGTCCTCGCGCTCGACCGCCTCCCAGACCGCCGTCGCCCCTCGCACCGCCTCGCGGTCGGAGACTTCGACGTTGACGAGGACCTGGGGCAGCTTGCGCATCGGCACCGCGTCCTCGAGCCGCCGCTCCCCCAGCTCCCGCATCGTCGTCAGCGCGGCGGCGATCCCGTCGCCGGTGGAGACGAAATCGGAAGCGATGATGTGGCCTGACTGCTCGCCGCCGAGGGCCCAGCCGCGCCGCTGCATCTCGTCGATCACGTAGCGGTCACCGACCTGCGTCACCGCCACCTCGACCCCCGCCTCCTCCATCGCCTGGTGGAAACCGAAGTTGCTCATCACGGTGACCACCACGCCTCCGTTCAGCTCGCCCCGCGCGGCCATCCCCCGGGCCGCCAGGGCGATCAGCTCGTCGCCGTCGTGGACGCGGCCGCCGCCGTCCACGGCGAGCACACGGTCGCCGTCGCCGTCGAAGGCGAAGCCGATCTCGGCCCCCGCGGAGACGACCCTCTCGGCCAACGGCTCGATATGGGTGGAGCCGCAGCCGGCGTTGATGTTGCGGCCGTCGGGCTCGACCCCGATCAACTCGACCTCGGCACCGAGCCGCTCGAAGATAGCCGGCGCGGCGCGGTAGGTGGCCCCGTTGGCGCAGTCGAGGACGACCTTGCGGCCGGCGAGGTCGAGTGGGAACGCCGCCTGCAGCTCCCGCAGGTAGTCCTCCAGGCCGCCGTTCAGCTCGCGGACGTGGCCGGCCCGCTCGGCCGAAGACGGATCCTCCATCTTCGCCTCGATCTGGGCCTCGACCTCGTCCGGGAGCTTGACGCCGCGACCGTCGAAGAACTTGATCCCGTTGTCGCCAAAGGGGTTGTGGGAGGCGGAGACGACCGCGGCGAGGTCGAGGCCCAGCCGCTTGACCAGGATCGCGGCGGCGGGCGTCGGCAGGACCCCGCCCAGGAGCGCGTCGCCTCCGGCCGCGGCGGTGCCCGCCGCCAGGGCGGACTCGAGCATCGGCCCCGACTCGCGGGTGTCGCGAACGATCAGGACCTGCGGGCGCTCCGCTTCGAGCGTCGCCGTGGTCGCTCGGCCGAGGGCCGTGGCCAGCTCGGCGCTGAGGAAGGTGCCAGCCTCTCCCCGGACCCCGTCGGTTCCGAAGAGCTTGCGCGCGGTCGTCACCCCGCTCCCGCTAGCGCTTCGAGAACTGAGGCCGCTTGCGGGCCTTCTTCAACCCGGCCTTGCGGCGCTCCTTGACGCGCGCGTCGCGGGTGAGGAAGCCGCGACGCTTGAGGTCGCCGCGGAGCTCGGAGTCGATCTCGGTCAGGGCGCGGGCGACACCGTGGCGGATCGCGCCGGCCTGGCCGCTGACGCCGCCGCCGTGGACGCGGACGCGGACGTCGACGTTGCCCTCGTAACCGGAGACCGCGAGCGGCTGCTTGACCATCGTCTGGTGCAGCGGCCGCGGGAAGAACTCCTCGATGTCGCGCTTGTTGATCGTGATCTTGCCGTTGCCCGGAAGCAGCGTGACGCGGGCGATCGCGTTCTTGCGTTTGCCGGTGGCAAGGAAGCGGGCGCCTTTGTCAATTTTCGCCGGCGCTCGGCTCGCCGCCGCGGCATCGGTGTCCTCGGCCGCGGCCAGCTCGGCTTCGCGGCGGGCTTTCTCCTCTTCCTCGGCTTCGAGCCGCGCTTTCTCCTCGGCGCTCAGCTCGGGCCGGTCGGGCTCGACCAGGATCGGCTCCAGGTCAGCACCCGGAATCACGTCTTTTTTCTTCTCCTCGGCCTTCGGCTCCTCGGCGGGCTCAGGAGGAGCCTCCTCGGTCGCCTGATCGGCTTCGGGAGAGGTGACCTCCTCGGCGACGGGCTCCTCAGCCACCTCCTCGGACGGCTGCTCCTCAGCTGCGTCCTCGGAGACAGGACCCGCGGCCTCAGCGCCCTCGTCCTGCGGCTCTTGAGCCTCTGCGTTCTCGTCCTGGTCCGGCGTTTTCTGCTCGTCGTCCATCAAGTTCAGTTCGTCTCCATCGTTTTCGGCTGCTGCGCCGCGTGCGGGTGGTCCGGCCCGGCGTACACCTTCAGCTTGGTCAGCTGCTGGCGGGCGAGGCGGTTGCGCGGCAGCATCCCCTTGACGGCCTTGCGGATCACTTCCTCGGGCTTGCGCTCGAGCATCTCGCCGAGCGTGCGGGACTTGATCCCGCCGGGGTAGCCGCTGTGGCGGTAGTAGGTCTTCTGGTTGAGCTTGTCGCCGGTGACGCGGATTTTCTCCGCGTTGACGACGACGACGAAGTCGCCGGTGTCGATGTGCGGCGTGTACTCCGGCTTGCGCTTGCCGCGCAGCGTGTCTGCAATCTGGGTTGCAAGACGGCCCAGGGTCTTACCCTCGGCATCGACGACGTACCAGTCGCGCTGGCGGTTGGCGGGAGTGGCTACAAAGGTCTTCATCGCGCAAAAACCGCGCGGACGTGCCGACGCGGCTGGCGCATGATAGCCGCATCGCGGCCCAGGCGACCACTCGGAGGGGTGCGCGGGGGTCTCCGGACAGTTGCCTATACTGCCGCCCGAGCAAATGCCTAATCCCGTGCGGGCCACCGTTCGGGAGCGGAGGAACCGTAGAGGCCTTGCAGGTCTCAGGGGCGAATCGGACGAAAAGCGTCCGTAGCGCGACTCTTTCAGCGCGAGCCCGTCAGCTAACTCCGCAGGCGATCGAAAGAGAGGGTTAGCGGTTGAACAGCAAAGGGTTCGTCCGGCCGAGCGTGGTCGGTCAGATTTGCTTAGCGGCAGCGATCGTGCTGCTCTCGTACCTCGCGGGCACCGCCACCGCGGCGATCAGCACCGGCGGCGCCGGCACTCCCGGCGCGACTCCCAGCGCCAAAGGCAGTCCGGCCGGAGTGCCATCGAGCGCTCCCAGCGCCGGCGTCCTCACCCTCGTCTCAGCCCAGACCACCCCCCGCAAGTCCTTCTACTTCGGCTACCGCTACCCGCGCCTCAGCTACACGATCGGCAGCAACCTACCCCTCAACGATCTGCGGATCGACGTCGTCAACTCGGTCGGCGAAATCGTCAAGACCTTCTACCGCGAGGACGTCGCGCCCAACGTCGAAGGCAAAGTGCGCTGGGACGGCACCACCAACGAAGGCAAACCGGCCCGCAACGGCCGCTACAGCTTCCGGATCAGCCCGCAATCGCCTACCGCCACCGCGCCCGCCGCCCGCAAGGCGACCGGCTCGACCACCCTCAGCCTCGCCTTCACCTTCTACGGCTACGCCTTCCCGATCCTCGGCTCCCACGACTACGGCTCGAGCGGCTCCGTCTTCGGCGCCGGTCGCTCCGGCCACACCCACCAGGGACAGGACGTGATGGCCGCCTGCGGCACGCCGCTGGTCGCCGCCCGCGGCGGCACGGTCCAGACCTCGACCTGGGACGACGCGGCCGGCAACTACGTCGTCATCGACGGCAAGCGCAGCCCCTTCGACTTCATGTACGCGCACATGGCCGAACCCTCGCCGCTGAAAGAGGGCGAAACCGTCCGCACCGGCCAGCCGATAGGCATCGTCGGCACCACCGGCTCCTCCAGCGGCTGCCACCTGCACTTCGAGATGTGGTCCGCACCAGGCTGGTACGAGGGGGGCTCGCCCTTCGATCCGCTCTCCTACCTCCAGAAGTGGGACGCCTACAGCTGAGTCTGCGTCGTTCGGCCTAGCGGTCGAGCGCGCCTGGGCCCTCATAAAGAGCGCCCGCTACTTCCGGGAACGGTGCTTTTTCCAGAACCGCGTGTTCTGGATTGATCTACCTGAATGGTCTATACGTATTCAGCGAAGTGGCGAACGTAGGAGTATCCCCATTCCCCGCCGGCCCTAGGAGTCAGCCATGTCGGAGCAACCCCCCGAATCCATCGACCAGCGTCTCGTCCGCGCGCTTGCCCACCCGCTTCGGGTCCAGATCCTGGAAGTGCTGACCGACCGGGTGGCGAGCCCGAGCCTGATCGCGGAAGAGCTGGGAACCGGCGTCAGCCACGTCGCCTACCACACCCGCGCGCTCGACCGCTGTGGCTGCTTGGAGCTCGTGGAAACCGCGCAGCGGCGGGGTGCAACCGAGCACTACTACAAGGCGAGACCGCATGCCTTCATCGGGAACAGTGCCTGGCGGAAGGTGCCCCGCCCGATTCGCAGCTCCTTCACCGGGGCTTCCCTGCAGACCTTCATGGACAAGGCCGTGACGGCGCTCGAAGCCGGAACGATCGACGACCGCGAGGACACCACCTTCAGCTGGATGCCGGTGCACCTCGACGAGGAGGGTTGGCGCGATGTGACGGCGATCCTCGCCGAGGCCTCCGAGCGCGTCCTCGCAGCGCAGACGGCGGCGGACCAGCGAGCGATGAACTCGAGCGACGGCCAGAGAAAGATCTCGGCCGTCGTCGCCCTGGCCAACTTCGAAACCGGGTCAGGGCGCTCGGAAAACGGAGCGTCTTAGGGACCAAGCGCTCCCCGGTAGAGGGTGCCGGTATCCCTCTCCGGAATTGACCTCCCCCTCCGCTTCGCTCCGGGGAGAACACGCTGCGCGCTCCCGCGCGCAGACCTCAGATGCATATCGCCGAACATTCCTCCGAGGGACACCGGCACCCTCAGCAATCGAGCTCCGGCAGACGTCCGAGATGCGGCAGCTTTCGTGATTCGGCCTCTAACGGGAAGCTGTTGCTAGGAGGGGTGGGTGTTCCCTTCCCGACCGGCGTCCCTGATTTTCGCAGTGCCCGTTGGCGAGAGCTGCTGAGTTAGCGGCGAAAATCCCAGGGAGGGAAGGGAATACCCACCCCTCCCTACCGGCTAAAGCTTCGTCCCTACTCCCACTCGATCGTCGCCGGCGGCTTCGAGGAGATGTCGAGGGCGACGCGGTTTACGTCGCGGATCTCGTTGATGATGCGGTTGGAGACGCGCTCGAGAAGGTCGTAGGGAAGGCGGGCCCAGTCGGCGGTCATCGCGTCGTCGGAGGTCACGGCGCGGATCACGATCGGGTAGGCGTAGGTGCGCCCATCGCCCTGGACCCCGACCGAACGGACCACCGGCAGCACGCAGAACGACTGCCAGAGCTGACGGTAGAGCTCGGCGGCGCGAATCTCCTCCTGGAGGATCGCGTCGGCCGCGCGGAGGATGTCGAGGCGCTCTTTGTTCACCTCGCCGCCGACGATGCGGATCCCCAGGCCGGGGCCCGGGAAGGGCTGGCGCCAGACCATCCGCTCCGGCAGCCCCAGCTCGGCGCCGACCGCCCGCACCTCGTCCTTGAACAGCATCCGCAGCGGCTCGACCAGCTCGAACTCGAGGTCCTCGGGAAGGCCGCCGACGTTGTGATGGGACTTGATCGTCGCCGCGTGGTCGGAGCCACCGGACTCGATCACGTCCGAGTAGAGCGTGCCTTGAACCAGGTAACCGGCGTCCTCGAGCTTTGCCGCCTCCTCCTCGAAGACGCGGATGAACTCGGTGCCGATGATCTTCCGCTTCTCCTCGGGGTCGTCCTTGCCGGCGAGCTTGGCGAGGAAGCGCTCTTCGGCATCGACGTGGACCAGGGGGATCCCGAACTGACTGAAGGCCTCGACCACCTGCTCGGCCTCGTTCATCCGCATCAGGCCGTGGTCGACGAAGACGCAGGTGAGCTGATCGCCGATCGCCCTGTGGACCAGCAACGCCGCGACCGAGGAGTCGACGCCGCCGGAGAGACCGCAGATCACCTTGCCGTCTCCCACCTGGGCCCGGATCTTCTCCACCTGCTCGGCGATCACCGACCGCGGCGACCACTGCTCGCGGCACTCAGCCACGTCACGGAGGAAACGGGTGAGGATCTCGGTCCCGTAGGGGGTGTGGACGACCTCCGGGTGGAACTGGATCCCGTAGAGGCCGCGGTCGGGGAACTCGCAGGCGGCCACCGGCGAGTTCGGGGTCGAGGCCAAGGGGGTGAATCCCTCCGGCGCCTCGAAGACCGCGTCGCGGTGGCTCATCCAGCAGTTCTGCTCCTCTGGCAGCCCGCCGAGGAGCCTGCCGCCGCCCTCGCGCAGGACGAGGTCGGTGCGGCCGAACTCACCGGACTCCGCCGACTCGACCCTGCCCCCGAGGGCAAGGACCATCGCCTGCATCCCGTAGCAAATGCCGAGGGTAGGAACGTTCAGATCGAGCAGCTGCGTAGGGAACTTCGGCGCTTCAGGCTCGTAGACCGACGCCGGCCCGCCGGAGAGCACCAACGCCTTCGGCTTCCGCTCCTTGATCTTCTCCACCGGCGTGCTCGCCGGCAGCATCTCGGCGAAAACACCGCATTCCCGGATCCGACGGGCGATCAGCTGCGAATACTGGCCTCCGAAATCGAGGACCAGCACCTCCTCGACCGCCCTGGTGTCCTCCGCGGGCAGCTCGCCGCCAGGCTCGACGATCGGGTCGTCGCCGATCCTGGCAGCTACCTGCTCAGTCATCCGAGACGGCTACTCCCGTCGACACCGCGGCCCGCCCGTTCGAGCCCATGCCCACCGACTGCTCGTTCTGGAGCTTCTTGCCCTCGCTCATCAGCGCCGGCGCGACCATCACCTCGGCCCGCTGGAAGGAGCGGATGTCCTCGTAGCCGCAGGTGGCCATCGAGGTTTTCAGCGCCCCCATCAGGTTGAAGGTTCCGTCGTTCTCCTGGGCCGGGCCGAGGAGGATCTCCTCCATCGTCCCGTCCTGCTTGGTCGAGACGCGGGTACCGCGTGGCAGCGAGGGGTGGAAGGTAGCCATCCCCCAGTGGAAGCCGCGACCCGGGGCCTCCTTGGCCCGCGCCAGCGGCGAGCCGATCATCACCGAATCGGCACCGCAGGCGATCGCCTTGGAGACGTCGCCGCCGGTCCGCATGCCGCCGTCGGCGACGACGTTGACGTACTCGCCGGTCTCGAGCATGTGCTGGGCACGAGCGGCCGCGACGTCGGCGATCGCCGTCGCCTGCGGAACGCCGATCCCGAGCACCCCGCGGGTGGTGCAGGCGGCGCCGGGACCGACGCCGACGAGGACGCCGACGGCACCGGTCCGCATCAGGTGCAGCCCGGTCGAGTAGGAAGCGCAGCCGCCGACCACGGTCGGCACAGGCACTTCGGCGATGAACTGCTTCAGGTTGAGCGGCTCGACCGTGGTCGAGACGTGTTCGGCCGAGATCACCGTGCCCTGGATGACGAGGATGTCGAGACCTGCCTCGACCGCCACCTCGTAGTACTCGCGGACTTTCTGCGGCGTCAGCGAGCCGCAGGCGACGGCGCCGCGGGCCTTGACTTCCTCGATCCGCTTGGCGATCAGCTCCGCCTTCACCGGCTCGGTGTAGATCTGCTGCATCAGGCGGGTCGCTTCGTGCTTGGGAGCGGCGGCGATGGCCTCGAGCCTCTCCTCCGCATCCTCGAAGCGGGACCAGATCCCCTCCAGGTTCAGCACCCCGAGACCGCCCAGCTCGTTGGTCAGTGCGGCGGTCTCAGGCGAGACCACCCCGTCCATCGCCGAGGCGAGGAGCGGCAGCTCGAAGCGATAGGGGCCCAGGCTCCAGCTGATGTCGATGTCGTCGGGGTCGCGCGTCCGGCGGGAAGGAACGATCGCGATGTCGTCGAATCCGTAAGCGCGGCGGCCCTTCTTGCCGCGGCCGATTTCGATTTCCAAGTTAGTCCTCCAAGGCGTGGCGTTGAATAAGCCAGCCTACACTTCCGCGGGGACCTCCAAGTCGTGCACGGAGACCTCGCCGAGCAGGCGCTCGACCTGGTTGCGGTCGACGGTGCCGGCGCCGAAGTGCTGCGTGGACTCCGCCCCGCAGGCGACCCCGTAGGCGAGGCAGTCCTCAGGTGAGCGCCCCTCGTAGCGGGCGGCGACGTAACCGGCCAGGAAGGCATCGCCCGATCCGACCGTCGAAACAGGCTCCAGCGACTCGGTGTGGACCTCGAGCAGCCGCCGCGAGCTGCCCTCGCCGACAGCCGCCACGCAACCGTCGGGGCGGGTGATCGCCGCCTCGCTGGCCCCCAGCCGCACCAGCTCCAGAAGCCCCTGGGCGAGGTCGGCGCGATCGGCGAACTCCTGCCCGACCAGCTCCTCGGCCTCGCGCTCGTTCGGGGTGACCATCGAAGCGCCGGCCCGGACCCCGGCCAGCATCGCCTCCCCCTCGGCATCGAGCACGACCGGGACTCCGCGACGCGAGAGGTCGTCGATCAGGCGCGCGTAGAGGTCGTCGCCGGCCCCCGGCGGGACCGAGCCGGCGAGCACGCAGATCTTCGCCCCCCCGGCCAGGTAACCGATCCGCTCGAAGAGCTGCTTCACCTCCTCGGGGCTGACGGCGGGGCCGCGCTCGTTGATCTCGGTCTGCTCGCCGGAGGTGGGGTCGATCACGGCGAGGTTGATCCGGGTCTCGGCGGCGATCCGGGTGAAGTCGGTCAGCACCGACTCTTCCTGCAGCTGTTCCTGCACCTGGGTTCCGGTCGGCCCGCCGACGAAGCCGCCAGCGATCACGGGGCGGCCGAGCAGGCTCAGCGCGCGGGCCACGTTGACCCCCTTGCCACCGGCCACGGTTCGGCTCTCCACCGCCCGGTGGCGGCGGCCGAGGCGGAAATTCGGCACCGCGACGGTGCGGTCTATCGCCGCGTTCAAGGTCACCGTGAGGATCACTGTGCCATCACCTGGTTCTGCTCCTGAAGTCGTTTCCGCGGGCCAGTCGGCGCAGCAGAATTGCCCCGATGATGAGTATCACGAACAGGCCGATTCCAAAAGGAATTGAGTTGTCAGCGACAGTGGCGCGGGCGCGATCGAAGAAGCCGGCCTCGGAAACCGAACGGCTGGCGCGCAGGGCGACGACCCCAACCCTGCGGCCGTCGACGAAGACGGTGGCGCGGCCGAGCCTGGCGCCGCGCCGAATCGGTCCCTCCACCTCCTGCGGAGCGCGAACCCGAAGGTCGAGTCGCTGGTCTCGCCGTACCCCCACCTGCAGCGAGCGTTCGGCCCGCAGCGGCAAGCGGCCGCCGGAATAGCGGATTTCGGGTTCTGCCAGGTCCTCTCCGGCACGAATCGGCAGCCGCCGCCGATACTGCGAGAAGCCGTATTCGAGCAGCTCGAGGTTTTCGAGGAAGCGGGATTCTTCGGTGGGGGCGCCGATCGTCACCGAGACCAGGCTGACGCCGTCCCTCTCCCCGGAGGCGACGAGGACGTAGCCGGCGTCGAAGGTGTGGCCGGTCTTCACCCCGCTCGCCCAAGGGACCATCCCCAGCAGATCGTTGGAGTTGTCGATCCGGCGCGGCGGCCGCAGGCTGCGCAGCAACACGCTGCGGGTGTCGGCGATCTTGGCGAAGGCGGGGATTCGCAGCAGGCGACGGGCCAGGGTCGTCAGGTCGGCGGCGGTCGAGTAGTTGCCCTGCTGGTCGAGCCCGATCGAGTTCGCGTAGTGGGTGTTCGCCAGCCCCAAGGCGGCGGCGTAGCGGTTCATCTCCTCCACGAACCGCCCTTCGGAGCCCGCCACCGAGACCGCCAGCGTGTGGGCGGCGTCGTTGCCGCTGACCAGCATCAGCCCGGAGAGGAGATCGTGGACGCTGACCCGTTCCCCCGCCTGCAGCCCCATCAGCGACTCGCCGTAGATCGGATCGTACGGGGCGGCGCGCACCACCTTCTCCGGCCCCAGCTCCTTCATCGCCACGTAGGCGGTCATCAGCTTCGTCGTGCTGGCGATCGGGAGGCGGAGTTGCGCGGCCTGAGAGGCGAGGACGTCGCCGCTGCGGGCGTCGACCACGATCCAGGCCCGCGCTTCGAGGCCTTCCGGTCCCTTCGCCGGGGCCGCGGGCGCGGCGGGCGCGAGCAGCAGCCCGAGCGCCGTCACCATCGCGGCGAGGCAAATCCCGAGATGCCGCCCGGCGCCGCTGCGCCCGGGCCTCATCGCAGTTTCAGCGTTTCCCCGGCGATCAGGATCTGGGGATCGACGGAGGGGTTCAGTTCGAGGATCCTGCTTACGGGAACGTCCGTCTCCTGGGAGATCGCCGTCAGCGTGTCCCCGCTTTGAATCGTGTAGGTCTCGGCCTTGGGCCGTTCCTGCTTCTGCTTCTTGGCGGGGCGCTCGCTTCGCTGCTCCCGTGGCGAGGACTCGTCGTTCATCGCCGCGCCGACGATCACCACGACGACTAGAACCGCCGCCACCAGGGCGAGGGCGGCAACGAGTCGAGCGAAGGCGCTGGTGCGTTTTTCCATGGGAACGAGAAGGAGGATGCGATGGGGGCGGCTGATCGTAGTCGCGTTCGGCTTCGTCAGGCGGTCGAAATCTCCCAGACCGTCTGCCGCAGGCGCTCCGCCGCGGCGGCCGGGTCGGGATCGCCCGCGATTCCCCGTGAAGCGGCGACGAGGCCGGCGGCGCGGCCGGCCGAGAAGGCGGCGCCCAGCAGCTCCGGGCGTCCTCCCTGGGCCCCCACCCCGGGGATGAGGAAGATCGCCCTCGGCATCAGCTCCCGCATGCGGCCGAAATGGCGCGGCTCGGTGGCGCCGACCACGGCTCCCACCCCGCTCAATTGCCCCTCGCCTTGGAGACGACCGGAGAGCTCGTCGACGAGCGCCGCCAGGCGCTCGTGCAGCGGCGCCTCCGGCGCCGGCAGGTCCTCGAAGTCGGCGGCGCCGGGATTGCTGGTGCGGACGAGGACGAACATCCCCGCTCCCGCTTCGGCCGCGGCGGCGACCAGCGGCTCCAGGGCATCCCGTCCCAGCAGCGGGTTCGCGGTGAAGGCGTCGGCACCGAGTCCCCGGACAGGGCCCCAGGGGGTCGGCGTCTCGCCGACCAACGCCTGCGCGTAGGCCGCGGCCGTGACGGGGACGTCGCCGCGCTTGCCGTCGGCGACGACCAGCAGACCCGCTTCCCGAGCGGCGGCGCAGACCCCTTCGAGCGCGCGCCAACCGGGAGCTCCGAGCCGCTCGAAACAGGCGAGTTGCGGCTTGACGGCGACGCAGGAGGGGCCGACCCGCTCGATCAGGGACCGACAGTGCTTGGCGACCGCGGCAGCCGCCAGCTCTGCCGCCGGCGCCTCAGGATCGCCCGCCATCTCCCCCTCCCCGGCCAGCTTGGCCGGGTCGGGGTCGAGGCCTAGGCAGATCTGGCTGCGACGCTCTTCGACGAGCGCCGCAAGCCGATCGGAAAAGCCAGTCAGCGAATCAGCCGCCCTTGACCTTGGTCTTCAGGGCCGAGCCGGCGGAGAAGCGGGGAACCTTGCCGCCCGGAATGGTGATCCTTTCGCCCGTGCGCGGGTTGACGCCCTGACGCGGGCCACGCTCGGCGACGTGGAATTTGCCGAAACCGGTGAAGGCGACCTCCTCGCCACTGCTCAGGGCGCCGGTGATCGCGTCGAGTACGGCGTCGACGGCGTCGGTAGCTGCTTTTTTGCTGCCGAGCCGCTCGTCGGCGGCAAGTTGGTCCAGAAACTCAGCCTTGGTCACTCTTAACTCCTCCTCGGGGTTTGAAGATCGGCGCAATCTAACAGTGCCCACGGCGTAAGAATTCGCGGCAACTATGTCTTCAGAGCACGTAGGGCCAGGCAGCGCTGACGCCTGAGCCCTGAGGGCGGCGCTACTTGGACACGGCCGGAGACTCAAAGGCCAGCGCCCCGAAGGTCGCCGTAAAGGTCGGTGCCGCGTCCTCTTTACCCCGTTCGTGCTTGCGAGCGATTGCCGCCGCCTTGATGCCTTGGGCCCGCTCCAGCGCTTCGGCCTGTAGGTCGCGCAGCTCCTTCCAGCCCTGTTCGTCCAGCTCCAGGGCGACCCAGCTCAGATGGCGGTCGGGCCGCTTGTCGAACGTCCCTTGGTAGATCGCGCCGTCAGCCCGCGCGATCAGCATCTGCAAAGTCGAACGCGAGATCTGCCGACGCTCCTCAAGGCTCAGCCCCTCAAAGTCCTCGTCGGTATGCAGCGCGAGCATTTTGCTCCGGTAGATGTGTTCGCTGGCACCCCGCCGAGGAATGGTTTCGAGCAGGACGATGCAGTCGGCTTCCAGAAGCTGTTTGAAGTGGTAGGCGGTGTGGGAGAGGGCGTTTTTCTCGTCGCCGTCGAAGTCGAAGCCGGGCGGCAGGAGACGGCGGCGCAGGAACTGGATGGGGCTCATGTCCTCCTCGCAGAGGGCTTCCAGAATCCGGACGCGGATCGGGTGTTTCAACGCCTGGCAAACCGACTGATCGTCTGGCGCCCGCCTGTCCGCCCGACTCTTGCCGGCCTTCTGCGACCCCTGATTCATACAGCCCCTCCTGAGCACTTCAATCGTTTAGATCGCGAGAACGTATCTGATTGAGAGGTTGAGTTAAACGCTATTTGCGGCCTAGGTCTTAGTTAGTAGAACCACTTCTATTAGTAGAGATAGTTCTATTAACAGCCGGGTTCCCCTAGGCGAACGGGAAGGGGGTGAACTCGGATGAAGATCATCGGCAGCGTGCCGGTCCACCCGGCCGCGTCCATCAACAAGGGCGGCTGACCTCCCAGCCTCTCCAGGTGGCCCCGGCGCTCGATACGGGCCGGGGTCGCCATGCGACACCAGCGTCGGAGGAAGCTTGACCTTGGTCAGCTCGCGCGCTCCCATCATAAATTCGCGCTCTAGAGCCAAACGTCACGAACCGCTGATCGCCAGCTCCGCGACCAGCAGTGGCGGCGTGCTGACCGAGCCGCCGAAAGGGACCCAACGGGGCTCCGCGCCGGCGGCCTCGACGGCGCTCAGCATCGAGACCAGCTCGCCGGCGATCGTGAACTCGCGGACCGGCTCTGCGAGCTGTCCTCCGCGGATGATCCGGCCCGAGGCGCCGACCGAGAAGACGCCGGTGACGGGGTTGACGCCGGAATGGAGGCCGGCGACGTCGGTGACGTAGACGCCGTCCCCCGCCTGGGCGAGCAGCTGCTCCAGCGTGAGCGAGCCGGGAGCGACGACCAGGTTCGAGGTCGAGACCCCAGGCAGGGAGCGGTAGCCCTGGCGGGAAGCCGAACCGGTCGAGGACCCGCGCTCGCGGTTGGCGGTGTAGGTGTCGTAGAGGTAGGAGCGGAGCCTGCCGCCCTTGATCAGCGCGGTGCGGCGGCGGGGGACGCCCTCGGCGTCGAAGGGAGCCGAGGCGGGGCCCTCGGGATCGCGGCCGTCGTCGTAGAGGGCGAAGGCCTCGCTCGCCACCTCCTGCTCGAGTCGCCCGGCGAGCGGTGAGCGTCCGCGCTGCACCGCCTTGGCGCTGAGGCCGCCGCCGATCAGGCCGGCGAAGCTGGCGGCGACAGTCTCGTCCAGCACCACCGGGCAGGAGCGCGACTGCGGCTTGCCGGCGCCGATCATTGCCAACGCCCGCTGCGCCCCCTCGGCTCCGACCGCCTCCGGGTCGAGACTGCGGGGACCGCGGGCGAGGGCGAAACCGAGGCCGGTCTCGCGCGCGCCGTCCCCCTCGGCGAGCGCCTGCAAGTAGGCGTAACAACTTGAAGTCTCGTACTCGCCGGCGACCCCGGTCGAGGAGGCGATCGCCACCTGCTCGTCGGAATCCGCGTAGACGGCGGCCTCGACGCCGACCAGCCGCGGATCGGACTCCAGCGCCGTCCGCTCCACGGTCAACGCCAGGTCCGCCACCCGCGCGGTCTCCCATTCGCCGACAGAAGGGTCGCTGAGCCCCGGCAGGGCCTCGAACTCGGCCGGCTGCGGCGGCCCCGCGTACTCGTCCTCGTCGGCGGCCCGCGCCGCCTCGGCCGCCTTGGCTGCGAGAGCGGCGATCCCCGCCTCGGAGAGGTCGGTGCCGTAGGCGTAGCCGACCTGCTTGCCGATCCAGGCTCGGATCCCGACGCCGCTCTGGGTCGCGGCCGTCAGGCTCTCGATCTCTCCCCCGTGGACCCGCACCTCGCGGCCGCTGTCGCGAGAAGCGTAGGCCTCGGCATCGCTGGCGCCGGCGTCGGTCGCCGCCTCGACCGCGCGGTGGGCGGTGGCGCTCAGCTCAGTCATCCCGCCCTCGGCTTCGCCTCACCGCTCCGTCCCCCCGACCGTCATCGCCCGCACCCGCACGTGGCCCTGGCCGGTCCCTACCGGCACTTTCTGGCCACCCTTGCCGCAGATCCCGGTCTTCATGAAGAAGTCGTCGCCGACGGCGTCGATCGCGGCGAGCGCCTCGAGGCAGTTGCCGATCAGGGTGGCGCCGCGGCAGGGCCGGGTCACCTTGCCCCCCTCGATCAGGTAGCCCTCGGAGACGCCGAAGACGAAGTCGCCCGTGGCGGGGTCGACCTGGCCGCCGCCGAAGGAGACCGCGTAGAAGCCGCGCTCGACCTCGGCGATCATCTCCTCCGGCGTGGCGTCGCCGGGGGCGATGTAGGTGTTGGTCATCCGCGGGATCGGCAGGTGGCGGAAGCTCTCGCGGCGGCCGTTGCCGGTCGAGGCGACCCCGTCGCGGTCGGCGGTCAGGTGGTCGTAGAGGTAGGAGGTGAGGCGGCCGCCCTCGATCACCTGGGTCTTCTGCGTCGGCCTGCCCTCGTCGTCGATCGCGTCGCTCCCCCACTCCCCCGGGAGGCGGCCGTCGTCGTAGGCGTTCAGCAGCGGCTCGGCGACCTTCTCGCCCAGCTTTCCGGTGTAGACGCTGGCGTTCTTCTGAATGTGGTCGGCCTCGAGGCCGTGGCCGGTCATCTCGTGGAAGAGGACGCCCCCGAATCCGCCGCCGACGACTACCGGCATCGATCCTGAGGGGGCCGGGATCGCGTCGAGCAGGGTCAGCGCCTTGCGCGCCGCCTGCTCGGCGATCTGCCCAGGGTCGTCTTCGAGCAGCTCGAACCCGCGGTGCGCGCCGAGCGTCTCGGCCCCGGTCTCGACCGTCGTCTCGCGGCGAGCGACCGCCTGGGCGCCGATGCGGACTCGGGTCCGATCATCCCCCGTGAAGAGGCCGTCGGAGTTGGCGACGGCGACCTCGCGGCGCGCCTCCGCATAGGAGGCGGTGAACTGGGCGATCTCGGCGCCCTTGGCACGCGCCCGCTCGTCGAGCTCGCGCAGCATCTCCGCCTTGCGCTCGGCCGGCACGTCTTCGGGGCGGCGCTCGATCGGCAGCGGCGCCACCTCCCGCCCCTGTAACGGCTGCGGCTCGCGGCGCTCGGAGCGCAGCGCCGCCGCCGCCTCGTCGGCGGCCCGTTCGACGTCCTCGGGGGCGAGCCCGTCGACGTGGGCGAAGTAGGTGGTGTTGCCGTCGACGACGCGCACCCCGGCGCCCTCCTCGGCACCGGCCTGGACCGCCTCGATCCGCTGCTCGTCGATCGCCATCGTCTGCCCGCGGCGCCTTTCGGCGAAGACCTCGGCGAAGCGACCGCCGTTGGCGAGAGCCCGGGCGAGGGCGCGCTCGGCGACGGCGGGGTCGATCAGCTCGCTCATCCCTTCT
The DNA here is from genome assembly GCA_035273795.1 of Solirubrobacterales bacterium. GTDB lineage: Bacteria > Actinomycetota > Thermoleophilia > Solirubrobacterales > 70-9 > VAYN01. The sequence continues at coordinate 12,290 of DATEOT010000051.1, read as the reverse complement.
CCTTCCTGCCGGCGACCTCGATCAACCGCCCGGCGGCGACGAAGAGCTCGGCCCCGCTGCGCGAGTCCTGTGCGTGGTCGGCGCTGCGCCCGTGGGGGTAGTAGAGGCGGGCGAACGGGCGACGGGCGACGCGGCGGCGACGCATGAAGGCAGCGGCCTCGTCCGCGTAGACGGAGACGCGGTCGAGCAGGATCCGGTGCGGCTTGGGAGGGGTCACTCGGCCGTCTCCCGCGCGAGCTGGCCCAGCGTCGAGCGCATGTCGAAGAGCATCAAGGAAGCGAGCGCGAAGCGCTCGGTGACGCTGACCGCCGCCAGGCCGGCGTTGCGGATCGCAAACACCTCCCCCTGCTCGGTGGCGATGTGGACCTGCTCGACCGGGGCCCCCTCGGCGGCGTCGGCGACCGCGAAAAGCGCCGCCGCGTCCTCCCGCCAGCGCTCCGACTCCTCGCCGGTCGCCGCCAGCACGTCCCCCTCCGACCCGAGGATCGCGGCGCCGCGCAGGTCGGGTGACATCTCGGTCAGGAAGGCCAGCGCCGCCTCGGCGGACTCCGCACTCGGGGCAGCGGCTGCGGGGGCGTCAGGCATGTCGGCGAAGATACCGACCGTGACCCTCGCCCGAGCCTCCTGGATCATCACCGTCGTCATCTGCGCGGTCGCCGCGATCCTCTTCGCCTTCAGCGGCTACACCGGCTACGCGATCACCCTGGTCGCGATCGGGCTCGCCGCAAGCGTGAACCTGCTGCCGCCGCCGTAGCATTACCGGGGTACAACGTCTGTACAATCCGCGTCAATGGCGTCAAGGCCCAAAGAGACCAAAGATCTTCGCTGGAACCTTCGAGTCGAGGACTCCGAGGACGCACTCGTCCGTGCCGCGAGCGAGGCAAGCGACACCAGCTACAGCAGCTTCATCAGGGGCGCCGCCGTCTCCGAGGCCCAGCGCGTCCTTGCCGATCGCAGTCGATTCTTCCTCCCCCCTCCTCGGTGGGAGGAGTTCGAGCGGCTCTTGGAGCGGCCGCCCCGTATTCCGGAGGGCCTGAAGCGCCTGTACTCGCAGCCGAACGTCTTCGAGTAGCCCGACCGGTCCATGACGTATTCGCGGCCCGAGCCGCTGCGGGGCATACATAGCCTGGAGGGCTTCTCCTCCGGGACGGAGTCGCTCGACAGCTGGCTTCAGCGCCATGCGCGACACGCGGAGGCCGTGGGGTCGGCGCGCACCTTCGTCACCACGGACGGAAGCCGTGTGGTCGGCTATTACGCCCTCACGATCGGCCAGGTCCACCCCGAGGACGCGACCGAGCGCCTGCTGAAGGGTCAGCCCGCTCAGCGGCCGGTGCCCGTCCTGATCCTGGCCCGGCTGGCCGTGGATCGGGAGCACCAGGGACATGGCCTCGGCAGGTCTCTGCTCCAAGACGCGCTGCTGCGCTGCAGGGCGGTCGCCGAGTCGGTCGGCGTGCGGGCTGTAGTTGCCCACGCCCATTCGGAGGCCGCGGGTTTCTATGACGCCTTCGGGTTTGAAGAGTCGCCGACCGACCCCCTTCACCGAATCCTGCTGCTCAAAGACCTTCGCCGCTTCCTCGAGGCCCTCGGCGACTGATCACCCCGAGCGGTAGGGGCCTTCTTCGCGCTCGCGGTAGGAGGTCTCCGGCTCGGCGTGGATCAGGACCTCGGCCTGGGGGACCTCGGCCTCGATTCGGTCACGCATCTGATGGGCGAGCTCGTGGGCACGCTCGAGCGTGGTGCCGGAGCGGTACTGGACGTGGAAGTCGATGTGACGGCGACGGCCGGCGCGGCGGGCGCGGAGCTTGTGGTACCCGGCCACCTCGGGGGTGCGGGCGGCCGCGATCGCCGCCTCGATCCGATCCATCTCCTCCTCCGGCAGGACCTCGTCGACGAGGACCCCGGAGGAGCGGCGGATGATGTTGATCCCGGCCCAGACGATCGCCCCGGCGACGAGGAGGGCGGTAATCGAATCGAAGGCGGCGGCGCCGGTGATCTCGACCAAGGCAAGGCCGACGAGGACGCCGGCCGAAGTCATCGCGTCGGTGCGCAGGTGGGCGGCGTCGCCCTCCAGCGCCGGCGATTCGTGGATCCGCGCCTGGCGGTAGAGGTTGGCCGAGACGGCCAGGTTGGCGACGACGGAGAAGCCCATCACAGCGATGCCCACGCCAAGCGATTCGACCGAGGAGCCGGCGACCAGCCGGTGGGTCGCCTCGTAGACGATCACCGCGGCGCCGACCAGGATCAGGATCCCCTCGATGTTCGCCGCCAGGTTCTCGACCTTCTCGTGGCCGTAGGGGTGCTCCTCGTCGGCGGGTTCGTCCGCTTTGCGGACGGAGATGAAGGCGATGACCGAGGCGACGAGGTCGATCAGCGAGTGGATCGCCTCGGTGATGATCGCGATCGAGCCGGTGATGGCGCCGGCGGCGAGCTTGAGCGCGATCAGGATCGAGTTGGAGGCGATCGAGAGCGCGGCGGCGCCGCTTTTGCTGCGGATCATGGCCCCGCCTCGGCCTCCAGGCCCAGGTGCCGCGCGAGCATCCGCACCGCCTTGCCGCGGTGGCTGATCGCGTTCTTCTCCGCGGGCGGAAGCTCGGCCATCGTCCGATCGTCGTTGCGCCCGGTCTCGTCGGGGACGAAGGCCGGGTCGTAGCCGAAGCCGCCGCTGCCACGGGGCTCGCGCAGCAGCGTTCCCTCGCAGCGCGCTTCGAACACGTACTCATGGCCCTCCGCGTCGATCAAGGCGATCGCGCAGACGTAGGCGGCGCGGCGCTCGCCCGCAGCCGCGTCGACTTCGCGCAACAGCTTCGCCAGGTTGGTCTCGTCGCTGGCCCCCTCGCCCGCGTAGCGAGCGGAAAAGATTCCCGGGGCGCCAGCGAGGTCGGCGGCTTCGATCCCGGAGTCGTCGGCGATGGTGACCTCGCCGGTGGCAGCGCGGGCGGCGCGGGCCTTGATCAGCGCGTTGGCTTCGAAGCTGTCCCCCGTCTCCGGCGGCATCTCCACCTCGGCCGGAAGCGGCTTCAGGTCCACCCCCGGCAACAGCTCCGCCACCTCCCGCACCTTGTGATCGTTGCGGGTGGCGAGGATCATGCCGCCCGCTCCTGCACCTCCCGCAGGCGCCCGATCCCCATCTCGGCGAGCCCCAGGAGCTCGTCGAGCGAGGCGCGCGAGAGCGGGGTGCGCTCCGCGGTCGCCTGCACCTCGACCAGGCCGCCGTCGCCGGTCATCACCACGTTGGCGTCGACTTCGGCGTTGGAGTCCTCGCCATAGTCGAGGTCGCAGAGGGCGCGGCCGTTGACGAGACCGACGCTGACCGCAGCCACCGAGCCGGTCAGCGGCAGCGCCCCCAGCGCCCCCTTGTCGACCAGCTTCTGGAAGGCCTGACGCAGCGCCACGTAGCCGCCGGTGATCGCCGCGCAGCGGGTGCCGCCGTCGGCTTCGAGCACGTCGCAGTCGACGTAGACGCTGCGTTCGCCCATCGCCTTGAAGTCGACGACGACGCGCAGCGAGCGGCCGATCAGGCGCTGGATCTCGACCCCGCGCCCGTCCTGTTTTCCCTTGGAGATGTCGCGCTGCTTGCGGTCGCCGGTGGAGGCGGGCAGCATCGCGTACTCGGCCGTGACCCAGCCTTTCCCCTTGCCCGTCATCCAGCGCGGCACCTGCTCCTGAACCGAGGCGGTGCAGATAACCCGGGTGCGGCCGAGCGAGATCAGAGCCGACCCGGCGGCGCTGGAGACGAAGCCCGGATCGATCGTCACCGGCCGGATGTCGGCCGGCGCCCTGTCGTAGCTGCGAGAAGCTGGCATCGAGCGAGTGTTTCATGCGAGAGGCAGGTGTCGCTTTTGCCCCCTGCCAGAGGACAAAAGCGACATGCCCTTATTTGAAAGCGACTTTGTCGACCGCCTCCTTGATCTTGTTGACGATCACGTCGGCCAGCTCCGTCCCTTGCCTGCCGTTGAACCCCTTCATCGCAGCCACCATTCCCACCATCAGCAGCGAGACGAGCAGGATCAGGCCGACGTACTCGACCGTCCCCTGCCCCCGCTCCCCCGCCAGCCGTCGGATTTCGTTCACCCGGCGGTGGATCGCGGCGTGCAGAAAGCCCATCAGCGCGTAGAACATCGTTTGCCTCCTTGGTTCGATTCGAGGAGAGCGGGATGCTCAGGCGGGCCGGAATACCGAGCAAGACGCGAGAGCGCCAAGAGCGCGCCGAGGGTTCAACAACTCTGTGACTTCATGCCGTTTGGATCTCTTCTTGCTCCAGCGCTTTGACCACGGCCTCGATTCGCGTACGGGCGTTCAGCTTTTCCATCGCGTTGCGGATATGGGTGCGAACGGTTTCCGGGGAGAGAACCAGCCGCCGGGCGATTTCCTCACCCGTCAGGCCCTTGGCGAGCATGCCCAGGATCTCCGACTCGCGATGGCTGATCGTCCTCCGCGGCGCCGACCCGTCGTCCTTTTTCGAGACGAAGCTGCGATCGAAGTAGCGGCCGCCGCGGCCGACCTCGCGTAACGCGTCGACCAGGACGGGGAGGCCGCCCGGCTTCGCCACCAAGCCCTTGGCGCCGCTGCGGTACGCGGCCTCGAGCAGATCGGGGTCGTCGAGGCCCGTGTAGATGACGAACTTCGGGCAGGGCGGTTGCTCGCTCAGTCGCCGGACGAGCTCGGTACCCCGCTCGTCGGGAAGGTCGACGCCGACGACGACGACGTCCGGATGGCGCTGCGCGATCACCTCTTCCCCCCGGGCGGCGTTGGTCGCGCAACCTCGAATCTCGAAGCCGCGCCTTTCCAGCAGCACGGCCAGGCCGTCGCGCAGGGCCTCGTGCTGCTCGACCAGAACCAAAGATGGATCGCCGCTCGCCTCCATGTTTCCCTTCTGCTTCGGGATCCCACCCGCGACTGACGAGCGGTCAAATACCCGCGAAGCAATTTAGGAAACCAGGGCGTCAGCGAAAGGCCTGGATCCCGGTCACGGCGCCGCCGATGACAAGCGCGTGAACGTCGGCGGTCCCCTCGTAGGTGACGACCGACTCGAGGTTGTTCATGTGCCGGATCACCGGGTACTCGAGGGTGACGCCGTTGGCGCCGAGCACCTGGCGGGCCGTCCGCGCCACCTCGAGGGCGCCGTCGACGTTGCCGAGCTTGCCGAGGCTGACGTGCTCGGGTCGCAGCGTTCCCTCGTCCTTCATCCGCCCCAGGTGCATCGCCACCAGCGTCGCCCGGTTCACCTCCAGCACCATCTGCGCCAGCTTCTGCTGCTGGATCTGGAAGGAGGCGATCGGGCGGTCGAACTGGACCCGCTCGGTGGCGTACTCGAGCGCCGCTTCGTAGCAGGCTCGGGCGGCCCCGGCGGCGCCCCAGACGATCCCGTAGCGCGCCTCGTTCAGGCACGAGAGCGGCCCTTTCAGCGAGCTCACCTCGGGCAGGACGGCGTCGGCCGGCAGCCTTACGTCGTCGAGCAGCAGCTCGGAGGTGATCGAAGCCCGCAGCGAGAGCTTCTTGTGGATGTCCTGGGTGGTGAAGCCCTTGGTCCCCTTGGGAACGAGGAAGCCGCGCACACCCTCGTCGGTGTGGGCCCAGACCACCGCCACCTCGGATACCGAGCCGTTGGTGATCCACATCTTCTGCCCGTGCAGGATCCAGTCGGAGCCGTCGCGTCGCGCCCGCGTCCGCATCGAGCCGGGGTCGGAGCCGGCGTCGGGCTCGGTCAGGCCGAAGCAGCCGATCACCTCCCCTAAGGCCATGCGCGGCAACCACGCTTGTTTCTGCTCCTCCGAGCCCCAGCGCCAGATCGCGTACATCGCCAGCGAGCCCTGGACCGAGACGAGGCTGCGGATGCCGCTGTCCCCCGCCTCCAGCTCCATGCAGGCGAGGCCGTAGGCGGTGGCGCTGGCCCCGGCGCAGCCATAGCCCTGCAGATGCATGCCCAGCACGCCGAGCTTGCCCAGTTCCGGCGCCAGCTCGGCGATCGGCACGGTCGCCTGCTCGAACCACTCCCCCACGTTCGGCACGACCTTGTCGCGGACGAAGGCGCGGACGGTGTCGCGGATGTCGCGCTCCTCGTCGGAGAGGAGGGCGTCGAGCGCGAGGTAGTCGTTGGCTCGGATCGGCGCGGAGGACACCTCCGGAACCCTATTTGCCGTTGATCGATTCGACGACGTAGGCCGCCACGTCTTCGATGTCCTTGCTGGAAAGGAGTTCGGCGAAGGCCGGCATCCCGCCGCCGCCTTCGGTGATCTGTTCGATCGCCGCGTTCAGGCTTTTCGCTTTCGGCGCGCCTTTCAGCGAGGGGCCGCCGTTGCCGCCGCCGCCGCTGGCGCCGTGGCAGACGGAGCAGTTTTCCGAGTAGATCGTCTTTCCGGCCATCGGATCGCCGCCGGCCGATTCTTCTTCGACGTCTTCTTTGCCTTCGGTGCCACCGCCGGCCGCTTCCTCCGGTGAGCCTTCCGATTGCTCGACCTCACCCTGCGGGGTCTCCTCGCCGGCGTGCTGGCCCTGCTCGCCTTTGCCGCCGCCCTCGAGCTCCTCGAGCTCGCCATCGAGCGAGAAGAGCCAGAGGTTGTCGCCGTGGGCGCTGGCGGCGAGCGAGTTGCCTCCGGCGTAGAAGGCGAGGTACTGCTTGCCCTCCCACTCGAACACGCTCGGCGTGTTGTTGGCGCCGGCACCGGTTTGGAACGACCACAGTTCCTCGCCGCTCTCGGCGTCGAAGGCGGTCAGCTCCCCGTTGCTGCGGCCCATGAAGACGAGGCCGCCGGCGGTGGTGACGGTGCCGCTGTAACAAGATTCGCCCTCGAATTCCTTCTGCCACTCGATCTCGCCGGTGTTGACGTCCTGGGCAGTGAGCGTGCCGTCATAGGTGCCGAACCCGGTCAGGGTGAAGACGCTGGAGAGGTAGGTGGTGCCGACGGTGTGTTTTTTCAGCCCTTCGGTCATGAAGCCCGCGTAGCTGGAGATGCCGCAGATATAGACATCTCCGGTGTTGCGGTTGTAGCTCGAAGGCGGCCAGTTGGTCCCGCCGCTCGGCCCCGGCGCGATCACTTTCGCGTTTTTGTTGAAGGGGTCGAAGATCTCGCCCCCTTCGATTTTGATGCCTTTGCCGACGATCCCTTCCGAAAGCTTTTTGATCTCTTCCACCTGCCCTTCGGTGACCGTGTGCGGAGCGAACGGCTCGGTCAGCGGGTAGGGCTGGGTCGCCCAGGTCGCCTGCTGTTTTTTGTCCTGCGGGACTTTCCGCTCGACGATCCCGTGCACCGGCTCGCCGGTTTCGCGGTTCAGCATGTAGAGCCAACCGGTCTTCCCCGGCTGGCTCAGGCCCTTGACCTCCTCGCCGTCGACCTCGGCGTTCCAGAGGACGACCGGGCTGGGCGCGTCGTAGTCCCAGATGTCGTGGTGGACCTGCTGGAAGTGCCATTTGTGCTTGCCGGTCTCGGCGTCGATCGCGACGATCGAGGCGGCGAAGAGGTTTTCGCCCGGCCGGCCGCTGCCGTTGAGGTCAGGCGAGGCGTTGCCGGTCGAGAGGTAGAGCATGTTCAGTTCCGGGTCGACCGCGGGGGTGTTCCAGATCGGCGCGCCGCCGCGTTTCCAGGCGTCGTTGTTGCCTTCCCAGGTCTCGTGGCCGTCTTCGCCCGGCCCCGGGATCGCCCAGAATTTCCAGTCGATTTTCCCGGTCTTGGCATCGACCGCGGTGAGCCGGCCGCGGATCCCGAACTCGCCGCCGGAGAGGCCGGTGTAGACGCGGCCGTTGTAGTAGAGCGGCGCGTTGGTGATCGTCTCGCCGTTCTGCCATTTCCCGATCGCGGTTTTCCATTTCACTTTGCCGGTCATCTGGTCGAGGGCGACGAGGGTGCCGTCGAGCTGGCCGAGGAAGACCATCCCCTCGCCCAGCGCCACGCCGCGGTTGGTCCAGCCGCAGCAGATCGTGTCTATCTGCGGCGGCAGCTTCGCTTCGTAGACCCAGAGCTTCTTCCCGGTCTCGACGTCGACCGCGAAGACGTCGTCGGCGCCGGTGACGACGTACATCACCCCTTCCCAGACGATCGGCTGCGCCTCGGCCGAGTATTTGGTCGCCTCGCCGGAGCCGTTGAGATGGGTCATCCAGACGCCTTTTAGATCCTCGACGTTCTCGGTGTCGATTTCGTCGAGCGGCGAGTAGCGGGCGTTGGAGAGCGAGCCGCCGTTGGTGAGCCAGTTCTCCTTCGGGTCGGCGGCCAGTTGCTCGGCGGTGAAGGCGGGGGCCGGAACGATGTTCCCGACCGCCTCGCCCCCCGGGGCGGCCGCACGGACGGCGACGCTCTCGGTGACGGTCTTCTCCGGCCCGGTCTCGTGCCCAATCAGATAGCCGACCAGGAAGGCGAGACCGGCGCCGATCAAAACGGCGGTAAGGCCTCCGAGGGCCAGGGCGGCGGCGGGGGGACGTTTCTCTCGCACTTGACGCCCCGTCTACCCGGTTGCCGAGGCGGATATACCCTGCCGTCGTGCGCGTCCTCGTCGTCACCAACTTCATGCCCGACGAGGCGGCGCCGCAGCGGGGGCGCTGGGTGCGAGACCAAGTCGACGAGGTGCGCCGACGCGGCGTCGACGTCGATCTCTTTGCCTTCCCTCCCGGCCGCAGCGAGTACCTGCCGGCGACCCGCCGCCTGCGGGCGCTGCTGTGGCGGGAGCGGTTCGACCTCGTCCATGCCCACTACGGGCTGGCGGGATGGGTGGCGAGGCTGGCCGGCGCGACCCCGTTGATCGTCACCTTCCACGGCACCGACGTTCGTCACCACCTGGTCGGCCACCTCTCGCGCCGGCTGGCCTGGCGGGTCGACCTCGTAGCCGGGGTCTCGCGGGCGTTGTTCGAGCCGGAGGACGGACGCCCCGGGCTGCCCGCGGTCCCGGGCTCGGCGGTGCTTCCCTGCGGGCCGGACCTCAGTCGCTTCGGGCCGAGTCCACGGGCGGAGGCGCGGCGCGCGCTTGGCCTCGACCCCGCCGGCAGCTACCTCTTCTTCCCCGCCAATCCCGCCCGGCCCGAGAAGCGGCACGACCGCGCCGCCGAGGTCGCCGCCGCCTGCGACGCCGACCTCCTCACTGGCGGCTCGATCGAGCCCGAGCGGATGCCGCTCTGGCTCAACGCCGCCAACGCCGTCCTCGTCACCTCCGAATACGAGGGCTTCGGCATGGCCGCGGTCGAGGCGCTCGCCTGCGACGTGCCGGTGCTCTCGACCGACGTCGGCATCGCTCCCTACGCCCTGCGGGGGATCGACGGCTGCCTCTGCGCCCCCTTCGACGTCGCGACCTGGACGGCGGTCGCACGCCGACACCTGGAGCAAGCCGACCCCCGTGTCGACGGCGCCGCCCGGGCGGCAACGCTCTCGGCCTCTGGGATGGCGGAGCGGGTGATCGAGGCCTACCGCGCGGTCTTGAATTAGATTGAGACGCGATGAGCGCTGAGACGGGTGCAGCCGGAGACAGCCTCGAGGAGCGGATCCGCGAGGCGGAGCGCCGGCTGGAGGAGGCGGCGACGCTCGCCGCCGAAGCCAAGAAGCGAGCCGAAGGGGAGATCAAGGCGCTGGAAGCCGACCTCGAGCGCGAGCGCGAGGAGAAGGAGCAAGCCCTGGCCGCGGCCGAGGAGCGGCTGGGCGAGATCGAGGCGCAGGTGGAGACGGCCGAGAAACGGGTCGAAGCCGCCGAGCGACGCGCCGACGTGGCCGAGGAGACGATCGCCGACGAGTTGGCCCGCGCCCGCGAGGGTGCCGCGAGCTGGCTGCAGTCACAGCTCGACTCGCTGCGCCGAGAGGCCGAGGGACGATAGAGGCGCCGAGCGAGTTCGACGTCGCCGTGATCGGCGGCGGCGCCGCCGGCCTCTGGAGCGCGCTGCGGGCGGCCGAGCACGACGCCCGTGTCTGCCTCGTCTCCCGCACCCCGCTCTCGCAGAGCGCCAGCTACTGGGCCCAGGGCGGGCTCGCCGCGGCGCTCGAACCCGACGACTCGCCCGATCTGCACGCCGCCGACACGATCGCCGCCGGCCGCGGCCTCTGCCGCACCTCGGCGGTCCGGGTCCTGGTCGAGGAGGCGCCGGAGACGGTCCGCGACCTGATCGCCCGCGGCGTCGTCTTCGACGTCGACCACGAGGGGCGGCTGGCGCTCGGGCTCGAGGGCGGCCACACCCACCGCCGCATCGTCCACGCCGGCGGCAGCCAGACCGGCTACGAGCTGACTTCGAAGCTGGCGGCGATGGTCGCCGCCCAGGAGCGGATCGAGGTGATGGAGCGGACCTCGGCGCTGGCACTCTGGAGCGACGGCGAGCGCTGCCACGGGGTGGTGAGCGACGCCGGCCCGGTGGCGGCGGCGGCGACGATCCTCGCCACCGGCGGGGCGGCGGCCCTGTGGCGACGGACGACCAATCCACGCGGCGCGATCGGGGCGGGCCCGGTGCTCGCCTCGCTCGCCGGGGCCGACCTCGCCGACCTCGAGTTCTGCCAGTTCCACCCGACCGCCCTGGCGATGCCGGGGACGCCCCACGACGGGGTCCTGATCACCGAGGCGATCCGGGGCGAGGGAGCGAAGCTGCTCGGTGCCGACGGCAAGCGTTTCACCGACGAGCTAGCGCCGCGCGACGCGGTGACGGCGGCGATCCTGGAGAAGATGCGGGTCGACGGTCTCTCGGTAGTCCACCTCGACCTCCGCGAGATCGACCCGGCGCGCTTCCCCAACGTCTTCGCCTCGCTCGCGGAGGCAGGGCTCGATCCTCGCGGCGAACCCGTCCCGGTAACCCCCGCCGCCCACTACACGATGGGTGGCATCGTCGTCGACGTCGACGGCCGCTCCTCGCTGCCGGGCCTCTACGCGGTCGGCGAGTGCTCCTGCACCGGCCTCCACGGCGCCAACCGGCTCGCCTCCAACTCGCTCAGCGAGTGCTTCGTCTTCGGCGGCCGGGCCGCGGCGGCGGCGGTCGAGGAGGAACCGCCCTCGAGCAGACCCCGGCCCCCCGGGTGGCGCTTCGAGGCCCCGAGCGACGAGACGCGCGACGCGGTCTGGCGCTACGCCGGGCCGATGCGCAACCCGGACGATCTGGCGCGGCTGATCTCCAACCCGTATCCGCTGGCACGGGCGATCGGCGCCAGCGCCCTCGACCGTCGCGAGTCGCGCGGAGGCCACCTGCGTCGCGACGCGCCGGACATGAACCACGCGCTCGACGGCATCCACGTCGTCGTTCATCCCGACGGCAGCGTCACCGAGGAGCAGTGGCACTAGGTGCTTCTTGGAGTCGACGTCGGCGGCACCTTCACCGACGCCGTCCTGCTCGCCGGCGGCGCCGTCCACACCGCGAAGGTGCCGACGACGCCGCGGGAGGAGTCGGCGGGAGTGATGCAAGCGGTGGAGGAGGTCCTGGAGCGAGCCGGTGCGAGCGCCGAGGAGGTCGAGGTCTTCGCCCACGGGATGACCGTCGGCACCAACGCGCTGCTGGAGGAACGGGGGGCGCGGACGGCGCTGGTCGCGACCCGTGGCTTCGCCGACCTGCTCGAGATCGGCCGCCAGGACCGCCCCCACCTCTACCGGCTCTGCGCGCCGAAGCCGGCCCCGCTGGTCGAAGCGGAGCTGCGCCTGGAGGCGGCGGAGCGGATGGGCCCGGAAGGGGTCGTGGAGCCGCTCGAGGAGAACGAGCCCGAGCGGCTGGCGGCGGCGGTCGAAGCCGGCGGCGCCGAGTCGGTTGCCGTCTGCCTCCTCTTCTCCTACCTCGATCCGAGCCACGAGCGCGAGATCGCCGCACGCCTCCGCCGGCGCCTGCCGGACGTCCACGTCTCGACCTCGCATGAGGTGCTGCCGCGCTTCCGCGAGTACGAGCGCTGCTCGACCACGGTGATCGACGCCTACCTCAGCCCACTGCTCGGCCGCTACCTCGGCCACCTCGGCGAGGCCGCTGGAGAGGCCGGCCTGCCGCAGCCGCTGGTCATGCGCTCCTCCGGCGGCGTCGCCCCCGCCGCAGAGGCGGCGCGGGAAGGCGCCTCGACCGTCCTCTCGGGACCGGCGGGAGGAGCCGTCGGCGCCGGCCTGCTCGCCCGGCTGAGCGGCGACGGCAACGCCCTCGGCTTCGACATGGGCGGCACCTCCTGCGACGTCTGCGTCGTCGAGGGAGGTGAGGTCCGGCGCACCGACTCACGCAAGATCGGCGGCCGGCCGATCCAGTTGCCGATGGTCGACGTCCACACCGTCGGCGCCGGCGGCGGCTCGATCGGCTGGCGCGACAGCGGCGGCGCGCTGCGGGTTGGCCCACGGTCGGCCGGTGCCGAGCCCGGACCCGCTTGCTACGG
>DATEOT010000050.1:0-8870 GCA_035273795.1 Solirubrobacterales bacterium | reverse complement strand
GCGGCCTGCGTCGCCGGCGGCGTCCTCCCGTCGCCCCTCGACCTCTCGGCGGAGCGCGAGCGCCCACGGCAAGAGGAGCGGCGCCTGGCGGACCTGCCCGCACCTCAGACCCCGACGCCGAGGGTGAAATACGCGCCGGAGCCCGTCGTGCCGGAGCCCCAGCCGAAGTCAAAACCCGACAGAGACCTGCCGCGCGCCGACGCGGGGGCGCCGGCCGAAAGCGAACCGATCCCCGTCGAACCCGTCCCGGTCAGCGGCGAAGCGCTCGAATACGAACCACCGCCCGCCCCCGAACCGGTCTCGGAACCGGCGCCGGTTCCGAGCTCCGGCGGCGGAAGCCCGGCAGGGGAGTTCGGGCCATGAGGCCCGGGTGGCTTTGGGCGCTCGCCGCGGTCCTGGCGACCGTGGGGCTGCTGGCCGTGGGCGCCCCCGTGGCGAAGGCCCTCTCGGCCGGTGAGCTGCGGATCGAAGACGAAGCCTCTTGGCATGCCGACCCACTGATTCGGTTCGAATGGGAGCCGCTGCCGCCGCCGGGCCAGCCGATCGCAGCCGCCTACCGTCTCTACGACTCGCGGGGTGAGCTGATGAGAAGGTGGGGAAGCTTGCTGGAGGACTTCTCGGACCCGTTCATGGCTCCCTCGAAACCGGGGATCTACACCCTCGAAGCCTGGCTCCAGGACGAGCTCGGGCGGCACGGCCCCCACTCGAGCGCGACGGTGCGCTTCGACAACAGCGCTCCTGCCGCCCCGGCGCCGCTGCCGCCGCCTGGCTGGGTCCTGGGAGTGGAGGCCGCGATCCTGGAGATCGGTCCCCCTCCGGCCCCGCTACCGCTCTCGGGCATCCGCGGCTACGCAGTCTCGGTCGACCGTGGCGGCGGCAGCTCACCCTGCGCCAGCCCGACCCGCTGCGAAGCGTCGGAGATCGACCTTGCCAGTGCGCCTGGGGGCTCGATCTCCCTCGGCACCCTCCCCGAGGGCGTCAACTTCGTGCGGGCGGTAGCGGTCTCAGGCACCGGCGTCCCCTCCGCGGTCTCGACCGCCACGGTCCGGGTCGACGGCAATCCGCCCCTCGTCTCGCTGCCCGGCGTCCCCGCCGGCTGGAGCAACGGGCCGGTGCAGGTGACGGCGATGGCGGACGATCCGCTTTCCGGGATGGCGGCGGCGGGCCCGCTTGGACCCTTTACGGCGCTCGCGGTCGACGGCGCCGCCGCGACGACTAGTCCCGGCGGCAGGGCGAGCGCGTGGGTCAGTGGCAGCGGCATCCACTCGGTCGCCTACTTCGCCCGCGATGCCGCCGGCAACGTCGCGGAGTCGCGCGACGCCGCGATCAGGATCGACGAAGACCCGCCGACGGTCGCCTTTGCCGCCGCCCAGGACCCGAGCGAGCCCGAGCGGGTGGAAGCCTTCGTCGCCGATTCCCTCTCCGGCCCCAGCGGCGAGCGCGGTTCGATCGCCATTCGCCCGGCTGGGACGGCGGCTCGCTTCGAGCAACTGCCGACGCAGGTTGCTGGAGCGAAACTGGTCGCGCGCTGGGACTCCGATTCCTACCCACCCGGCCTGTACGAGCTCCTCGCCACCGGCTTCGACGCCGCCGGCAACGCCGGCAGCGGCACCCGCCGCGTCGGCGGCGGCAGGATGGTCCTCCCCAGCCCGCTGAAGACGCCGGTCGAGCTGGCGGGCAGGCTTTCCCGTCTCCGCTTCGCGGGAGTCCTCAGGGGCGGGCTGGTGGCAGGGCAGGAGATTGCGGTCACCGAGACGTTCGCACCTGGCTCGAAGGCTTCGCGGCGAACCAGCCTCGTCCGCACCCGCGCCGACGGCAGGTTCTCGATCCGGCTCAAGCCCGGCCCGAGCAGGGAGGTAATCGCGACCTTCGCCGGCAACCGAACGATGGGCCGCGCCTCCAGCGAGAGCTCCTGGCTCGAGGTCCCGGCCACAGTCCGCATGCGCGCTTCGGCGACCACCGCGCGGGTTGGCGGCGCGCCCGTCGTCTTCGCCGGCAGGGTCGCGGCGCCAGGAGTGGAACGAGCCGCGCTTGCCGGCCTCCCGGTCGAGCTGCAGTTCCGCTTCCGCGGCGGCGGATGGAGCGAGTTCCGCACGGTCGAGACCGACCGCCGCGGCCGCTTCCGCTACGCCTACCGCTTCAGCGACGACGACAGCCGCGGCGTCCGCTTCGGATTCCGCGCCTACGTAAAAGGCCGCGAGGGCTGGCCCTATGGACCAAGCGCCTCGCGGCCGGTACTGGTGACGGGTCGCTAGAGGTCTAGCGGAGCGAAGCCAGCTGGCTGCTGACAGTGCCGACGACGGCCTGGGCGGTGCCGGTGACGGCGGTCGCCCGGGAGGCCTGCTCCTCGATCGCCTTGCGGACGCGCTGCTCGACCTCGCTGCGGTTGCGCTTGACCGTGGTCTCCACGTTGCGGCGACGGTTGCGAGCCTCGCGCTCGACCTGGTTGCGGGCTTTGCGGGCCTCGCTGATCGCTTTGCGGCGGGCGGTGGTGCCGCGGCGCTCGGTCCGTTTCAGCGATTTGCGGGCGGAGCTACGGTAGCTCTTGACCTGCCGCTGCGCCTTGCTGCGGTCGGTCCAGGGCTCGACCAGCTCGGAGACGCGGTCACTGACGCTGAGGACGACGCCGACGGGGACGTCGACGGCGGTCTCGACGACGGACTTGACCTGGTTTTTCTCAGCGGCGGCGGCTTTGGTCGCCGCGCGTTTCGAAGCTTTGGCGGTTTTGGCCGCTGATTTTTTCGCTTCGGTGGTGGCGCGTTTCGCCTGAGTTTTGTTTTTGCTGCCGTTGCTTTTTGCTTCAGCCATGAGAAGAAAACACCTCTTCAGTTTCGGTTTGGGGCTGGGGGAAGTGCCCGAGTGTAGCGAACATAAGTTCGTAGGAACACACGTTCTTAAACTGCTTGGCGTCTGCGGTTACAGGAGGGCTATGCCGTTTTGGCGAGCTGCGCGGCACGCACCGTGGCGAGACCGTTCTCGCCGTTGCCGGCGGCCATCGGGTAGCGCGACTCGAGGTCGAGCATCGCCTCGGAGAGCTCGCCGCCGCCGAAGGCGACCTCCCCCCCGGCCTCGCGCACGATCAGCTGCGCCGCGGCGGCGTCGACCGAGCGGCAGGAGCGAAGGCTGAGCATCGCGTCGAAGCGGCCGGCGCCGACGTAGGCCGCCGAGATCGCGATCGCGCCGACGACGCGGAGGCGGAAGACCTTGCCGGCGAGGGCCTCGAAGGCGGGCAGCGACCATTCGGGCTCGGCCGACTCGACGCCGACGACCTCGAGCGGCTCGGCCTCGGCCGAGACCCGCGCCGGAGACCCGTTCAGCTGGGCCCCGTCCCCGCGGCTCGCCACGAACTCCTCGTCGGCGCCGAAGTCGTGGACGAAGCCGAACTCGACGTCGGCCATCGAGGGACCGGAGGAGACGGCGATCGAGACCGCGAAGGAGGGGATCGTGCGACGGGCGTTGAGCGAGCCGTCGATGGGGTCGATCACCACCCGCTGCTCCCCCCCTGAGCCGAAGGTGACTTCGCCGCGCTCCTCGGAGACGGCGACGAAGGAGGCGCCGCCCTCCGCCAGTTTCTCCAGCTCGGCGAAGACGACATCCTCGCAGCGGCGGTCGATCACCAGGGTGCGGTCCCCGCCCTCGCCGATGCCCTCGTAGACGGTGCGCTCCTCGCTCGTCCGGGCCTGCTCGAAGATCGGGCGCTGGGCGGCGACGATGCGGCGGCAGATCGCCGGCCAGTCGGCGGAGAGGACGTCCATCGACCCCAGGGTACCCAGCGGCTAGCTTTGAGCGATGCCCGAGGACCAGCCCACCCTCGCCAGCGCCGCCTCGGGGCGGCAGCGCGCGCTCGCCCACGGGGACGGGCCGCTGCTGATAGTCGGCGCCGCCGGCACCGGCAAGACCGAGCTGCTCGCCCAGCGGCTCGCCCACCTGGCGCGGGAGGGGACGCGGCCGGAGAACGTGCTGATGATCGCCTCCCGCCAGGCAACGGCGGCGCGCCTGCGCGAGCGCTGCGAGGCGCTGCTGCCGGGCTCCTTCGAGGAGCTCTGGATCGGAAGCTGGGACGCGATCGGCGAGCGCATCCTCCGCGAGCACTCAGACGAGGCGGGGCTAGACCCCTTCTTCGACGTGCTCGGCCGCGCCGAGCGACTGGCGATGCTGCTCGACCGGCTCGACCGGCTGCCGCTGCGCCGCCACGAGATCCGCGGCAACCCGACCGGCCTGCTGGCGCGGCTGCTGGCGCGAATCGACGCCCTGAAGGCGGAACGGGTCGGGCCGACCACTCTCTCGGAGCGTGCGCGGGAGGCGCAGCCCGCGGACGAGGCGGGGCGGGAGGCGCAGCGCCGCGAGCTCGAGTTCGCCGAGCTCTACGCAGCCCACGACCGCATCCTCGCCGAGTCCGGCAGCCTCGATCGCGGCGACGTCTTCCTCGCCCTCGACTGCCTGCTGGTCGAGCGACCGGACGTGCGGGGGCAGGTCGCCGAGCGCTTCCGCTACCTGATGGTCGACGAGCTCGAGGAGGCGAGCGCGGCCCAGCGCGGGGTGCTCGAATCGCTCGCCGCCGACAACCCGAACCAGGTCTTCACGCTCGAGGCCGGCGCCCCTGAGGAGTGGTTCGCCGAGGCTCATCCCAACGGCGCGCGAACCTCCCTCGAGGAGCGCTTCCGCAACCCGCGGCTGAGCTTCTGGCGCTGCAGCAACGAGCGGGCGCAGGCGCAGGCGGTGGCGCGCGCCGTCGAGCACCTGGTCGCCGCCGGCTCGACCGCCGACGAGATCTGCGTCCTCGTCGCCGATCCCGCCCAGCAGGGCGGCGCGGTCGCCGCGGCGATGGAAGAGCGCGGGATTCCGTTCCACCTCTCCGGCCCGACGGCTCTGTTCCAGCGGCCGGAGGTGCGCGACGCGATCGCCTGGCTGCGGGTGCTGGCCGACCCCGACGACTCGGCCGCCGCCGCCCGCGCCCTCACCCGGCCGCCGGTGGAGCTGCGCTCAGGCGACCTGGCGCGGCTGACGACGATCGCGCGGCGGCGCAAGCTCGACATGGTCGCCGCCTGCGAAGCGGCCCTCGACAGCCCGCAGTTCCAGCCCGAGGCGCGGGAACGGATCGGGAGCTTCCTCAAGCACTACAACGCCGCCGCGAGGGTGATGGAGGAACGGCGGGCGGACGTCTTCGTGCGGCGCCTGATCGAGCAGGTGGGGCTGCGGCGGCAGCGCCTCTTCGCCGCCCAGCCGGAGGTGGCCGAGCGCCTGCTCGGGCTCTCCCAGCTGGCCGAGCTGGCGACCGCCTGGACCCGGCGCGAGCCGCACGGCTCGACCCGCGCCTTCGTCGCCTACCTGAGTGCCGTGGCCGAGGCGGGGGTCGAGGGGGAGGAGGTCGAGGGGCCGCGCTCCCCCGGCGCGGTCAACGTGATGGCGATCGGCGCGGTGAAGGGCCTCGGCTTCGACCACGTCTTCGTCCTCGGCCTCGAGGAAGAGGGCGAGTGGGAGCAGCTCGGCCGCCCGGCGCGCGCCGGGCTCGTCCTCTCGCGCCTGGAGCGCGGCAGCGAGGGAGAGGCCGCCCGCCCCTCCCGCTACTACGAGCAGGCGCTGGAGGCCGCGGGTGCCGAGGAGGAGCTGCACGAGGAGGAGCTGTTCGGGCCCGCCGAGGGGCTGCACGCCACCTACCGCGCGCTGCGCGAGCAGGTCCTCGAGGACTCCTGGCGGGCCGGGCGCGAGCTCTCCGAGCCGCGGCTCGACACCGCCCTCGACGTCACCCGCGCGATCGCCCGCTACCTCGAGCTGCTGAAGCTGGCGGCGCTGGCGCAGCGACCGGGCGAGGAGACGACGGCGGAGGCGATCGAGGCGGTGAACGGGCTGCTGCGCCAGGTGGCGACGCCCGAGCAGCAGGCCGAGCTCGATGCCTCCTCGCTCGATGCCTACCTGCTCGACTCCGAGCGCGAGCGCGGCCACCGGCTCGACCTCGTCGCGGCCCGCGAGGAGCCCTCCCTGGCGGCTTTCCTGCCGCGCCGCGGCGACGGCATGCTCAGCCTCTCGGCCTCGGACCTCTCGCTCTACCTCACCTGCCCGCTGAAGTACAAGTTCGCGCGCGTCTTCGGGATCCCGCAGGAGCCGACGATCAACCAGCGCTTCGGGATCCTCTTCCACAACGTCCTCGAGCGCTTCCACAAGGAACCGCCGGAGAACCCGGAGGAAGGGTTGCGGGTGCTCAACCGGCTCTTCGAGCAGGGCTGGCGGCGAACCGGCTTCGGCTCCAGCGACGACGAGCTGCAGTTCCGCGACCGCGCCCGCGAGGCGCTGCGCCTCTACTGGGAACGGGAGCGGGAGTCCGAAGGCGAGCCGGTCTGGCTGGAGCGGAAGTTCGACTTCAAGGTCGGCGACCACCACGTCCGCGGCCGCGTCGACCGCGTCGACCGCCTGCCCGACGGCGACTACGAGCTGATCGACTACAAGACCGGCGAGCGCAAGAGCGAAGAGGACCTCGACGACGACCTGCAGCTGGCCCTCTACCGGATGGCGGCGCGGGAGGCCTGGGGGATCGAGGCGGCGACCGGCAGCTACTACTACGTGCTCGACGCCGAGAAGGTGCCGGCGCCGACCCGGCCCGACGACGCCGAGCGAGTGGAGCGCACCGTTCTTCAGGTAGGCGAGGGCATTCTCAGCCAAGACTTCGAGCCCCGCCCCTCACCATCCGTCTGCAGCTGGTGCGACTACCGCCTCATCTGCCCGGCGGCCGAAGCTTGAGCTGACAACAGCTCAAAACCCCGCAGGACCATGCACTCCGGCCGGCGGGACCCGTCTCAAGCTGATGGGGGTCACCTGCGCTGGATGCTCGGTAACCCCCACACTTGAGCCACCCGCCGGAGGAGCGTCGGCTTCAGACGATCCGATCCTCGGGCAGAGATTCCTCGCGGGGGGTGGCGCCGATTTGGGGGACCATCCCGAGAGGGATGGTGGGACCAAATCGGGGACAGGACCCGCCGCGCCGGAGCGCATGGTCCTGTGCTGCTTTGACTTTGAGGGAGAGTGCTTAGGGGGAGTCTTTGCCGCGTTGGCGGAGGAACTGCTGGAACTCGCGGGCGAGGGTGTCGGCGTTGGGAACCTCCGTCTCGCCGTCGAGGAGGTCCGACTGTTCGGCCTCGATCCGGTTCACCAGCTCCTCGATCTCCGGGTTGGCAGCGACGGCTCGGCCGATCTGCTCTTCGTAGTCGGCGGTTTCCTCCTCCAGCTCGGCGGCCTCGACGGCAATCCCGGTCAGGCCCTCGAGCCGGCGCAGCAGGGCCAGGGCCGCCTTCGGGTTGGGGACCGCGGCGACGTAGTGGGGGACGGCGGCCCAGAGGGAGGCGGAATCGATTCCGTTGCGGCGGCAGAGGTCGTGGACGACGCCGACTATCCCGGTCGGCCCCTCATAGTTGGAGCGCTCCAGTTCCAGCTCCTCGACCAGCTCGGTGCTGGAGGCGAGGCCGGTGATCGGGACCGGCAGCGTGTGCGAGACCTCGGCGATCAGCGCCCCGAGAGTGACGATCATCTCGACGCCGAGGGCGTCGGCGGCGGTCGCGATCGTCTCCGAGAAGGTGCGCCAGCGCAGGTTCGGCTCGGTTCCGTCGAGCAGGACCAGGTCGCGGTCGGCGGCCGGGATCTGGATCGCGTAGAGGTTGTTCTCGGGCCAGTCGACCCGGCGGGTCTGCCCTTCGTCCATGCTGATCGTCGGCCGCGTCGACTGGAAGTCGAAGTACTCCTCGGGGTCCATCTGGGCGATCAGCTCGGCGTCGAGCGAGCTGGCGATCGCGGTCAACGCCGTCGAGGCGGCCGCGGCGGCGTCGTTCCAGCCGCGAAAGGCACAGACCATCACCGGCGAGCGGAGGTGCGGCAGATCGCTTTCCCAGGTGAGTGAATCCACGCTTCTGAGCGTAGACGATGGGGCTAAAGCGGCTGGCGAGCGGCGGCCGCTCAGGCCGAGCGCGCGCGGTGCACCAGCTGCGCCGCCATGAACAGCGCCAGCGCCGCGAAGGAGAGCTGCAGGAGGCGTTCGGAGACGTTGTTGGAGATGACGACGCCGATCAGCACGCCGAGCGGCGAGAGGGCGCCGATGATCAGCGCCTCGCGGACGCGGACGTTGCCGTAGCCGTTCTGCCGGTAGGCGCCAACAATGGCGACGACGACGATCATCAGCAACGACGTCGACTCCGCCTCGACCTGGCTGAGGCCGATGAAGACGGTCAGCGCCGGGACGAAGAGGACGCCGCCGCCGACGCCGACGAGGCCGCCGGTGAGGCCGCCGAAGAGGCAGATCAGGACAGCCGCGACCTCATCCATGTCCATCTCCGCTCACGAGAGGATCAGCTCCACCGCCATCGCCACCAGCAGCAGGGCGAAGAGGTAGGAGACGGCGCGCTGCGGGATCCGCTGCTGGATCGCGGTGCCGAGCACGACGCCGACGACCGCGGGGATCGCCAGCAGGAGGCCGGTGCCGACGTGGACGTTGCCGTAGATCCCGCCCTGGGCGAGGGCGCCGAGGAGGCCGATGAGGATGATCGCGGCGAGGCTGGTGCCGGTGGCGAGGCGCTCGCCGTAGCCGAACCAGAGGATCAGCAGCGGCACGATGATCGTTCCTCCCCCCACCCCGAAGAGGCCGCTGAAGGCGCCGGCGACGGTGGCGATCGCCGCCAGCTTCCAGATCGCGTGGTCCGGGCTCGCGACGGCGGTCATCTCGCGATACTAGAGCCGTGCCCATCGACTCCGAGACCGCGGGCGGCGACTGGGCAGCGAGCCTGGCGCCGCTCCGCAGCGCGCCCGACCGCACGGCGATCCTCACCGACGTCGACGGGACCCTGGCGCCGATCGTCGAGCGGGCCGAGGAGGCGGCGGTGCCGGCGGCG